>CAIKLQ010000108.1 GCA_903828255.1 uncultured Verrucomicrobiota bacterium
ATTCCTTCAGCGTCTTCGGGCTGGTGTCCTCGACGCGGATCGTGTCCGCCGCCGTGTAGATTCCGCGAAAGCCCACGTTCTGATGGCAGTCGTTGGCCGCGATGCCGGTGAGGTGGCGCGTCTGGTTCAAATTGTCCCAGCTTTGGAGGAACTCGGTGGGTCGCTTGAAGGCGAGGTTGTAAAACTGCTCCGGATAGGCGCGCAGGTTGACGAGCGCTTCGGGCAGTAGGCGGCTCATTCCGCCGGGCAGTCGTTTGAAATCAACGTGGAGGTTGTAGATTTCCATGCCGGTGAGTTCCGGGCGATTCCACTCCCGCGGTTCTTCGGGGTGCGCGTAAAAGAGCACGCCACCGTTCGTGACGATCTGGTGCGCGAGGATCGCGGGATCGGTTCGATTGCTCAACACCACGCCGGACGCGACGCCGAAGGGCATCATCCCCTCGCGCATCTCGAACCCCGGGATGAAAAGCTTTCCGTCGTGCAGCCCGCGCCACTGGATGTCGAAATCCGCGCGGCCCTCCACGCAGTGGTCGCTCAGGCAGATGAAATCCAGCTTGGCGGTATTGAGCGCCCGGAGAATTTCCTCGAACGGCACGTCGCTGTCGTGGGAAAAATGGGAGTGATTGTGGAGGATGCCGCGATACTCGCTCCAGCCGGCGTTATCGGTTACTGGCTGGCGCTGGACGCGGATGGCCTGCCACGCCGCCGCTACGCGTGGGAAGCCCACAAACCGGTGGTAAAGCGCGTCCCGCAGCCAGAACAGCGCGGCTACCACGAACAAGATCACCGCCCATACGGTCAGCCGGAGGAGCCGGCGGAGCCAGCTTCGTTGGGGCTTTGAACGAGGTTTTTTTGGCATAGTTTCGCTTCGTCGTGCTCGGCCTAAAAGAGTAAGAGCCGTCGCGCGGTTGTCACGCTTTCTGTGAGATCGGGCGGTTGGCACGGCGAATAAAACCTCGACGTGCCGCGCGGGTTTCGGAAATCATGGAGGCGCGATGGCCTTCAAAGATTTTCCCGAGCAAGAGCAGGGCGTGCAGTTGTTGCAGCGTTCGCTGGAACGCGGCCGGCTGGGCCATGCCTATTTGTTCTCCGGGCATCAGCTCGACGAGTTGGAGGCGCTGGCGCGGACGCTGGCCAAAACGCTGAATTGCCAACGCCCGCTGAAGGCGAGCGGGATGGCGGTGGATTGCTGCGACGCTTGTCCGAGTTGCCGGAAGATTGACGGTCTGGCGCACGCGGACGTGCATTGGGTGCGGCCGGAATCGAAGTCGCGGGTGATTTTGGTGGACCAGATGCGCGAACTGATGCGCGAAATCCAGCTCAAGCCGGCGGAGGCGACGTTCAAGGTGGCGGTGATTGTCGCCGCCGACCGTTTGAAGACGGAAGCCGCCAACGCCTTTCTCAAAACGCTCGAAGAGCCGCCGGCGAAATCGGTTTTGATTTTGCTAAGCACCGAACCGGCGCGGATTTTGGAGACGATTTTGTCGCGGTGTCTGCGGTTGAATTTTGCGGGCGAGGGGCGGGCGCGCTTCGACGCGGCGCAACTGGAATGGCTGGGCCAGTTCAGCGCGCTGGCGGCGGGCGAACAGAAAAGTTTGCTGGGCCGTTACCGCCTGATGGATGTGCTGCTGCAGAAGCTCGCGGCGTTGCGGGCACATGTGGATGAGACGCTCTCGGCGCGCTCGCCGCTGGAGCAGCACCCGGACGCGGAGAAGGACCTGCGCGAGAAGTGGGAGGATGAATTGAAGGCGGCGGTGGAGGCCGAGTACCGGCGGCAGCGGGCGGAGGTGCTGTTGCTGGTGCAATGGTGGTTGCGCGATGTGTGGCTGCAATCGCTGGCGGCGGGGCCGGGGCTGCTGAATTTCCCGGACCTTGACGGGACGCAGCAGGTTGCCAAACGGCTTTCACCGGAACGGGCGCAGCAGAATCTCCAAGTGTTGGAGCAAACTCAGCGGTTGCTGTTCACGAACGTGCAGGAGGCGCTGGCGCTGGAGGTGGGGATGTTGAAGCTGCAACTTTGACGAGGGACGGAATGGAGCTTTGGGCCATGCACTTGAACCCGCCAATTGCGGCTAGTAGAATTAAATCCATCGCCGCGCCGAAGCTTTGCCGATGAAGCCGTCTGCGCCCGGAAAATTAGCGGCGGGAGGCGAAACGTTCGCGCGGCGGTATGCCGTGCTGTTCGGCGCCTTCCTCGGTCTGGCGTTGCTCAAATTTACCAACGTGGCGATCTTCGAGCGCCTCGACACCTGGCCGACCAATGGCTGGGAGTGGGTGATCAACATCTGGCCGGTGAGCCTCGGGTATGGACTGCTGGCGATCCTCGCGGCGTTGGGCGTGGTGGTCGCGCGCTGGGAAATCCGTGGGCCGCGCTGGCTGCTGACGCTGCCGGCGGCGTGGTTCCTCTGGCAGATTTTCTCCGGGACGCAAACGGTGGACCCGGCGCTCAGCCACGCCACCTTGAAACACTTCGCCGGCTGCGTGGCGTGCTTCTACGTTGGCTATTTCACGCTCGGGCGGCTGGACAGTCCGGTGGCTTTTCTCGCGGGTTTGATTGTGGCGCTGGGGCTGGTCATCGCGGTGGGATTTGAGCAGCACTTCGGCGGGCTGAAGGCATCAAGAGAGTATTTCTTCGAGAACATTTATCCGACAATGCCATCCATCCCGCCGGAATATCTGAAAAAGATGTCCAGTGAGCGGATTTTTTCGACGCAGTTTTATCCCAACGCGTTGGCGGGAGCGTTGCTGCTGCTGCTGCCGGCGGCGTTGACGGTGATTCTGAACGACGTGACGCAACTGACTTTGGCAGCGCGAAGGTTCGTCGCCGGCGTGGTGGTGGGGGGCGGACTCGCTTGCCTCTACTGGTCGGGGTCGAAGGGCGGTTGGCTGCTGATGCTGTTGCTGGGGTTGATGACGCTGCTGCGGCTGCCGTTCGCGAGGCGATGGAAACTGGTCTTGGTTGGCTTGGTGCTGGCGGTGGGCTTGGTTGGGTTCGGCGTGAAATACGCGGCGTTTTTCCGCCGGGGCGCGACGAGTGTCGGCGCGCGATTCGATTACTGGCAGGCGGCGGCCCAAACAGCGGTGGCGCATCCTGTGTTCGGGACAGGGCCGGGGACGTTTGCGATTCCTTACGCGAAAGTCAAACGTCCCGAATCGGAGATGGCCAGACTCGTCCACAACGATTATTTGCAGCAAGCGTCGGATTCGGGCTTTTTGGGTTTGGCAACTTTCGCGGCTTTTGTCATTGGGGTTTTGATCCGAACCAGGCCGAGAGCGGGCGACCGTTGGGGATCGGTGCGGTTTGCGGTCTGGCTGGGTTTGCTGGGGTGGTGGCTGCAGGGGTTGCTGGAATTCGGCCTCTATATTCCGGCGCTGGCTTGGTGCGGCTTTGCCTTGATGGGTTGGCTGCTCCGGGGGAATTCAGCGGTAACGGGAAAGGTCTTGCCGGTAGCGGGAGAGTGAGAATTGAGGAACAGACGGGGCCGCTTTTACCGCCAACGCGCCCCAGCCCGGTGACGATTCAACGTTGTAACGCTGCAACGGTTCAACGAAATTGAGCGCGATGTCCGACACGCTGGTGGTCAACGAAATCTATTTGAGTTTGCAGGGCGAAAGCACCTTCGCCGGCTTGCCGTGCGTCTTCGTGCGCCTCACCGGGTGCAACCTGCGCTGCTCTTATTGCGACACGGCGTATGCGTTCACGGAGGGGAAGAAGATGGCGCTGGCGGACGTGCGAACGGAAGTGGGGCGACTGGCAAAACCGTTTCAAGACAGACCCCTCGCATTAACCCCGGGCTTCAGCCCGGGGACCGCGCGGAGAGAGCGAGCCCCAGATGTTTCAGCGGCTTCCCAAGTCGGGCATACCGCTGAAGTGGTGGCGAGCGGCGCGGCAGCCGGCCCCGGGCTGAAGCCCGGGGTTAACGAGATAGCACTGCCGCTGGTCGAATTGACTGGTGGTGAGCCGTTGTTGCAGCCGAACGCGCCGCCCCTGATGAAACACCTTTGCGACGACGGCTTCACCGTGCTCGTGGAAACCAGCGGCGCGCTCGACATCTCAAAGGTGGACCCTCGCGTGCGGCGGATCATGGATTTGAAATGTCCGGGCAGCGGCGAGGTGGAACGGAATCGGTGGGAAAACCTCGCGCACCTGAAAGCCACCGATGAAATCAAGTTCGTCATCGGCACGGTCGAGGATTACGCCTGGGCGAAGCAGCAAATTGCCACGCACAAACTCGACTTGGTTTGCCCGTTGCTCATGTCATGGGTCCATCCGCTCCGCCCGGAGCAGCAGGACAAGGCACTCAAGCGAGTGCCCGCCGGGCAGACGCCGATCTCACGGCTCGAATTGGTCGAGCGAATTATTGCCGACGCCTTGCCCGTGCGGTTCCAGGCCCAACTCCACAAGATCATTTGGTCGCCGGAACAACGCGGGGTTTGAATCTCATGACCGCCCGCCAAACGCTCGACCTGCTACGCGCCTACGAATCGCGCAACGTGACGTTCCTCGAACCAGACGGCTCGTGGCCCATCGTCTGGGAACGCGCTCGCGGGGTTCACGTTTGGGACGCGGCGGGGAAAAAGTATCTCGATCTCACGGCGGCGTTTGGCGTCGCGGCGGCGGGCCATGCGAACCCGCAAGTCGTGCGCGCCGGCCAGCGGCAAATGGCGAAGCTGCTGCACGCGATGGGCGATGTGCATCCCCACGCGCTCAAAGCGCAGCTTGTGCGGGAACTCAGTCGCTTGACCTTCGAACGCTGGTCACGCCAGGACAACTGCCAATCGCTGATGACCAATGGTCAAAGCTCCGCGGCGGGGGCGGGCAAAACCATCTTCTGCAACTCCGGCTTTGAGGCCGTCGAGGCGGCGCTTAAGACCGCCATGCTTGCGACTGGCAAGAGCGGCGTCATTGCGTTCGAGGGCGCGTATCACGGACTCGGCTATGGCGCTCTCAACGCCACGCATCGCGAACATTTTCGCGGACCGTTCCGCTCGCAGCTTGGGGAGTTCGGGCACTTTCTTCCGTTCCCCGTAGCCGCCGAGGTAAGTGGGCGCACTGCTTTCGGAAAATCCGGCGACGACGAGAATTTGCGCCGACTCATGTCGGTGGCTACGAAGCTTTTTCGCCGCGAGAAGATCGGTGCGATTCTCGTCGAACCCATTCAGGCGCGCGGTGGCTGCAACATTCCGCCGCCGGAATTCCTACCATTGCTCCGAAAGCTCTGCGACGAACACGGTGCGTTGTTGATCCTCGACGAGATTTACACCGGCTTCGGCCGCACGGGAAAATGGTTCGCTTGCGAGCACAGTGGCGTAGTGCCGGATGTGATCTGCTTGGGCAAGGCGCTGACGGGCGGCTTCCCGCTCTCGGCTTGCGTTGGTCGCGCGGACGTGATGGACGCGGCGTGGCCGGCGTCGCAAGGCGAGGCGATTCACACGAGCACGTTTCTCGGCCACCCGGTCGGCTGCGCGATGGCGCTGGCGCAGATTGCCGAGATTCGGCGGCTCAAGCTGTGCGAACGCAGTGCCCGGCTGGGTGCGTTGCTGCTGAAGTTGCTCCAATCGGCAATCGGCAATCGGCAATCGCCAATTTCAGCACGCGGTCTCGGCTTGATGGTCGGAGTAGAATTGCGCCACGCCGACGGCTCCCCCGCGACCGCCGAAGCCCTGCACGTCATCAAGGCGCTGTTGCAGCGTGGCTTCATCCTGTTGCCGGAAGGCGAGCACGGCAACGTCATCAGCCTCACACCGTCGCTGACGATTACGGAGGCCCAGTTGCGAACCACAGTGCGCGAACTCCAGAAAGCATTGAGCCAAGGGTGACAACCACACGCCACCAAACGACGAAGCTTTGGAGTGCGGTGACTGGTCACCGCTTTGACCGCTTTGGCGACTTGTCGCCAAAGCAGGGCCGCGTGGGGCCGCCCGGCGAGCGGAGTTGGACGCCCCCTCCGCCCTTGACGGCGACAAGTCGCCTGCCGAAAGCGCGGACCAGTCCGCGCACTCCAAAGCCTGCGGCGTTGATCTTGACGCGCAGTGGCCCGTCGAGGTGTTTGGCAGCTTGCGGTTTTTCCTGATGAAACTTTCCGAAATGCGCACGGTGCTCAACGTCCGCGGGATTCAACTCACGAAATCCCTCGGGCAAAACTTCCTCCACGACGCGAACCATCTTCAGCGGATCGTGAGCGCGGCGGAATTGACCTCAGCCGACAAGGTGCTGGAAATCGGGCCGGGGCTGGGGCCGTTGACGGATTTGCTCCTAGCACAGGCGGGCGAGGTGTTGGCGATTGAGATGGATGCGCGGTTGGTCGCGGTGTTGCGGGAGCGGTTCAATTCAAAATCCACAATCCACAATCCAAACTTGGAACTGTTGCACGACGATGCGCTGGAGTTCATCCGGCGCGAGCGGCGCGACTGGAGGGGGTGGAAACTCGTCTCCAACCTGCCGTATTCCGTGGCTTCACCGATTTTGGTGGAGTTGGCGCAATCGCCCCAAGGCCCGGAGCGGATGGTCGTGACATTGCAACTGGAGGTCGCGCAGCGTTTGATGGCCGGCGCGGATGACGACCATTACGGAGTCCTCAGCTTGCTCGTGCAACTGGATTACGAACCCCGTGACTGGTTCAGGATTCCGGCGACGTGCTTTTTCCCTTCGCCGGACGTGGACTCGGCGTGCGTGACCCTGGTGCGCCGCGCCATGCCGTTGCTGGCGGAGGAGCATCGCCGCGCGTTCGTGAAGATCGTGAAACGCGGTTTCTCCCAGCGGCGGAAAATGATGATGAAACTGCTCAAAGCGGACTGGCCGCTGGCGAGGTTGGAGTCGGCCTTTGCGGAGTTAAACATCTCGCCGCAGACCCGGGCGGAGAAGGTTTCGCTGGAATTGTTTGCCCGGCTGGCCGCCTTGCTGGAAGCTCGCCCCGAGCAAACCTGAATCACCATGCCAGAGATTTACGTCAGCACCGATGTCGAAGCGGACGGTCCGATTCCTGGGCCGAATTCGATGTTGAGCTTCGGCTCGGCGGCCTACCGCGTGGACAAAGCTCTCGTCAGTACGTTCACAGCAAACTTGGAAATCCTGCCGGACGCGACCGGTGCGCCGAACACTATGGTCTGGTGGCAAACCCAGCCCGCAGCCTGGGCCGCTTGCCGGAAGAATCCCCAGCCACCCCAGGTCGCCATGCCCAATTATTTGGCGTGGCTGAAGGGCCTGCCCGGCAAACCGGTCTTCGTCGGCTATCCGGCGGCTTACGATTTTCTGTTCGTGTATTGGTATTTGATTCGGTTCACGGGCGAGAGTCCGTTCTCGCACTCCGCGCTCGACATCAAGACCTACGCGATGGCAATGCTGCGGGGCGGTTTTCGCGACGCCACCAAGGGCAACATGCCGAAGCGCTGGTTCGATCAACTGCCGCACACGCACTGCGCGCTGGATGACGCGATTGAACAAGGCGCGCTGTTCTGCAACATGCTGGCGGAAAACTTGGAAAGGGGAATTCGATGAGCGAAGAAATCTTTGATGTCGTCAACGAGCGGGACGAGGTAATTGGCCGCGCGCCGCGCAGTGAAGTCCATGCGCGCGGCTTGTTACATCGCGCCGTGCATGTGCTGGTGTACAATGGGCGCGGCGAGGTTTTTCTCCAGAAGCGCTCGATGAAGAAGGACCGCCAGCCCGGCGTGTGGGATTCCTCAGCCTCCGGCCATCTCGATTCCGGCGAGGATTACGATGCGTGCGCCGTGCGCGAGGTGGGCGAGGAGATCGGCTTGCGCCTGGCGCACCCGCCGGAACGCTTGTTCAAGCTGGACGCCTGCGAGGAAACGGACGCGGAGTTCGTCTGGATTTATCGCTGCGAAAGCGAAGGCCCGTTTACGCTGCACCCCGAGGAAATTGACGAGGGCGGATGGTTCACGACGGCGGAAGTGACGTGCTGGATGGCGGAACGTCCGCAGGATTTCGCCAGCGCGCTGTTGTTCATCTGGAAACGGCTCGCCATTTAGGAGCACTGAGCCCCGCCTCGACTTGGTTTTGGCAAGCCTTGAATACTTCCCGAGACGGGGTTCGGCGCTCCTGCGTTGCTTGACGCTGCCGCGCCCCTCCACTAAGTTCCGCGACCAGAAAGAACAGATTTATGAACGAAAAAAATTTTCTCGTCCCCATCGTGGTCGAGCAAACCGGCCGCGGCGAGCGGAGTTGGGACATTTACTCGCGGCTGCTGGTGGACCGCATTCTCTTCATCGGCACACCGGTGGATGACATGGTTTCCAACATCGTCATCGCCCAGTTGCTCTTCCTCCAGATGTCCGATCCGAAGAAGGACATTCATATTTACATCAACTCGCCCGGCGGTAGCGTGACGTCAGGGTTGGCGATTTACGACACCATGCAATACCTCACCTGCGACGTGAACACATATTGCGTCGGGCAGGCGGCGAGCATGGGCGCGGTGCTGCTGGCGGCGGGTACGAAAGGCAAACGCTTCGCCTTGCCCAACGCCAACATCATGATTCATCAGGTGCTCGGGGGGGCCGAAGGCGCGGCCAGCGACGTGGAAATCCGCGTCAAGTATATGCTCAAGTTGAAGCAACGATTGAACGCCATTCTGGCCAAACACACGGGTCGCTCGGTCGAGCAGGTGGAGAAGGACTGCGACCGAGACAATTTCATGAGCGCCGAGGAAGCGAAGGCTTACGGCCTCGTGGATCAGGTCGTGCAATCACGGAAGGAAATCCCCGGCGTGGAACAAACCTCGGTGGTCGTGTGACCAACCAAGTCTCATGACTCTGGAACGAACCCTCATCCCGGCCCCCTCCCTTTCCGCAAGAGCGAGGGAGGCGCGTCTAGGCCTTCACCGGGGACCTTCGTCCGCTCCGGCTGACCTGGTCCGACTTGAGCCACCCGCGATCTGACCCCCATGGCCCGCCCAACCAATCTCACCATGTGCAGTTTCTGCGGCAAGTCGCTCGCGGAAGTGCGGAAGCTGATTCCTGGCCCGGGGGTTTACATCTGCGACAACTGCATCATCCTCTGCAAGAACGTCCTCGACCGCGAACTGGAGCTCCAGAACCGCCGGCCCCCGCCGCGGCTCATCGTGCCCAAGCCGGCGGAAATCCGGCGGCAACTCGACCGCTATTGCATCGGGCAGGAACAGGCCAAGAAGACTTTGGCCGTCGCGGTGCATAACCACTACAAGCGCGTCCAGCCGGAATTGCCATCGCCCGGGGATTCCGCCGCCAACGCTCGAACCGCGCTGCCTTCCGTGCATGCCGAGGTCGAAATTGAGAAGAGCAACATCCTGATGATCGGCCCGACCGGCTCGGGCAAGACGTTGCTCGCGCGCACGCTGGCGCGGATTCTCGACGTGCCCTTCGCGATCGCCGACGCCACCACCATCACCGAAGCCGGCTACGTCGGCGAGGACGTGGAGAACATCATTTTGCGGCTGCTGCAAAACGCCGATTTCGACGTGAAGCGCGCCCAGCGCGGCATCATCTACATTGATGAGATTGACAAAATTTCCCGCAAGTCGGACAGCGCCTCCATCACGCGCGACGTTTCCGGCGAAGGCGTGCAGCAGGCATTGCTGAAAATTCTGGAAGGAACCATTTGCAATGTGCCGCCCCAAGGCGGGCGCAAACATCCGCAGCAGGAATACATCCGCGTGGACACCACGAACATCCTGTTCATCTGCGGGGGGGCGTTCGTGGGTTTGGAGAAGGTCATTCATCGCCGGCTCGGCCGGCACACGATGGGCTTTGGCGCCATCGGCAAGGTCTTGCAAACCGCAGACGCCGCGCGCGATGAAGTATTACAACACGTCGAGCCGCAAGATCTGTTGAACTTCGGTTTCATTCCTGAGTTCGTCGGTCGGCTGCCGGTGGTGACGACCCTCGCGGAGTTAACCGAAGACCAGATGATCGCAATCCTCACCGAGCCGAAGAACGCGCTGACCAAGCAATACGCCAAGCTCATGGCGATGGAAGGCGCGGAGCTGGAGTTCACGCCCGACGCGCTCCGCGAACTGGCAGCGCAAGCGCTGAAAAAAGGCACCGGCGCGCGCGCGCTCCGCGGTTTGATCGAGAAGCTGATGCTCGACGTGATGTACGAAGTGCCGGACAATGGCGACATCCTGACAATCAAAATCACCAAGCCCGTAGTGCTGGGCGAGAGCCAGCCGATCCTCCGCCGGAAGCAGGATCAGGCGGCGGCGTGAGGCGAGCGGGGGCGTGTTGCCAACCCGATTGGGGCGCGTCCGTTGGGTTGTTCACGCTGGCTGTCGGAGCATCAGCACGATGTTTGCAAGGCCCCTCGTTCCGTCGGTCTAGTTCAGCCCGCCACGAACGCAGCGGACGTAGTTGTAGATCCGGATGACATCGCCTTGCGGGCCGCGGCCATGCGGGAACATCGCGGGGTCTCCAGCCTTAGGATCACTCCGTTGGGACCCGGCACCGTGGACGTCAACGTAGCGATAGTCGCCAGCGTCTTTGCCTTGCGGGCCGGGGCCGTCGTCGGGACCATGGCGCCGATCTGGCGGACCACCCGCCATCCCGCGCGGCGACATCCAGCCCGCGGCGCGACCGAAGGCCACATACATCGCCGCCGCCCCGCCCCTGAATCCGGCGAGCGTTGTGCCCGACCAGTAGAACGGATAGTCGGCCTGCCGGGCTTCGTTGGTGATGGTAGTCGGAGGCTGCGGTGTGATCGGTCGGTTCAAGCGCACAGCTTGTCAATTTTAGGGACAGGCAACTTGCGCGCCAGTTTCGGACTCGGAGAGTGAGAGAAGGCGACCTGGCTGCCGCGTTGGGCCCGCAGTAACGGAGCAACGAAGCCGTGGCGTCGCAATCCGCGATTTTGGAGCAGCACCTGGAAAAACTGGCAGTGACGGCGCCCAGCCCGGGTTCATGTCGGCCCGCCAACTTCACTTCGCCGAATTCAATTTTGCCAGCGAGGCGCGTACCCGGGAATGGACTGGGTTTGAGCGTGGCGCGCTTTCAGTTTCCGCTCGAGGGCGGCGGCCCGGTGCCGAAGACGCTTTCGAGGATGACCTCCTTGGTTTTCCAGAGCAGCGCCATAGTCATCGCCAAGGGCAGCAGGACCAGCACGATCAGGGCGGCGGAGTTGTAGCGTTCGAGCAGCAGCGCGATCACATGCAGGGTGACGGGCAGGCCCGGCAGTTCCGCCAAGCACAAATAAACGGCGGCCAGCAGCAGCAACGAAAGGAGCAGGCCGCGGTTGATGGCGGTGAACTGGCGGGTTTCCAATCGCAGGGTCTCGTCCGGCAGCATCGCGCCCAATCGTTCGATCACGACGTTCAGGTTGAACAAGAACAGCAGGCCCGAGGCCCCGAGAATCATTACGGCAATGGCGAAGAACGCTTGGCCCGGCACGCGATTCGCCCAGTAAAGGAACGGACTGAGGCCCAGATTTACGAGAGCGAGGAGGCGAGCGCGGTCCAGGGCGGCGTGCCACGGGCGCTCCTGTTTTTGAAAGTCGCCCATCTGCCAAAGACCGTAAAGGAGCAGCCCGTTCAACGCCACGACGGGGATGAGTATCCAGGTGGCCAGCCATTCCGCTCGGGCAGCATGGACGCTTAGGATCAACACCGCGGGCAGCCCCCAAAATAACGCCGACAATCCGCGTGCCAGTTTGCCGAGCGAGCGGAGCAATTCGGCGTTGGGCGCGGGGTCAGGCATCAAGCGAATGAAGAATGAGGAATGCAGAATGAAGTAACCAGCGCGACTCGTGCGTGCAGCTTTCCGGATTCTTCATTCTCTATTCTGCATTCTCCCTTTCAAAACGAGAGGTAGGTGTAAGCCTTCAACCCGCGCTCGTAGTCGTCGAGCAGGCGCATGGCTTCGGATGGCTTCATGCGGTCGGATTTGATCGCCTCGTCCATCTGCGCCTTCATCTGCCGCTTCAATTCATTTTCGTCGTACTGCACCGCCGCGAGGGTCTGCATGATGGTGTTGCCCTCGATGATTTCTTCGACGTAGTAACCGGCCGGTTCGTCGGGTTCGAGAAAAACGTGAACCTCGTTCACGCGGCCAAAGAGATTGTGCAGATCGCCCATGATGTCCTGGTAGGCGCCCATGAGGAAAAAGCCGATGTAGTAAGGCTCGGGCTGGCCGTTGCCGTTGGAGTTGAGCTTGTGGACCGGCAACGTGTCGCGCACGTCCCGCAGGTCAATGAACTTGTTGACCTGGCCGTCCGAGTCACAGGTGATGTCCGCCAGCGTGGCCTCACGCGTCGGCCGCTCGTCGAGCCGGCTGATCGGCATGATCGGAAACAAATGCCCCAGCGCCCAGTGATCCAGCAGTGATTGAAAGACGGAAAAGTTGCAGAGATATTGATCGCCCAAGCTGTCTTCCAGTTTGCGGATTTCTTCCGGGATGTAAGCCTGGCCCTTGAAACTCTCGACCACGTCCTGACTGATCTCCCAGTAAAGATTCTCAATCTTCGCCTTGTCCGGCAAATCCATCATGCCCAGCGTGAACATGTGCTGCGCGTCCTCGCGGCGTTCGAGCGAGTCGTGGTGCGCTTCGAGTTTGTTGAGCTTCCCGAGGTTCTTCTGGATGTCGAGCAACTCCTTGACGAGCGGGTGTTCGTTGTCGCCGTATTGCAGGAAATGTCCCGGCCGCACCTTTTCAATCGCGCCAAACACTTCCACCACCAGCACGCTGTGATGCGCGACGATGGCCCGGCCGCTTTCGCTGACGATGTCCGGGTGCGGCACTTTCTCCGCGTTGCACACGTCGGCGATGTAATAAACAATGTCGTTGGTGTATTCCTGGAGCGAGTAGTTGGTCGAACTGTCAAACGCCGAGCGGCTGCCGTCATAATCCACGCCCAAGCCGCCGCCCACGTCGAGGTGTTCGATATTGAAACCCATCTTGTGCAGCTTCGCGTAAAAGCGCGCCGCCTCTTGCACCGCTTTCTTCACCGTGAGAATGTCCGGCACCTGCGAGCCGATGTGGAAATGCAACAACCGCAGGCACTGTCCGAGATTCTCAGTCTGGAGCAGGTACGCGGCCTCCAGAATTTCCGCCGTGCTCAGGCCGAATTTCGCGTTCTCGCCGCCACTGCCGGCCCAACGCCCCGCTCCCTTGGCCAGCAACCGGGCGCGCAGGCCGACCAGCGGTTCGACGCCCAGTTGCTTCGACACGGCGATGATCTGGCGCAACTCCTCGAGCTTCTCAACGACCATGATGACTTTCTTGCCGAGCTTGGTGCCCAGCAGCGCCATCTTGATGAATTCGACGTCCTTGTAGCCGTTGCAAATAATCAAGCTGCCCATCTGGTTTTGCAGCGCCAGCCCCGCGAAAAGTTCCGGCTTGCTGCCGACTTCCAATCCGAAATCGAACGGCTTGCCGGCGTCGAGAATTTCCTCCACGACCTCGCGCAGTTGATTAACCTTGATCGGAAACACGCCGCGATATTTCCCCTGGTAACCGAACTCGGTGATGGAACTGCGAAAGGCCAGATTGATGGCCTCGACCCGGTGCCGCAGGATGTCCTGGAAACGGATGAGCAGCGGATGCTTCAGCCCGCGCCCCTTCGCCTCCTCGATCACATCCGTCAGGTCCACGGCCACGCTCGTATCCTGCAACGGGTGGGCGACCACATGGCCGGCCTCGTTGATGTCGAAGTATTTCGCGCCCCAACGATGAATGTTGTAAAGGTTGCGGGCCGCCTGAATGTCCCAGGGCCCGGTCACGTCGGTCGAATTGCTCATCTTGTGTGCTTCAAATCGAGCGTACTATAAAAACTGCGGCGCAGAAATCAACAGATGCTGTGAAAAAGTTTTTCCCCGGCGTTGTCCGAAACCGGCGTTAGCCTGCAACAATTCGCGGGGCCAGGAGGCGCGCGGACTTCCCGCCGCTTCAACCTCCGCTTTTGTGGGGCCTTGAAAAACTCGTCGCCGCTTGGATGCCGGTCGCCATTTGGCTTCCCCTTCCAGCCCTGCGCCCCACCAGTTGCAGCCAGCGCGCCCGGCCTGAGACCGGCGCTCCGATCGCTAGGTCGGATCCTGGCAGTTGAAAAGCGGTATCCGGATCAAACGTAGCGGCGCAGAGCACGCCGCGCGGCAAAGCCGCAAACGGAACGGAGCGCGGCTCTGCGACCCGCAGGGCCTTCGAATTGGCGACCGGCGCCGCAAATTTCCACCGCCCACTTCGCATGTGGAACTGTTGCCGCTGACAGAGCCGCGCTCCGACTTCTTTGCAGGCCTGGGGACCACGCCCCGGCGCGCTGGTTGCTCATGGCCCTTTCTGCTTCCAAATACAGCGGTAATTGAACCGCCGGTTGGGCGCGCTGTCGCCGCTGGTGCAAAGGGAGATCGGGTCTTTCAGGTCGCTCGGATTATCGCACCAATGGAAATCGAAGGAGAAGGCGTCGCCCTTCAAGCCGAGGAGCTTCCGCGGCACGGCGAGTTCCAGCGCGTGGCCCGCGTAACGCAAATCCAGTCGGGCCACCTCCACCCACGAACCGCCGGCCGCGCCGGGGGCGAAGCGTTTGATCGCGGTCGTGTGGTCGTCCACGACGCGCTGGTTGATGAGGTAGTCGTAGCCATACCAGCCAGTGTCCGGGTTCTGGTCTGCGTCAATCAACAGGAGCATCCAGTTGGTGCCGGTATGCGGCGTGAGGGCGGCCTTTGTCTCCGCGAAGAAATACACCTTGTCCCGCCCCCCGGCGACCTTGCTGGTGATGATGTCGTTGCGGCCCGTGTCGTTCGTATAGTGCAGCCCGCCGTAGCCGTCGTAGTTGCGGTGAAATGTGTCACCGGCAGTGTCGCGGTATTCTACTTCGACGCCTGACCAGTCCGCGAAGCTGCCGTCTATCTTGATCCGGCCCAGACCGCGGAGTTCGGGGATGGGCCGGACCCCTTTGTAGTGGCGGATATTCTCCGCCATCTGCATGTAGTAGTTGTCGGTGTAGCCGCCTTTCATCGGTTGGAGGCAGCGGTTGAACTCGGCGTTGTATTGGTCCACGAAGAAGTAGGTGCTATCCCGGCGCATGAACTTGGTGGTGGGTTTGCCCGTCGGCGGATACTTGCCGGCGGTCCATTCGTTCCAGTCGTTGATGTAGAGGAACTGCGGATTGCTCTGGAGCGCTTCGTCCCAGCGTTGTTGGAAGTAGATGCCGTAGCCCTCGGGATGCTCGACCTTTCGGCCCAACCACGGCACAAGGGTCGGCTCCGGCAGATCGAATTCGTTCAAGGGGGGCTCGCCACTTTCGCGGGACCAGGACTTGCCCACCAGGCTTGAGGGATGTTGCCCAGGGGTGACGGCGGCTTCTTCCTTCTGGCCATTGTGCGTTGAGACGAGTTGATCCGGAGTCATCGCCGCGACGTGCTTGTCGCCCAGGTCCAAACCGAAGCTCCAGTTGTCTTCCGTTCCGACGAAGCGCTTGCCCGCCCATTGGTTGTAACCCCACCACATCGTGCGCAGCGTGAAGAAGCTTTTCACTTCCTTGGTGTAATCCTTGTAGAACTCCTCGGTGAAATCGGGGTCGCCAAAATGCGGATGCTTGGGATCGGTCTTGGCGGCGGTATCATAGTGCGGATTCGGATTCGACGGCCCCTTGCCGTTGGCGTCCACGCTGGGGTTGGCGTTGTAGAGTAATAGCGGTTTGTCATCCCAACTGAACCACAGGTCGGTGAATCTTTTCGTCTTGTAGATTTTGTCGAACAAGTCCTGCACCACGGTTATGACCGGGCCGTTGAAGGCCCAGAAGCAGAATTGCGGCACGCGGTTGCCTTCGGCGCGCATCTTTTGCATCACCGCGAAGACGACCTCCCACTCGTCCCAGTAGCGCACCGCGTTGGTGACATCCATCACGAGGACATCCACGCCCGCATCGGCGAGCAGGGACATGTCTTTGCGGATGACATACTCATCCTTGCTCAGGAAGTAGCCCGTCTCCGGCTCGCCCCAATGATACGAACCTTCCGTCCAGAGCGGATGCTTGGCGTCGAGGCGGGCCTTGGGATCGCCAGCGAGCACCCGGCTTACGTCCGCAGTGAATGGGCTTTTCAGGTTGTGCTGCGAATCGCTGTGCCAGGTGATGTAAAAAATCCCCACGACCCGGCGCTGGTCTTTCTTTACCGGCCCGACGACGGAGTAGGCGGGTAGGTTGCGACCAATGGCGTCGCGCGCCACCCAGGTATCGGGGAATAGATCGCGATAGTAAGGTGTTTCCGCCGCGTAAGAGCCTTGCACTACGGCCAGCAGAGCAAGCATCAGAAGGCTAAAGGCTACTGTCAGTTTCGTGGGATAGGATATCGGTCGGGGCCCTTTTCCCTCGCCCCTTCGGAAGGGGAGAGGGTCAGGGTGAGGGGTTAGGCAGAGGTCACAGGCGAGGGGTTTATCATTGGCAGCACGAGGTTTCCCCCTCACCCCGGCCCTCTCCCCCTCCGCGGGGGCGAGGGAGAAGCGCTCCGCGCCGAAGATTTGTTTGCGGTTCGGTCGCCTATCCCAGGGGTTTATCAGTAAGGGCCAGCCCACAGCCTTCACAGCCAGCCGCAAGTATCTCACTAGGCGAGCACCCTTGGGCTTTGGGCTGGAATCCCGTTGGGTTACATCTCTGGACGTTCCAAATGGCACTAAGGCCAACCCGCGTCTTTCCCAGAAAGATCGTCGCGCGGGTTTCCCAACCTGCCGGCGCGCGCACTGTTCCGCCGCGCGGCCGCTTAGGAAATCGGCGATCCAGCCGGTTGGGAAACCGGCGTTCCCTCCGCTTCGTTCCTTGGCATCGAATTGACTAGGAACTGTCCAGGCTAAATGCTGAATGTTGAATTTCGGTTTCATGTCCGGGTGTATGATTAAAGGCTAAAGGCTGAACGCTAAAGGCTAAAGTTTTGGGATGCGGGACTTGCCGCGCCCAAGCGACGGCGGGCCTGTGAACCGCAGTTCGTGACCATGCCAGCGACCCCAAAAAAATCCCGATCCGCACTGCTGGCGGCCCGCGCTCCGCAGTTCTGTCGCCAGGACCTATCAATCTCAAGAAACCCGTTCGTTTCCGCCCCCTTTCCCTTGCGGGCAGTCCTGGGCGCTGATCCGCCGAAAGGGTCAACGGCATTTGTTTGGCCGGAGGAAGCGAAAGCCACTTCGGCGAACACCTGCCTTGCGAAAGCCGAGCGATTCGGCGCGCGCGTCATCAGCGATGCCTTCGTGCTTTGGGTGAACTGCGGCGCCGCGGACGTGGTCCCGCGCCCAAATTTCTTGCGGGCAGTCAGCGCCGACTCCCGTCGGCAGCTACGGTTGCGGGGTTCCAAGCGCGAAGCTCCTTTTCGGGGGGTGCGCACGCGCTGCACAAACCACTCGCCAGTAAGCGCGAACTTTTCTAGCTTGCCGGAATGGCATCCGTCCGCACGCCGGCCCCGTTCAGCGAACTTGCAAAACAATTGCGGGCGATCGTTGGCGACGGCGGTGTGGTGGACCAGCCCGACGAACTCCTGGTCTATGAGTGCGATGCTTACACGCTCGAAAAAAATCCACCCAACGCCGTCGTGCTGCCGCGCACCACGGAGCAAATTTCCCGGATCGCCAAGCTCTGCGCCGTGCGCAACGTGCCGATCATTCCCCGCGGCGCGGGCACGAGCTTGAGCGGAGCGCTGCTCGCGGTCACTGGCGGGGTGGTGATTTCGCTGGCGCGGATGAATCGAGTTTTGTCCGTGGACTTTCGCAATCGCCGCGCGCTGGTCGAAGCCGGCTGCGTCAACGCCTGGATCACCAACGCCGTGAGAGCCAAGGGGCTTTATTACGCGCCCGATCCTTCCAGCCAAACCGCCTGCACCATCGGGGGCAACGTGGCGATGAATTCCGGCGGACCCCACACGCTCAAGTACGGCGTCACCACCGATCATGTGCTCGGCTTCGAGCTGGTCTTGCCCGATGGCGAAATCGTCTGGCTCGGCACCACGCCCGACGGCGGCGAGGACGGGGACGGTTACGATTTGCGCGGCGCAGTGATCGGCTGCGAAGGAATGTTTGGCGTCATCACGCGCGTGCTCGTGCGGCTCATTCGCGCGCCACAGGGTTACAAGACGTTGCTCGGCGTGTTTGAAACCGTGGACGATGCGAGCCAGGCCGTGAGCGACATCATCGCCGCCGGGATCGTGCCGGGCGCGCTGGAGATGATGGATCAACTCATCACGCAAGCCATCGAAGCCGCCTACAAATTCGGCTTCCCGCTCGACGCCGGCGCGGTGTTGATCGTGGAACTGGACGGCCTGACCGCTGGCCTGGAGCGGCAGGCGCAACGCGTTATTGAAATCTGCAAACAGAACCACGCCCGCGAAGTGCGCGTGGCCAAGAGCGAGCAGGAGCGCGCCGACCTGTGGAAATGCCGCAAGCGCGCGTTTGGCGCGATCGGCCGGCTCAGCCCGAATTTTCTCACGCAGGACGGCGTCGTGCCGCGCTCGCAATTGCCGGCGATCATGCGTTTCATCCGCTCGTGCAGCGAGAAGTACGGCCTGCGAATCCCGAACGTTTTCCACGCTGGCGATGGCAACATTCATCCGCTCATTCTATACGACGAACGCGACCCAGAGCAGGTGCGCAAAGCCGTTCAGGCCGGCAATGACATCTTGGAAAAGTGCATCGAGTTCGGCGGCAGCGTGACCGGCGAGCACGGCATCGGCGTGGAGAAAATGGATTTGATGGCGAAGCAATTCACCAAAGACGATCTCGACGCGATGCAAACGCTGCGCCGCGTGTTCGATCCCGAGCAGCGTTGCAATCCGCACAAGATGTTCCCCGGCTCGAAGCGTTGCTCCGACTTCGCGCCGAAGAAACAGGCCGCCGCATGAACGAGCCAGAGGCAGTAGGACCGGCTTCCAGCCTGTCAAGTAACGCAGGCTTCCAGCCTGCGGTGGCACATGTTCCCGAGGACATGACGGCTACCGTGTCGGCTGACGTCACGTTGGCCGACTTGCAAGCCGCGCTGGCCAAGTCGCGCCAATGGCTGCCGCTCGATCCGCCGAATCCAGGCCGGACCCTGCGCGAAATTCTCAACCGAAACGAAAGCGGCCCGCGCCGCTTCGGCTACGGCACAATTCGCGATTACGTGATCGGCTTGAAAGTCCGGCTGGCGGATGGACGGATGGTGAAGTCGGGCGGGCAGGTCGTGAAGAATGTTGCCGGCTACGATCTGCAAAAGCTTTTCATCGGCAGCGGTGGAACTTTGGCCACGCCGGTCGAAGTGACTTTCAAGCTCCGGCCGTTGCCCGAAACCGAGCGCTGCGTCGAACAACGATTCGCCACTGTGGACGCCGCTGGCGCCGCAATCGAAGCCGTGATCGAGTCCGCCCTCATGCCGGTGGTGTTCGATCTGTACCGGGAAGCAGGGACGGACCTTTCGTTGGTGCTCGGTTTCGACGGAACTAAGGAGGACGTTGATTGGCAACTCGCCCGCGCGGCGGAGATGGGCTTTGGCGAAAGCGCCGCTTACGACTACGACAGAACGTTTCGCGCCCAAGTGAAGCCGGTCAACAAGGTTTCGGTGCTCCCGTCCAAGCTGATCGAAACCCTGCGCCCGCTCGGCGACGCGCCGTTCGTGGCCCGCGCCGGCAACGGAATTAATTACCATCGCGTAAATGGGCTGGATACCGGCAGCCAGCCGACACCCATCTCGCGGCAGCTCCATCGCCGCGTGAAAGAGGCCTTCGATCCGGGACACCTCTTGCCCCAGCGATCCGCATGAGCACATCCACGCCAACTCCCGCGCGCTTCCTCGACTACGAAAAGTCGCTGGCCTGCATCCACTGCGGGCTGTGCCTGTCATCCTGCCCGACCTATCTCGAAACCGGCGACGAGAACGATTCGCCACGCGGACGCATCTACCTCATGCGCGCCGTGCAGGACGGCCGGTTGGCGCTCGGCGAAACGGTGGTCACGCACATTGATCGCTGCCTCGGCTGCCGCGCTTGCGAGGCGGTCTGCCCGAGCGGCGTGCAATACGGCAATCTGCTCGAACATACCCGTGATCATGTGGAGAAGAACTTCGCGCGCGGCGCGTTTCAAAATTTACTGCGCCGCGTGGCCATCGAGAAAGTGTTCCCGAATCGGGCGTTGATGAAAATGGCTTTGCTGCCGGCGCGATTCACGAACTGGCTGGGGGCGGGAAGTCTGCTGCCCAAGTTCGCCCGCGAAGCGCTGGCACTCGTGCCGGATGACGTGTCAGCCGGTGATTTGCCGGAACGCTCGCTGACGTGCCGGGGCGGAGACCGACGCTCCGGTCGCGTGGGTTTCATTCGCGGCTGCGTGATGGACGTGATGTTCGGGCCGACGAACTTGAACAGCGTGCGCCTGCTCAATGCTGCCGGCTACGATGTGGTCACGCCGCCCTCGCAAGGCTGCTGCGGCGCGCTGCACGCGCACAACGGCAACCTCGCGCAGGCGCGCATCGCCGCGCAGGCGAACATCGTCGCCTTCGAGAAACTGGACTTGGACGCCATTATCATCAACGCCGCTGGGTGTGGTTCGACCTTGAAGGAATACGGCCACTTGCTCGCCGCCGATCCGGCCTGGGCCGAACGCGGGA
Organism: uncultured Verrucomicrobiota bacterium; assembly: GCA_903828255.1. Taxonomy (GTDB): domain Bacteria; phylum Verrucomicrobiota; class Verrucomicrobiia; order Limisphaerales; family JADLHS01; genus CAIKLQ01. The sequence goes on from CAIKLQ010000108.1 coordinate 20,534, forward strand.
AAAAGTTCAGCGCGAAAGTGAAAGACCTGACCGAATTTCTGGTGGCGAACTGGCCGGACTTTCACTCCGCACTCCGCACTCCGCGCTCCGCACTCAAAGTCACCTACCACGACGCCTGCCATCTCGCGCACGCCCAACGCATCACCCAGCCACCGCGCGTGCTGGTGAAAACCGTGGCGGGGAAGAATTTTGTCGAGTTGCCCGAGTCCGACCTCTGCTGCGGCAGCGCGGGCACTTACAATTTGACCGAGCCGGAAATGGCGGCGCGGCTTCAGCATCGCAAAACGGAAAACATCCTGCGCACGAAAGCGGACCTGGTGGTCACGAGCAATCCCGGTTGCCTGCTGCAAATCCGCGCTGGTTTGAAAAAAGCGGGCAGCCCCGCGCGCGTCATGCACATCGCGGACTATCTTGCGGAGGCGCTGGGTGTTTCCTGAGCGGCCCCGTC
>CAIKLQ010000109.1 GCA_903828255.1 uncultured Verrucomicrobiota bacterium
CATCGTGGCGGCCTATGATGAAGCGGCCTCGCCCGCAGTGGTCACCAAGTATGTGGACGGCATCAAGCAGGACGATTGGACGGCCGATCAGGGCTTGGATCACGTCCGCCGGGCGTTGCTGCCGACGGCGATCCTCTTCGGCGACGGCGACCAAGACGAGCGCCGCACCTTCTGGGTGGACAGCGTCCAAATCCGGGCTGGCAAGATGTCGGATGCGGACATCTTCCAATTAGGCACCCCATCAGGCAGCGGCATCCCGGTAGTCGTCCCGCAGAGCACGGTTGCAGGGCAGTGGGATTTTGACCGCAGCAACCTGTCGGCTACGATCGGGAAACCGTTACAGTACGTTAATACCAACTACGACAATGGCGGCGCGCTGCCCACCCCGGGCACGAACGCCAACCAGACCGCGTTCGGGACGTGCTCTGCCTTTGGGGTGCCGCTCATCAATGGCGTGGACGCCCAAATCGTGCAGGTTCCGGGTGACACCGGTGCGGGCAGTCGCAACCTCGGCTATGTCATGACCCACGGCATCGCGCCCAATGGCGGCGGCACGCGCGTCAACCAGTACACGATCATCTACGACATCCTCTGCACCAATAACAGTGGTGCGGCGTCGTTGTTGCAGGTCAGCGACCCGGTCAATAACGCGGACGATGGCGACCTCTTTTGGCAGGTTGCTAACTTCGGCCAGGGTGGCGGCGGCTATGGCGGCACCAGCGCCTTAACTTCCAACGTCTGGCACCGGATTGCCGCAGCCTACGACGAAGCCGCTACGCCACCCAAGGTGACAAAGTATGTGGATGGTATCTTCCAAGACGAATGGACCGCCGACCAGGGCTTGGATCACGTCCGCCGGGCGCTACTCCCGACGGCGGTCCTGTTCGGCGACGGCGACCAAGACGAACGCCGCACCTTCTGGGTGAACAGCATCCAGATTCGGGCGGGCGCTTTGTCCAAGTCGGAACTGGCGGCTTTGGGCACCCCTACGCCTGACGGGATTCCGGTCGTCATTCCGGCGTTTGCACCAGGGGTTCCGGCCCTCAAGATTGGACTCGATGCCGGACACCCGTTCGTCACTTGGTCCGGTGGCACGCTGCAATCGGCCGCCAATGCGGCGGGTCCGTACGCGGACATTGTTCCGCAACCGGCCTCGCCCTGGTGTGTCGTGCAGACCACCGGGAAGCAGTTCTTCCGCGTGCGGCAATAAACGAACTCGCGGATCGGCTCATTAGCCGAATCCCTCAATGGGCCAGCGGTGCAAACCGCTGGCCCTTTTTTGTTGGCCGAACGCGAACTCCGCGCGGCAACGACGCCGCTTTCGACCGCCCGCGGTGCCGGGCAGATTTCTTCCCGCTCGTGCGCGCGAATGCGGCGTGGCGTTTCGCTCCGCGCCGGAGGCCGCTTCCCGCCACTGTTCAAACCGCTCAAGTCCCACGAGTTTTCCGCCTCCCTGGTAGAGCCCCGTCGCTCCTCACCTGCTTTTCAAACACCCGAGGGTCGCTGAAAGCTTTTTTGAAAGTTTGACCTGTGGCACAGGGCAACCTACACTCGGCGTTCCGTTTTATGAAGATTCTGGTTTGTGATCCGATTTCACCGCAGGGAATCGCGGCGCTGCAACAGCGCCCCGAATTCCAAGTCGAAGTGTTGCCCAAACGCCTGAGCGAGGCGGAGTTGTTGCCGGTCGTGGCCGACGCCGTCGCGTTGCTTGTGCGTTCCGAAACGAAAGTCACCCGCAAAGTTCTCGAGGCCGCGCCGCTGCTTCGCGTGGTGGGTCGCGCTGGCGTCGGCGTGGACAATGTGGACGTGGAGGCGGCCACGCAACGGGGCGTTGTGGTTATGAACACCCCCGGCGGCAACACGATTTCCACCGCCGAACTTTCCTTCGCCATGATCCTCGCGCTTACGCGCAAGTTGCCTCAGGCACACGCTTCAATGGCCGCGGGTAAGTGGGATCGAAAACAATTTCAAGGGGCCGAGTTGGCGGGCAAGACGCTCGGCATCCTCGGCATGGGGCGCATCGGGGGCGAGGTCGCCAAGCGCGCGTTGGCGTTCGGCATGAAGGTCATCGGCTACGATCCGTTCCTCACCGAGGCGCGGGCGCGGGCGCTGGGCATCGAGTTGGCCGGGGAATTGGACGCGGTTTATCGCGTGGCCGATTTCATCACGGTCCACATGCCTGTGACGGAGCAGACGCGCGGGATGCTCAACACGGCGGCGTTCGCGAAGATGAAACCGGGCGTGCGCATCGTGAATTGCGCCCGCGGCGAGATTATCGTGGAGGCGGACCTGATTGCCGCGCTGGATTCCGGCAAGGTGGCGGCGGCGGGGTTGGACGTTTTCATCGTGGAACCGCTCGCGGCGGATCATCCGTTTCGCAAACATCCCGGCATCACGCTCACGCCCCATCTGGGCGCGAGCACGGCGGAGGCGCAGGAGAAATGCGGCCTCGAAGTGGCCGAAGTCATCACGGCGTATTTGCTCACCGGCGAAGTCCGCAACGCGGTGAACCTCCCCTATCTGGACGCGCAGACCTACGAGCAGGTCAAACCTTACATGGCACTTGGCGAGAAGCTCGGCCGGCTGCTGGCGCAACTCGCACCGCCGCAAGTGGACCGCCTGCACATCACCTACGGCGGCAAGGCGCAGGAGTTGCCGAACATTGACCCCGTCACGCGGGCCGTGCTCCAGGGCTTCCTGTCACGCGCGTCGGTGAAGGATTTGAACAATGTCAATGTCCGCAGCATCGCCTCGACCCTCGGCGTCACTGTCGAAGAGAAGCGCTCGCACGAACCCGTCACGTTCAACGAGTGGCTGCATGTGCAGGCGTTTGATGGCGAGGCCAAGGTCATTTCCGCGGGCGGAACTTTTTTTGGTTCGCCCAACAATCCGCGCATCGTCCGGCTTTACAGCACGCCGGTGGAAATCCCCATCAACGGCACCTTCCTCTTGCTCACGAACAAAGACCGCCCCGGCATCGTCGGCCACCTCGGCACGTTGCTGGCCCGCCACCAAGTCAACATCGCGAGCATGAGTCTGAACCGCGATATTTGCGGCGGACATGCTTTCACCGTCCTCAACCTTGACAGCGAACCGCCAGCCGCCGTGCTGGCGGAATTAGAGCAAGATCCCGACATCCAAAACGTAAAGGTCGTCAACCTTTGAACCGACAAAACCAACAAATAATGAACCGTAAAATCCTCACCCCCCGTAACGCCGGCTTGCTGCTGGCGCTGATTGCCACCGCCGTCCAAGCCGCCGATGCCCCTCCGCCCACCAGCAAACCTTCCGACAAAATCACCGAGCTTTTCGGCGACTCCGTGGTCGCCAAGGGCACGGGCGTCCAAGTCAAACGCAGCGAACTCGACGCCGCCGCCATGGGCCTCAAGGCTGGCGCGACCGCCCGCGGCGAGAAATTCAGTTCCGATCAGGCCATCATGCTCGAACGGCAGGTGCTGGATCGGTTGATTCAAATCCAGTTGCTCCTCGCCAAAGCCACCGACGCCGACAAGGCCAAGGGCAAGGAAGCCAGCGACAAACGGTTTGAACAGATCCAAAAGCGGGCTGGCACAGAGGAAGCCTTGCTGCGGCAACTCAAATCCGTGGGCATGACGCTCGAGGAATTGAAGCGCAAGATGTCCGAAGAATCCGTCGCCGAGGCCGTGGTCAGCCGGGAACTGAAGGCCGACGCCACCGACGCCGACGCCAAGAAATACTACGACGAATTCCCCGCCCGCTTCGAGCAGCCGGAAATGGTTCGCGCCAGTCATATCCTGCTCAACACGATGGATCCGGAGACCAAAGCCCCGCTGCCCGACGACAAGAAGCTCGCCAAGCGCAAAGTGGCCGAGGACGTCCTCAAGCGCGCCCGGGCCGGGGAAGATTTTGCGAAACTGGCAAAGGAATACTCCGAAGACCCCGGCTCGCGGGACAACGGCGGCGAGTACAAGTTCCCGCGCGGCCAGATGGTGCCCGAATTCGAGACCGCCGCCTTTGCCCTAGCGACCAACCAGATCAGCGATATTGTCACCACCCAGTTTGGGTATCACATCATCAAGCTGAGCGAGAAAATTCCGTCCCGGAAACTCACGTTAGACGAGTCTGTCGAGGGGATGAAGATCAACGACCAGGTGAAAGACCTGCTCAAGCGGCAGCAACTCGAGAAGCTCCTGCCGGACTACGTCAAGAACATGCAAAAGGAAGCGAAGGTGGAAATCCTCGACGAGAAACTCAAGCAAGCCGGTGAAATGATGGAGACCAACAAAGCGGCCAGTGCCGCCGAGCCGAGACCCAGCGATAAGAAGGCCGAACCGAAGAAATAACCGCCCGGCTCGCGAATCCGTTTCCAAAACGGCCCCGCCCGCTTTCTCCCCGCCCACGCCTTGCGTCGGCGGGGATTTTTGTTTCGTGCTGACCGGCGGGTGCGTCCGTCGGATTTTGGTTGGTGCTCCAGACGAAGTAACTGCGCCCCCTCCGAGGTTGAAGCGGGATTGGAGATGCTATTTCCGCGAGAAAGGTTGGATCCTGCTGCGCCCGGGGCCGGGCGTACTCTGCGGAACTACTCCCGACCTCGCTCCTTTTTTCGATTTACCTCCAGCACCAGAAACCTGGTCAACCGGCGCAGGCGCGTTTCCACGTCCACCGCTTCCAACATGGCCTGCCGGTCGGCCGCGTCGCGCAAGACGGCGCACGAAATCAAATCCGCCGCCAGTTCAGGATTGGTGAGCGACTCGAGATACGACAGGATGGCTTGGGAGGAAAAATCCGTCGGCGCCGAGGGCTTGGCGTTTTTCGGCAGAAACGGAAACGGAAACGGTTCGCCCAAAGCCAGCCATTCCTTGAGCAGTTCGCGCACTTTCACGAGCAAGGCATCAGCGACGACGGTGTCGCAGGGCGGCGTGGCGAGCGGACGCACCCGCGCCACGCGATACGGTTTGACCTGCACGAACTCCTCCAACGCCACGCGCGTCAGCCCCTGCAAGATCAAATGCGAGGTGCCGTCCCGATGACCGACCGCGACGCGGATCAAGCCGAGGCCCGCCACCGGCAGCGGGGCTTCGCGTTTCCGATCAGGACGCTGCATGGCTATGGAAAACATCCGGTGTGAGTTGAGGGCGTCGGCCAGCATTTTCCGGTAACGCGGCTCGAAGATGTACAGCGGCAACAGCGCCTGGGGAAACAGCGTGGCTTCCGGCAGGGTCATCACCGGCAGTTCTTGCGGCAGATTCATCCGCTCTATTTAAGGGCGCAACGGCGTGGGCGCAAGTTTTGGGTGAGGCCGACCCGCAATTCGGGTGTGATTTAGCATTTGCTCCCCGCTTTCCAATGGCGGCGGCGGGCTGGCGGAACTCCCAAGCAAACGGGGTTTGCTTTCAACGGCCATCATCGGCGGCGATGTTCGGCCCGGTCAGTGAAGGGTGGTAAGCGATATTTTCATTCGGCGCGATGCTTGGGTACATCCCAGTTTCTTGCAAACGAAGTTTGCGCCGCAGCCAAACTCCGGCCGGCGACCCAAGGGGCGACATCGCCATCGGCCCGCGGTGGAGGCTGAGAGCCAATTGTCGGGCGGCGGCGCACTCTACGGCCCGGGCGGCGGCTTGGACTTCAGCATTTGGACGACGCGGGGAATCTGCGTCAGCACCGTGACTCCGGCCACGAAAGCTGGCACCAATCCGACCGTGTAATCCCAAACCGCCCGTTGCGTGACGAAGAAAAACCCCGCCAGAATGACCAGCACGGTGACCGCCGGCCCTTTCAGATCATGCCAGAGCGAGGGTTCCTCCTTCGTCTCCTCGTCCAGTTCGGGGCGATAGTGTGAAAGCACGAAAGCCCGGAGTCCGCCATCATCCATCAGGCGTAGATCTGGGGCCAGCTTCAGGAGGCCGCGGCCGAGCAGCGTCTGGATTTCCGGCTGGCCGCAACTGATGAGCCGTTCGTCCGCGACCTGATACAGAATTTGTTGCTCCTTCGGCGAACAAGTGGCGAACAGCGAGCGGTAATGCGCCCGGGCCGTGAACGCCGTCGTGTCCGCCGGTGGCGCCGCCAAGGAATGGCCATCCGAATCCTCCTTGAATATCCTTTTGAAGGGACTCAACAAGTCGGCGCGCTGATGCTTGTCCAGCGCCAGAGCGGGCGGCACGGCGGGGCTGGCTTCCATGCTGTCGGCCATGGGGAAGCTCAACGGATGGACGTTGGAGACGAGGATCATGGGCCGCTTTTCGTCCGCGGCGAAGAGCCGGAGGAAACGGAACTTCTTCCGATTGAACTCCGGGTCGGTCAGGTTGTATTCAAAGTGCTCGACCACGATTGGCTGGCTGGTGTGCTCGAACAACTTGTCCTGGCTCGCTTCCTCCAGCCAGGCGCGGCCTTCCGGCGTGCGCAAATCAATCACGATGGGAACCGAGTGGCCATCGCTGCCGAGCATGGGGAAATACTGCGGAGTCAGCCACGCTCCTTTATGCGAATGGGGCGGACCGAGCAGTAGGTATTTTCCGCGCGGCCACCCGCGCTGATCCAACCGTTTCGGCGCGGCCTCGCCGAGGAACAAAATCTTTTGCGCCACGAGATACACTAGGACGAATGGGACACACAGCAGCAAACCCAGCCCCGTCGCGCGGATAGGTCCGGGCAGTCCGCAGTGCGGCACGTCAGAATGGACCGTGATGACTTCGGCGCGGTTTTCGGTCGTCGGGCCGGCGGATTTCGACGGGCTGGAATATTGTTTGGTTAGCGTCAGTGCGGTGCGCAACCCCAACCGCGATCGGACGTGCTGCCAGTGCCACGAATCGTCGCTGGCCGCGTCGGGCAGCAGGCCGCGGGCTTCCACGTCGAGCGCGTTGAAATGCGGGCGCAGGCCAACCAGCAAGTCATGGAACGTGTCCCGGGAAAAGTTGGCGCGGCCAAACGCAGCCCCCCTTGCGTTCGTGATCGTGATCGTGCTCCCGAAAAAAAACGTGTCATAGACATCCCAGGAGTTGTTCAACCGGTCCTGGATGAAAGCTTCCGGGTTGGCCAGCGCGAGCGGGCGATTTTTCGAGGCGTCCGTCGCATGGAAACCGAGGACTTCCGCGCGCACGCGCCGGGCCCGGGCCTCGAAGTCGCCGACCAAGTGCATCTGCGCTTGCTTGACCATCAACTCCATTTCCGTGTCCGACGCGAGCTTGACGAACGCCAGCGTCGGCAGGAACGCCACCAACAGCAGCAGCGAACCAAAGGCGGACACGTAGCCATACCGGTAATCGTCCCAGCTCGCCAGGCCCGCCAGCCCTTGGAGCCAGTGCGGCCCGCAAGCGCGGCGCACCCAGCGGCGGGCCTGGACGCGCAGGCCCATCGCCAACGCGCCCGACCAAGCCGGAGCGCAGCGGCGGCGCCGCAGCGCCAGCGGCGTCAGCGCCAAGCCCGTGACCGGCAACAACCCCGCCATTCCCAGCGTCACCCAGGGATCGAAGTTCAGCAGCGCCACGATCAGGCCGAGCGCCACCAGTGCCAGATTGAGCGCTGCAACCAAGCGATACGTGGCCGCCAAATCCCGGCGCGGCCAAAGCCAGCGCGCCGCCCGTTGCCCGCGGAAGAACCGGAGCAATCCAAAACCCAGCAGCAGCGCGCCCGCGTAAATCAAGAACCAGCAGCCCGCCACCCCCACCACTTCCAGATGCGTGATTTGCAACGGCGCGGCTTCGTGAAACACCACCAACGACCACGGCAGGTCGGGCAGGGGCGAGACCCGCAAATTGCACCGGCGCTGGTAGTAATTCGCGTCAAATTGGACGGTCGCGCGTCCGGACACGGCGGCGAGTAGGCGGGGATGGTTTTCGCACTCATTGAAAAAATTCTCGCGCAGATTGCGCTTCTCGTCGGAGTGGAACAGCACCTTGCCGGTCGCGTCAATCACCGCGAACCCGTAGCCGGTGGGCAGCACGGGATTCATGAGCGAGAGCGGGCGAAAGTCCATCTCCGCCACCACGCCAGGATCATTGGTTCGCCCGGTCGAGAAGGCCGCAAAGTTTTCGCCGGTGTTGGAGGAAAACAGTGGTTCGACGAAGAACCCGTTCGTCCGCGGCCCCGTTTTCGCCGTCCACGCCCGGCCTTCGGCGATGGCCCGGAAATACTCCCGCCAGCCCAGCTTGATCATGGGCGTGAGCTGGCTCTGGACCGCCCATTTAATCGCCTGCTGTCCGTTGGTGCCGATCCAACATGCGCCGCGCAACCAGGGATACGGCCGGGCCGCCCGGTTGGGCCCTTCCACCGCCTCCAAAATGTTGCTGCGATTGACCGCGCGGCCCGGGCTAAGGACCTCGTGATTGAATTGGTTGACCTGGTCCGCAATGGCCTCGAGTTCGGCCTGCCAGTTGGAAGTGATGCGCTGGGCAAGCAGTGGCGACCGCTCTTCGAGCTGCCCGTCCATGTTGTCGTAGGTAAAGGAATCCAGCGTCAGGAACGTCAGCAACGCGGTGGTGAACACCAGCGAAAACGCAACGAAGAAAGTCTCGAATACTTTCAGCCCGCCTTTCAGGCCCAGACTGCACACATTCAGAAACGGCCAACTGACGATCAATAACAGGGCCACGAAGGCAAATCCCTCCAGCACTCGGTAGTTCACGCCCCATGTTTGCTTGCGAAAATGTTCCGTGTCCACCAACCCGCACAAAACCCATTTGCGCCCGGGCGATTCGGCGCCCGCCTTGGTCGCGAGACTGATGACCACCGGCTGCGTGAACACCAGATAGTCGTTGCCGGCGGAGTTCGCGAGATTAGTCCGGGTGGACTTGTCCGCCGCCACCTCCAGTCGGGCCAGCCGCAATGGCGAGCCGCCGAGTTGATACAGGACCTCGCCGTTGGTGGTGACCAGCAGCAGGTCATCGAACTCCCCGCGGGCCACAAAGGGTTGCAGGAGGCGGCCCAAATTGCTGCGGGCTTTGATCTGGTATTCATTGTTCGTGGTCGGCCCCGTATCCGTGGCCGGCACATATTCAAACTCCAGCGTCGGCCCCCGCGCGCCGGACCCCACTTCAAAATGCAAATCCAAGTTGGTGCTGGCGGTTTTCTCCGAGATCGAAATCAGTTCCAGGTTTGGGACCAAGCTGATGGCCGCGCGGATGCGATTGGTCAACGGCACACTTTCCGGGGCGCTGGAGCCGGCTTTGATCACCGCCTCCTGGAGCGAACCCTGGGGCAAATCCTTCTCCGGCGCGGAGGTCGGAATGGCCTGCGCGTTGACCAGCGCCGAACCCAGATTGGCAACCGCTACTTTGAGTTGATCCCCCGTGTCGGCCAGCGTCTGGAAATAGCGGTTGGTGAAGTAGGCGCTTTTGCGAGGAACGATGACGGCGAAGTAAGCGGCCGCCAGCAGGAGCAGGACGACGATCGTCACCCCCTGACGCTTGAATGACTTGGCTCTGGCAGATGTGTGGTCCATGCGCTCCGGCAACTCGTTGGGTTTGGTGGACATAGCCTAGCGCACGACGGCGGAAGCACAACGCCAATGTGCGGACGGGGCAATAGCGCACCGACGAACGGGCGTGGTTAGAAGCGGGTGAGGGAAGAGCCCGCGTTGCGCCGTGGTAGCACGGGCGTCTCGCCCGTGCGAACCGAAACACATAGGCGAGACGCCCGTGCCAACACCCGCTGCGGGGTTCGGGATTCGTTCTCGGTTTTAGAAACCTTCCAACATGAAGTTCGCCAGAAAATCGTTCCACCCGATCGTGATGGGTTTCGTGAGTTCATGGGAGTGGCTGAAGTCTTCTTCGAACAAGGCGCATCGGAGTTGCGCGGCAAAGGCCGGATCGGAGGTGGCAAGGTTTTGCTCCTGGCAGAGCCGCAAGCTGAGATGATTCAAGTTGCCTGAGCCCAGACACGCCCAATCATCCGCGAGCAAGGCCTTAACATGCGTCATCCCCGGATAGAAATAGACCCGCACGCCGTGTTCTAAAAAATAATTTGCCAGCACCAGATTGCTGCGCCCGCCGGCCTTCATGTCGCTGACGCGAGGTAGGACCACACGCACGTCCACCCCCCGGTTGCGCGCCCGGACCAGACTGCTGATCACGCGCTTGTCCCACAGGTAAGGGTTCTCGACATAGATGTAGTTCTGCGCTTTGCCAAGCGCGCCTTGCACCGCCGCGCTGAAGGGCTTCCAGCCGGTTTTGGTGGGCAGCAGCCGGATGGCGCCGGGTTGCGAACCGAGAGTTGAGGCGGCAGGATCGGCGGCCGGTGCTCCGGTGCTTTTGGGGCCGCGGAGCCGGGCGGCGACATAGGCGAGATCGCCCCAGGGACCTTCGTGAGCCCAGGCGCGCAGGAATTCAACCTCGAGCGAAGCGACCACCGGGCCGGTTACCTCCACCATTAAGTCGTGCCACTCGTAACGATACTCGCGACCGAGATTCATGCCGCCGAGCCATGCGTGTGTGCCATCAACCAAGAAAACCTTCGAGTGATCCGCTGAAAACCACGGATTGAGGAAGGGCCGCACTTGTAGCTGGGAGTTGTTCCGCAAATAGGAGGTGATCGAAGCTGGCGCCACGAAATTCTCCGGCAGCGGAGTGGCGGGCGGCACCGTGCCCGAAGCGAGGCTGCCCATTTGATCCAAAATCACCTGCACTTCCACTTCGCCGGAACGCCGTTTGAGCTCGTCGGCAACGTGGACGGCGACATCGTCCTTGTCGAAAATGTACGACTCCACATGAATGTGGTTGGTGGCTGCTGCGATCGCCTGTTGGAGCCGGGGGAAGAACCTTTCCCCATCAATGAGCAACTGGAGCGCGCCCACTTGGCGGCGCGTGCCGGTGTAGCGATCCAGCCAAGTCTCCCATTCTGCCAAGTCCATGCCCGGGCCGTGACGGAGCGGCGGTGGTTGGCTGCCCGGCTTGGGGAATGGCAGGCGCAGCAACTTGACCGCCGTTTCAACTGCGAGGTCGCCGGCGCGCGCCGCGCTGGAAATGGGATTCTTGAGCAGCGCCAATCCGTGACTTTCCAAGAACAGCGCCCGGAGGCCTTGGGCCGTGACGGCCAGTGAAATGCCCCGGTCGGTCCGGTCATAAAGAGCGGCGGGTGCCAACCAGACACATTGCCGCTGTTGGCAATCCACCAGCAGCGGTTGGGGAAACCGCCACGCGTCGGGCGCCAGCAGCAGGAATCGCGAGTCCACCGGATGGTTTTGCGTCAATTGCTCTTCCACCAGCCGGGCCACGCGCTCCAACGTTTCGTCCATCGAAAAATGGCGCTCGACCAAAACGTCCGCAGGTTGTTGGCCCACGGCGGCCGCCTGCGGTTGACCTTGCGTGTCCCGATACAACAGCCGATCAGCGAGCAACCCCTGGTAATAATATCCGTGTCCCGACGGCTCGGGCGCCAACCTGGCGAGCAGGTTCGTCGTAAGCTGACGCCACTCTTCGCCGGCGATCACGATCGCCTCATGCCAGCCATGCTCGCTCATGGAGTTCCGGGAGAGCTTGGGGTCCAGCCGGAGCCGCGCGGAATGAACGCGATAGCCGGTCAGCGGCAGGCGCAGCGGATTCCAGTGGGCGCTGAAGCCCACCTGGTTCGTGGGCGTTTCAAAATAGACGTGGGCCGTGTTCCCCTTGACGAAGACCCGGGGCGACCCGGCATTGGTCGAGGTAAGATGCCGCCATTCATCCAGCGATTGCTGCTTCACGGCCACCGGGCTGGGGACGGCGCTGGTCGGGCTGACTAGCAGCAGCAGAAGCGACAGCTTCACTGCGGGGAAATGTTTTGCGATGGAGGCGCCGGTCATTGGTCACCAGGAGCTTGTTTGAAAAGTAGCAGCGGACTGCTCGGGGTGCCGTAGGAGGACGGCGTTTTGCCGCCCGGATAAACCGCTCCCACTGCGAGAACGCTCAGATTTTACCGGGCCATTCATTGCTATATGTTTTTTCGCCATAGCCACCGCAGTAAGTCGCACGCGCTTACTGCGGTTTCGTCGAGAGGTTAACGCGGACGCCGGCTCGCGGCGACATATTCCAAACCAAGGAGGTGACTTCAACTGTGGGAAAAGGATCGGTCGCGGATGCTGCTCCTAAGCCGAGGAGCATCATGCGCAGCCGTCAATGCCGATGTCGCCGGCGGGCGGCATGCCACCTTCCAGAGTGACGAACGCGATCAAATAGGAGGCTCTTCTTGATTCCAATTCTTTCCGAAAGCTTTTTTGAAAAGAATGGCCGTCCGCCCAAGCCACTGGAACGCTTTTTCCCAGTTCTTTTCGTCATCCAAGTCAAACGGAGCAAAAGCTCGAATCCGACTCGCTTTCCTTCCGGGTAATTCCTGCCAATCAATTTTCCCTTCAAGGCCGAGGCTCTTTTCGATTCCGTCTTTCTTCTGACGAAAATTGACGAAGAGTTCTTTCGAGTTTGAAATGTACAATTCGCAGCCAACCTTGCCTTCGTCCAGAAACAACGTCAGGCATACATGGCAGTCTGAGCGACCAATCGAAATATCATACCAATTCTGCGCGCGCGGGGTTCGGAGTTTTAATTCTGGGAAAGTCTGTGATGCAAATTCACGAAGCTTTTGCCAGAACTCAAACTGGAGTGTTTTTGTTTCTGTTTGCTCCCCGTCAGCGCCAGCCTCCATGACTGTCTTCTTCCAGCCGTTTGGTCGCGCGACAACAGAAAATTTTACAGCAGCGTCAGAATCACCAATTTGCCAAAGCTCTACCTCAACCAAGAAAAAATTCAACTTGTCGTCAGTGTGTTCGTTCAGCCAATCAACAGCTTGCTGGTGTTCTTCACGAGCCTCGCGCACTAGCCAAATGATGTATTCAGCTTCGAGGCCCGCCGCGTAAGTGATTAGCTGCCCCAAATGACTGTGGTTGGTTGTTTCAAGCTGGTTCTCGATGATGATCTTCTTTGAGGTGTTTTCTTCTCGTGCGAGAATATCCACATTGTAACGCCCGACATTGGCTTCAATCTGAACGAGCTCAATTCCGATTCCGATTTCGTCGCTTAACAGTTCCAAATTCTCCGGTTCAGCCAGCCACTTCGTGAACTCGTGAGCCTCATGTGCCCACACTTCGCGCAACTCAACCTTTTTCAATTTCGCTATTTTCATGCGTTTTCTTATTTGGGCTTCAACTGCGGAAATAAAATCACATCCCGGATGCTTTCCTGACCGAGGAGCATCATGCACAGCCGGTCAATGCCGATGCCGATGCCGCCGGCAGGGGGCATGCCGTGTTCGAGCGCGACGAGGAAATCCTCGTCCAGCTTCTGTTGCTCGCCGCCAGCTTGATGTTCCAGCGTGGCGCGTTGCGCGAGAGGATCATTCTGCTCGGTGTAGCCGGGGGAAATCTCCTGGCCGTTGATGCAGCACTCGAAGACCTCGACGGTCGTCGGGTCGTCGGGCGACAGTTTGGCCAGCGGCACGAGTTCCTTCGGCAGATGCGTGACGAACGTGGGCTGGATGAGCGTCGGCTCGATCAACTTTTCAAACACCGCGCCCGTGACTTCAAAGTCTTCGTATTCCTTGCCGATCTCCGCGCCGAGATCGTGCGCGCGCTGGCGACGTTCGGGGGAAGAAATGGCGAACCAATCCGCGCCGGCCTTTTCGCGGATCAAATCCTTGTATTTCGCGCGCCGCCAGTTGGGCGTGAGGTCAATGACTTTTGCGGTGGAGAGCTTCTCCAGCGTCCGCACCACCGCGTCAAAGCGGGCGGCGGCGGAAGCCAGGGATTCCTCCAGCGGTTTGTTGCCGTCGGACAGTTGAACCTTGTGCAACGCGAGGGCCCCAATCGCAACCAGAATTGCGCCGACCGCCGATTTTGCCACCTCGGAGCAAGGCGCCGTTCCCAGTTGTTGCAGCGTCGCCCCCAACCCCGAGCGCGTGACCTCGACATCCTTCGCAAACGCAGCGGCGGCTCCCCCGCCAGCGGTTTGCTGCACCGTCCCTTTCATGCTGTGGGAAACGTGGTCCAGTTCCCGCAGCGCCTGTTGAATCGCCGCCCGCACGCCCTCCTGATTATGTTCGATGACCAGCGTGCCCAAAACTTTCTGCGCGACGTGGCAGATCAGCGCTTGCACCGTCTCCATCATCGTCTCGTAATCGCCGAACGCCTGATACGCTTCGAGCATCGTGAATTCGGGATTGTGCCGGCGCGAGAGGCCTTCGTTGCGGAAGTTCTTCCCGATCTCGAACAGCTTATCAATGCCGCCCACGAGCAGCCGCTTGTGGTAAAGCTCCAGCGCGATGCGCAGATAAAATTCGCAACCGAGGGCGTTGTGAAACGTCTTAAACGGTTGCGCCGCCGCGCCGCCGGGAATCGCCTGCATTGCGGGCGTCTCCACTTCCACGTAGCCGCGACTGTGAAAGAACGCGCGAATCTCATGCACGATGGCGCTGCGCTTGAGGAAAACCTCCTTGACCTCGGGATTGCCGATGAGATCGAGGTACCGCTGGCGATACCGAATCTCCGTGTCCTCCAGCCCGTGCCACTTAGCCGGCGGCGGCCGCAGCGCCTTGGCGAGGATGACGAAGCTGGCGAGCTTCACCGAAATCTCGCCGGTCCGCGTGGTGAACAGCGTCCCCCGCACCCCGATGAAATCCGCGAGATCGAGGTGCGTGAAGAGACTCCATTGTTCGTCGCCGAGGATATTCTTCTGCGCATAGACCTGGATGCGCCCGCTCTGGTCGCGGAGGTCAATGAACATGGATTTGCCCATGTCGCGATGCGCGGTGATGCGGCCTGCAAGCGCCACCTCGCGGCCCTCGACGTAGTTGGCGCGAGCGGCGGCACAAGCTTCACCGGGCGTGAACTTGTTCGTAAATGGGTCAATCCCCTTCGTGCGCAAGGCGGCGAGTTTGGTCTTGCGTTGTTCGATCAATGAATTCGTATCGTCTATGGACATCTGGCGGAAATGGAACAGGAAGCGCGGCAGGAAACCAAGCAAACAAACTCGGCCGGGGGCCACGCCCTCCGCTACCGTCGGACAAAGCCGAATCTTGCCTCACCTGACTACTACCCACGCCGGCACGAGTGCGGGTGGCGGAACAGAGCGCGGCGTTTAATTTTTTCCAATTGGGACGCGCGCACGGAGCGGCGATGGTAGCCCGGGTTCATTTCGACGCGGGCGCTGGGGCGCGGGTGGCCAGAGTTGAAGAATTGGTCGGAAGCGAATCTCCGCGCATCACGCGCCACCAGCCCAAGGCGTGCAATTGGTTGTATTTCAGTCTTAGGGAGTCTGTCGGCAGACGTGATTGGAGAGGTTGCCCCTGCAAATCTTCTGCGGTTGCAGTGCCGCCGATGGCGAAAATAAAATTTGTGCCCACCACCGTGCGCGTCCCAAAGCCAACTTGCGGTTGCGTGAGATCCAGCAAATCCCGACCGGAGCTAGGATAGGAAAAGTCGGGTGGGGCGGCGAGGCTGACCAGGGTTGGAAGTATATCCAGGTGGCTACCGGCCACGATAGCGGGCCGGCGGCAATGCGCTAACACCTCCCGGCCAGAGAGCACGAAAGGAACTGCGGTGAGTTCAAAGAGTGAGGGGCGCAATCCGGGCGGGTAGCGGCGGGAGTAGTGATCGCCGGTCACGGCTAGCAGGGGCTTTTCCAGTCGCTGCTCGCAGGCTTCCGCAAAAACTCCCAGCACATGGTCCGCATACCAGAGGTGTCCGTAGATTCGCAGTTGGTCGGGACTCAGTCTCCGACCGATAGGGGTCTGGGCCAACGACTCCTCGGAAAAGCCCTTGGATTTCAAGTCAATGGAATAGGGCGGATGGTAGGAGGTGGTCATGATCATGTCGAAGGTGGGTTCGGCTCCCGTGCGCTCGAGGATAAAGCGGAACAGCACATCGTCATCCACGCCCCATTCATTGCCGCTCAGTTGCCGGCTCATCTGGTCGCCCCCAAACACTTCCTCAAAGCCCTGTTCCTGGCAAAACTCGCCGAGCCTTTGCCAACTTAGATAGCCGCCGTAAAAGAAGCGAGGGCGATAGCCCAGCCGCTTGAAGATTGGGGCAATGGACGTGGGAAGCCCCTGCCGAATGGAAGCCTGATAATTCGCGTTCACGTCAGTGAATGGCAGCCCGGTGATGATGGTGGTCAAACTAGGCATGGTCCCACCCGCGGCGGAAACGAAAGCGGTGGCTTGAATCCCTTCCTTCCCCATCCGTTCAAGGTTCTTTGTCAGCCCCAACTCCGCGAACTGCGGCTCCATCGGCCAGGCGTCGTAGCTTTCCATCACGATGAGAAATATGTGCTTGGGTTTGGTGCGGCACCCTGGGGCCATGCGGATCAAATAATCGTCCAGCGTGATCGCGTTGGTTTTTTGCGGGAACAAGGCTCGAACCGCCCGGGAAATGTCCCGGTCGGGAATAAAACTCTCCAGCCCCGAGCCGGTTTGCAGTTGGCGATGTTGCATGATGGCATATTTCAGGGCCACGAATGGGTTCATTACCAGCTTGTTCAAAAACACATCACCCGTGGTCGCGGCGTCATGCAACTGCATGGGACGTCGCCCCAATGATCCCCGGGCGCCAATCACCAGGAAACCCACAATCAATATGGGA
This sequence comes from uncultured Verrucomicrobiota bacterium, assembly GCA_903828255.1. Classification (GTDB taxonomy): domain Bacteria; phylum Verrucomicrobiota; class Verrucomicrobiia; order Limisphaerales; family JADLHS01; genus CAIKLQ01. The sequence continues at coordinate 16,514 of CAIKLQ010000109.1, forward strand.
ATCAGCCCCTGGAAAACTCCTGAAGAAAAACGCGCCGGGAAGTTGATCCGCGAACTGACTGCCTGGCATAATCTACCGACGCTCCAGACTCCCACCGTGATCGCGACCAGCATCCCCAACGCGAGCCACAGCACTGGATAGCCTTTCCAAATCGTTTGGAAAATGGCACGCCGATCATCATAAATCAGCCCAAAGATCCAATGGTCAAACTGGTCCTGATATTCAGCGAAATAGGCGAGGTCCGCCACAAAGGCAAAAGCGCAAGCGGTCAGGCTGAAAACCAGGGTTGCCGTGCGAACCCTTAGATGCCAGGCGCCAAGGGAGGTGCCAAAGGCCGCCAGGGTCATCAACAAGGACGGCATTACGGCATAGGTGGCCATTTGAATGTCGAAGGGAATCCCAGTGCCAAAACAACGCCCAATCGCCGGCAACCCGCTCTCCGGCGACAATTGCACCCGAAAGACCCCGAACAGAAGGCCCCGGAAGGCAGTCAACAGTAAGACTAGGACGACCCAGACCACCCCATCCGCAATCAAGTGATCCCACGGCCTAAGAGTTGGCCGGGGCAAGGATTCGGTTTGCAGGGGCATGTTGGGAAAAGGGTAAGACCAACGCCCCGGGCGTGGCGAATGAAAAAGGTTCGCTCGGCGTTGGGCCTCTCAATTTGCGCCCGCCGCGCGCCAGCCTCTCACCAAGGGCGGGCGCTTTTGAGCCGTCGTTTGCCGCGCGCGTTTTTCTCCTGCTCACTTCCGGAACGCACTCGCAGACTGAATGGCGGCTGAACTTCCGGCGGGAGGGGCGCGGTCGGCGGCGTTGGTTCCGGTTCTTCCGCCGGGCCGGCGTCCAAGGTTGCGCCAATGACTCCGAGCAGATCGCTGCGGCCCTGTCCCGTGGTAGAGGAACACTGGAAAATCTCCGGCAACTTCTCGAACCACCCGGCAATGCGCGCCGTGAACGCCGCGATATTCGCCGCCACCGCCTCGGGCGTTCCCCGGTCGGTCTTGGTGAAAACGATCACGAAGGGAACGGAATTTCGGGTGAGCCATTCCACGAAATCCAGATCAATCGCTTGCGGCAACAGCCCGGAATCGAGCAACGCGAAGACGCAGCAGAGATTCGGGCGATGTTTCAGATAATCATTCACCGCCCGGTTGAATAGCGTCCGGTTCTCCCTCGCCACCTGGGCGAAGCCATAGCCCGGCAAATCCACGAGCCGCCACGTCTGGTTCATCGTGAAGATGTTGATGAGCTTGGTGAAACCCGGCACAGGCGAGACGCGGGCCAAGTTATCCTTGCCCGCGAGCAGGTTCAGTAACGACGACTTGCCGACGTTCGAGCGACCGATGAAAGCGAATTCCGGCAACGACTCATCCGGACACGAATCCAGGTCCGGTGCGCTGCGGTCAAAAATGGCGGATGAAATGTTCATGCTTGGAAACCAGCCAAGATTATCGCAGGAATCCCCCTGAACTGATACAACCATTTTGGAAGTGCCCGGGCGTGGTGGGTGACCCCAACGGCAGCCCGTTTCTGCCACGCTGCCAAAGGTGGCCCCGTGCAGGGTCGTGACGCTGTCTTTGGCTTGCGCGGCCCCAGGCGCATTTCTTTCCATTCGCGGGGGCGTTTCTCCTTCCGTGGGCCCGGTGGGACCGTGCAGATCATCGGGTCGTCGGTTTGGGTGATCACATGTTCTTAGCCCACCGCCGGCAGTTCACGAAAGGGTTGGGCGTATTCGGCCTGGAGTTGGACGCGGGCGCGGTGGGCGTGTTTCAGCGGGGACGTCAAAGCCGTGCTGGCTTGAGCCGCGACTCAATCCCCCATCAGTCAAAGGGATTGCGACCTCCAGCCCTTGGGTAGCTCGTTCCCCGCAACCCTTATATGTTCTCTTGCGTGTCATTTAGCTCCTCTTCCAAGTCGGTTTGTTTTCGGCGCGCTCTCGGCGCTTTGTCCCTGAGCGGGCCGTGAAACCCCGCTCGCCTTCGTTCCCCGGCCCGCCCAGGGACAAAGCACCGCAAGCCTCTTCCCTCGCGCCACCTGTGGCCTCGCCACGGGGCATCGAGATGATGGAGGGCAACCAACCGCTGTTGCCCATTCGCGCCCGGGCCCATCGGTGGCGTGCTGCCGAAAAGAATTCGCACCCGGCCGGCGCGCACCGCACGGAAGAGTTGTAACTTGACGGCATCGCGGTCGGGATCTTGGATGAAGGCCATCTCCCCGGCGGGCACACCGCGCACCAGCAACTTGTCCCGCATGTCTTCATAGACCAAGAACCCGTGTCCGTTGGTCGGCCCGGACAGGTCACAGAAAACGAGTTGGGGCCAGTCTTTTGGCAGACGTTTCGCGCCATATACCTTCTTCATGGGGTTCAATTCTTCATTGACCCGAAAAACAACTTCGCTACCTTATGCGGGCCTGGAATTTTACCCAGTCGGACTAAAACAAAATCAAAAATTATGGCAGTGAAAGTTGCAATTAACGGGTTCGGCCGCATCGGACGCTTGGTCTTCCGCGCGCTGGTCGAACAAGGCTTGGTCGGCAAGGACATCGAAGTGGTCGCTGTGGGCGACATCGTACCAGCGGACAATTTGGCTTATCTCCTCAAATACGACTCCATTCAGGGTCGCTTCAAAGGCGAAGTCAGCTCGAAGAAATCCGCCGCCGACAAGGCCGAGGATGACGTGCTCGTCGTCAACGGCAAGGACATCAAGGTCGTCAGCGCCAAATCCCCGGCGGAGTTGCCGTGGCAGGCGCTGGGCGTGGACCTCGTCATCGAATCCACCGGCTTGTTCACCGAGGTCGATAAGGCGCAGGGTCATATCACCGCCGGCGCGAAAAAGGTCATCATCACTGCACCGGCCAAGGGCGATTGCCTCATGGTCGTCATGGGCGTGAACGGCGACAAATACGACGCGGCCAAGCATCACATTGTTTCCAACGCCTCCTGCACCACGAACTGCCTCGCGCCGGTCGTGCATGTGTTGCTCAAGGAAGGCTTCGGCATTGACGAGGGTTTGATGACCACTGTCCACAGCTACACCGCCACGCAGAAAACTGTGGACGGCCCGAGCAAGAAGGATTGGAAGGGTGGCCGCACTGCCGCGCAGAACTTGATTCCGTCCTCCACCGGCGCGGCGAAAGCCGTTGGCCTGGTGATCCCCGAAGTCAAAGGCAAGCTCACCGGCATGGCTTTCCGCGTGCCCACGCCGACCGTCTCCGTCGTGGATCTCACGGTGAAGACCGTGAAGGAAACCAGCTATGCCGAGATCAGCGCCGCGATGAAGCGCGCCAGCGAAACCTATCTCAAAGGCATCCTCGGCTGGACCAGCGATGAAGTCGTCAGCTCGGATTTCATCCATTGCGAACTGTCCTCCATCTTCGACGCCGGCTCGGGCATCGAACTGAACAGCAAGTTCTTCAAGCTCGTGAGTTGGTATGACAACGAGTGGGGTTACAGTTGCCGCGTGGGCGACTTGGTCAAGCTGATGATCGCAAAAGGCATTTAGGCGCGGTCGAAAAATCTTCACGAACGGCGGCCCGGCAACGGGTCGCCGTTTTCGTTTGTCGGTGTTCGCAAGGTGAAACGGAGCTCTGAGGTAGCGAGGGGGGGGAGCGCCCGCGGCCCTCCTCATCGAAACCGGTTCGGACAATGAAAGCCGTGTTATCCGGGCCTTGATGCCCCTGCCCGACAGCCGTTCGCGAAATCAAACCCGGAGAGGCCGCGGAGTTTGGCGTCGGGCATGTGGCCGACGAGATCTTGGTGGACCTGACGAAGAGCGGCAGCGGCGTGGATTACGCCGACGCCATTCGCAATGCGATTTACCGGGAGATTGAAGGCGTGCGGATTCCGTTCGCCGCGCCGCAAACCTGATGGCGGATGAAGCAGACGCGATGACGAAGTCGGCGTTGGGCAACCGGTTTTCAAGGCTCGGTCAACCCGGCGAAACAAGCCCAGTTGCCGACATTGTCAACGCTCGCTAACCACCGGGGTGCGAGGGCTAGTGGCGGTCCACCGGGCGTCATAGCCTTAATCTCCTTCTCAATCTTGAGCTTCGCCGCCTGCAGATTAAGAAAAAGAGTGAGTAAGATTAAAACCCCATAAAGTGACGGCCACTTCCAATCACGCCCCTCAGACGATGGGCTTTGCGCCGCGCTCCGCGTTCCGCTATAACCCCGCCCGCATGAAAGAACTCTTGAAGCCGTTGCTTGACTGGTATCTCCGCTCGCTCGAAACCGGCGGCTACGGGCTCGTGGGCCTCTTGATGGCCATCGAGAGCACGGTGTTGCCGATCCCGAGCGAACTGGTCATCCCGCCCGCCGCCCATCTCGCGCATACGAAGGGCGGCCTGACGCTGTGGGGCATCGTACTTGCCGGCACGATTGGTTCGTGGGTGGGCGCGACGATCATGTATTGGGCGGCGCGCTGGGCGGGCCGGCCGTTGGTGCTGCGGTATGGGAAGTATTTTCTAATCTCGCCGGAGAAGGTCGAGGGCGCGGAACGCTGGGCGGCGCATTACGGGGCGATGGGCATTTTCATTTCGCGGCTGCTGCCCGTCGTGCGGCATCTCATCGGCATTCCGGCGGGCATCGTGCGGATGGACTATTGGAAGTTTTCCATTTTCACGGTGCTCGGATCGGCGGTCTGGTGCGCGGTGCTCTGCTGGGTGGGGGTGAGCATGGGCGAGGATTTGCAGAAAACCCAGAATATGACGCACACGCTCTCGCTCTGGGGCGGCGGTCTCATGCTGGCCCTCGGCGCGCTCTACTATTTCTTCGTTCACCGGCAGATGCGGAACAATGCAAGATGAAGAATGAAAAAATCGAACGGCCGAAACCTGTGCAACCCGTTTTTTCGTTGATTGGTTGATCGGCGGCCGCCACTCCGCCAGAAGCGCGCGACGGTCAATTCACCCCGATCTTCTTCAGGAACGGCTCGATGGCACGCTTGCGGCCGAGGAATTTTTCGATGGATTCGTTCGCGTCGCGCGAATTGCCCACGGCGTAAATCTCCTCGCGCAGCCGCCGGCCGGCGTTCACATCAAGGAATCCATCAGGCGCATTTTGGAACACCGTGGCCATGTCCGCCGCGATGGCGTCCGCCCAGGCGTAGCCGTAATAGCCCGCGTCGTACCCGGCAAAATGGCCGAAGTAGGCAATCATCGCCGTCCCCTCGGGCACGGGCATGAAGGTCTCGCCAAGCGTCTGGTTCGCCAGCGGGATCGCGTCGGCAATGTTCGCTTCGGTGATTTGCGTGTGCAGCGTGAGGTCCATCAAGCCGAACGAAAGCTGCCGGCGATAGTGATTCCCGTAGATGCCGTATTTGGATTCCTTGAGTTTGCCGAGAATCTCCGGCGGGATTTTCTGGCTCGGGTCGCGATAGTCCGCGGCGAAACTGTCGAGCACCTTCTTGTCCCAAATCCACGCTTCGAGCATTTGCGACGGCGCTTCCACAAAATCCCCCGGCACGCTGGATCCGGCGAAGCGCGCGAACTTCGTGCGCGTCAGCACGCCGTGCATCGCGTGGCCAAATTCGTGGAACATGGTTTCCACGTCCGAATGCGTGAGCAGCGAGGGCTTCTCGGCGGTCGGCGGCGGGAAGTTGCAGACGAGCGAGCACACGGGCCTTTGATACGTGCCGTCCGCCAGCC
>CAIKLQ010000110.1 GCA_903828255.1 uncultured Verrucomicrobiota bacterium
CCCCCACCACGTTGCCCCGCTCGTCCACCAACGCCCCGCCCGAATTGCCCGGCTGCACCGGCACGCTGATCTGGAAATACCGCGCGTCATCCCCCGCGCCGGAGAGCGACGCGATCTCGCCCTTGGCCAGCTTGGGCGCGAACCCTTGCAAGCCGATGTTGGGAAAACCCACCGTGGCCACCGTGCCGCCCAATTTCACCCCGCGACTCGTCGCCACCGGCAACGAGGAAAACTTCCCCTCCGCCTTCAACAACGCCAGATCATTGGCCGCATCCACCTTCACCACTTTGGCGGAAATCAAACCCGTGCTTGTGACCAGACGAACCTGCGCGGCGTCCCTGACCACATGCTCATTCGTGATCAGAAATCCGTCATCCGAAATAAAAACTCCCGTGCCACTGGCAGACGGCTGAGATTCGGGAACCTCCTTATGCGAAGCGGACGCACCTGACCGCTTTGCCTTACCAGCCTTGAAGTCGCGAGACAACAATTGCCCTTCGGCAACTTGTTCTGGTGTCATGTCTTGTCGCAAAAGCCCACGCAAATAAACTGCGTTGGTATTTCCTTCAGTCGCCGCCAAGCTGGCCCACTTGTAAGCCTCGACAAAGTCTTGAGGAACACCTTCGCCTCTGGCAAAACACCAACTCAAATTGAACTGAGCTTCCCACAGTTCTTGGTTTGCCCCCTTTTGAAACCAGTGAACTGCCTTCGGGTAGGATCGATAGACAGATTTGTCGATGACACCCAATCCATCGTGATAATGCCCCAATCCATCGCGATAAATTGCAGCAAGGTTATTTTGCGCTATTGCATCACCTCGTTCGGCTGCTTTGAGATACCATTTTGCAGCTTCGGTGTATTTTCCTGCCCTATCATAACACACCGCGAGATGCCGCTCGGCAAAAGTAAAGTACGAGTCCAGTTTCTTGGAGTCCTTTTTATCCGCCTGTTTTGCGACCTTAAGGTACCATTTGACCGCCGCCTCAATGTCCTGGCTGGTCCCAAACCCAAACTCGTAACAGTGCGCTACGCGATACTGGGCGATTATGTCGCCATTCTCGGCACTGATCTTCGACAGTTCAAAAGGCTCGTCCCGAGATGTCTTGTTTGTAACACCAGCATCGAGATCAACAAGGAGATCATCAAAACAACCGGAGAAAGCGTTCGTGATTCTTAAGCTTGAAACGGAAACCGGCAATGCGACTTGCTCGGCGATTACATTTAGCAGCAGGAGTAACCATACCAAGGAATTCATTTTCATGTCGGCAGGTTAGTGGGTTTCACCAGGCTGGCAAGCATGACGACCTCCTGTCCACTTCAGACGCCGGAATCGCACGGCGATGACCTAGACACCTACACAGTTTCGGCCTACACCACCGCAGTTCGCGGCAGCCGCTGGGAAAATCCGGTTCCAAAACCCTACCCCGATGAGGAAACCGCGTTCAACGTTCAGCGAATCGCCACGTTTGCCAGCGTGAAACTGGACCGCAAGCTCGGTGGACGGACCCGCACAGAATTGGAGTAGATCCTCGACCGTCTCGCGGAGCGATTCGGCAACTTAAGTTCACAAACGGTCGCCCTCAACCATTCAGCGTCCAGCCCGCCCGGTAGGTGCGGCGGAGCAGTTCGTTGGCTTCGGCGTTGTCGGTGACACGACCGGCGGCGACCTCATCGCGTCTTGCGGCGTTTGCTTTGGAGATTTACGACGGGGTGTCCGGAAAGTTTTTGCCGTTGCCGGGCGTCGGCAAAAAGGCGATCCACATCGTGGCCGTAAGCGGCCGAAAGCCTGTCCTTGGTGCGCCAGATTTCCCGTAGCACCAAGTCGGTGCTTTGGTGCGGTTTCAGTTCGAAGGTCGTGTTACTCATAAAGTTCTCCAGCCAGTTCATCCGGGGTGCAAAGCACGGGAAGCGTAAAACCCGCTTCGGCGTTGTCGGTGAAGCTACCGGCTTGGGCAGTCCCTCCCGACCTCAGCAGCGGGCTAGACTTTCTCCGCCGGCCACCGCCCCAAGGCCAGGAGTTCAGTCCTCAGTTCCATGCGCGCCGCACTGTTCATTTGGAGCAGCCAGGTCGTGGCCCGACCCACTGGAGTCAAGCCGGCGATGCGGTCTTTCTCCATTCCGAAATGTTCCTCCCAGCGGTCGGAGCGAGGATCGAAGAGGCGCACCACTTGTGCCGAGTCCGGGTCAATGGCACTAAGGTTCGTTCCCTTGCAGAGATTGCAGCGCTGACAAGCCCAAGCGAGATTCGCCGGGTCGTCCGTGCCGGCGTGTTGCGCGGCGACGACGTGGTCGAGGTGGAAGGGCCAGAGCGGAAGGTCTTCCTCGTGAAACCGACAATACTCGCAGCGCCGAACGGCGCGTTCCCGGACCAGGCGGCGCGTATGGACCTCCGCCTGCATCCGCCTTCATCGAATTACGGCGGGACAAGTCGGATTCCGGCGTGACAAGCGGGCGCGAGGTGCCAGCGCGTTCACCACCGCCTTAAGTCAACGCCAGGGTTGACTCTGCCCGGAGCAATGAATCTCATCCGCCCATGCCTTTGGGTTTTGAGTGGGACGAGAGCAAGGCCAAATCCAATCTGACGAAGCACGGCGCGACTTTCGAGGAAGCCGCCACGGTGTTCGGGGATCCGTTGTCCTTGACGATTCCTGA
>CAIKLQ010000111.1 GCA_903828255.1 uncultured Verrucomicrobiota bacterium
CCCAGGCCAAAACCTCCAAGGTGCCCAAGAAGACGATCTCGCCCGCCCAGCCCGCGACGTATTTCTCGTTTTCCGACAAGGACCGCGACGTGATCGGCTGGCAGCCGGGCGACAAGCCGTTTGCGTTCTTTCTCCTGCCCTCCTACCCCGGCCAACCGCACATCCTCCTCAACGAGTGGCAGATCGCTCGCGCGATCGGATAAGACCGTCTCTTGGAAAAAAACAGACGATAAGCTGCCAAATGGCAATACAGGAGGTATGGGCGTCCCGCCCAATACTGTCAGTTTAGACAATCATAACGGTGGGCTGTCTAATTCTGGACGGCGGCTTGATTCCACGCCTGCGCACTGGAAATTTCGGCCTCGGCTTTTGCTTGATGCTTCGTTGCCTGCTCAGTCCTCGACTGCTCCCGGCTTTGGTTTCTCCGAGGTGTCTGCGCATCAAGGCGAACGCCTCGGCTCTTTCTTCAGGGGGAAATTAACAGGACAGGGCCTGTTTGTGTGGATTTGATGATTTCAACGCTCGCTTCGTAGCTGAGTTCATCCGGATCGCCCCCTTTGTCCAAAGCGGCTTGGGCCATCATTTTTCTCACCAGATAGTGGGCCAAGAGCATTCCCCAGAACTCTTGCCTCACCAGTTCGGGCATCTTGCTGCGCAGGGTGATTTTGCCCTTGCGCAGGATGGTTTTACTTTCTTTGATCGTGATCTCTATCTCCCATCGCTGCGGATAGAGCCCAGCAAGTTCTTTGGCCGAAGCCACCAGGGGATCCAGGATCGTGGTGATGAGCCGATAAACCATGGGCGTATCAGCGCTACCAGGGTCTTTGATCCTGTATTCGATCACGCGAACGATTACGGGCTTGTTGCCTTTGCTCCTCTCTTCTTCGGGCAACCATTGCGCGAGGTATGAACCGTCGGAGAGAACCTTGGTTTTTCGCAAAGGCACGGAGGTTTTTGCCCGCCACAGCAAGTGCGCCCCGGTCTTGGCGAATTGCTTCCACAGTGCATAGCCGGGAAAAAGGCGGTCCGCCATGCAAAGCATCCCGGCGTGAAGGCTCGGGGTCAGGGATTTGGCGAGGTGGATTTCCGAGTCCTTGTAGGCACCGAGCTTCGAGGCGAAAACGAGGTGAGTGCCGCATTCCGCCAGTGCGACAAAACGAGCCAGCGGCCAGGCTCCCTCCCCGTTTTGGTTGGACGAACGTCCGAACTCCTTGCTGTTGGTCGGCGTGTCCTGCAAGGCCAGGGTGCTGCCGTCGAAGGCCACCAACAGCATGTCTTTAAAGTAACTTCCCTTCAGGGATTTTTCCGACATGGGTCGCGCCATTTCCTCGTGCAGACGCTGCATGGGAAGTTCCCCCAAGCGTTGTCGCGCATCGCTCAAGGACTCGCGGCAGGCAATCCTCAAGCGATGGTTGCCGAGCCACTGCAAGCCTCCGATCAACCACCGCAGCACACTCTGGTAAGCCACCCCTGGAAATAAGCTCAGGGCAATCACATAATACACGACGAGTGCCGCAGGCAAGTCGCGCACCCGCTTGTCCGCTTTGCCGCATGCGGCGACGATAGACTGCACCTTTTGAAGGGGAAAACACAGGGAGAGAACCCCCACGCCAAGATGTTCGGTCGCGGCGTTTCCTTGGGAGATGTTTTTCGCGTGCCTGGCCATGCACCCCAAAATACACGACTTCGACGGTTTGTCAATCTAAACTGACAGTATTGGACGAGACGCCCATTCCCCCTTTGGTTCCCTGGAGGGATGGCCTCCGTGCCGTCCCATATTCCGGATCGGACAAGTCGGCGCTGACGGAGCAGCGCCCTCCAGATTTTTCGGCGGCGACATGCGCCCCAATGGGCGGGATCCCGGGCTACCCGGGCACCGTGGCCAGGCGGAATTCCATGATGTTGAGGGGCGGAACGTTGAGCGCGCAGAACGATTTTTCCGCCAGCTCGAACAGGTGGTCTTCGTCGCAGAGCTGCGTCGAGAGCTGGTAGGCGATGAACCGCGCGTCGTCACCCATCGCCCCGGCAATGC
>CAIKLQ010000112.1 GCA_903828255.1 uncultured Verrucomicrobiota bacterium
CCTACCGGCTGTCAGTCGAAGAAGCCGCCACCTCTGCTGGCTCCCAGCGGAACCTTGAGTTTTCGCCGGCGCAGCTTAACCAACGCACTACGGGAAAGTTTCAATCACTGAACCAGCCGCGACTTCCCAAACCGCCCGCTGATGCGATAGGATCCTGCCATGTCGAAGCCGCTGCATCCGAAAGCGCGGGTCCTCCAGCGAGCCGGTTTGTTCGCGGGCTTGAAAACCTTTGCCGAACTCGAAACGCGCATCGCCGCGCTGTCGGAGGAAAAAGCTCGCGGCGATGCGTTTGAGGTTTTTGCCGAAGCCTACCTCGCCACGCAGCGCAAGCACGATGCCGCGCACGTCTGGCCGCATGGCTCGATGCCGCTCGACGTTCTCAAAAATCTTGGCCTCACCCAGCAGGACCAGGGTGTGGATGGCGTGCTTCAAACCCTGCTCGGCCAGTTCGACGCCTATCAGGTCAAGTTCCGCGCCGGACGCCCGGCGCTGACGTGGCGCGAGCTTTCCACCTTCATCGGCTTGGCCGACAGCCCGCGCATCCACAGCCGCGTGGTGCTCACCAACTGCGACGAACTCCCCGCCGTCCTCAATGACCGTCAGGGCTTCTTCTGCATCCGGGGCGCGGACTTGGATCGGCTGGAAGGCGAAGACCTCCGCGCCATCGAAGCGTGGCTGGCGGAGGCCGCTTACACCGCGCCGAAGAAAACCCCGCAACCGCATCAGGCCGAAGGACTGGACGTTTTGCTTCCCGCGCTGCAAACGCACGACCGCGTTTCCGCCATCATGGCTTGCGGCACGGGCAAAACGCTCTTGGCGCTGTGGATTGCCGAGGCTGTGGCGCAAGCTTCCCAGCTTGCGGGTCCTGGCGACTATCCAGTCGCCAGTCCGGACACCAGGCCGGAAAGCCCGGTCAACCCGCAGACAGGAATGTCCGCGCCACTCATTCTCGTCCTGGTGCCGTCGCTCGCTTTGCTGCGCCAGACCCTCCACGAATGGCTACGCGAAACCAAGCTGCCCAAGCTGGCCTACCTCTGCGTCTGCTCCGACCCGACCGTGAAGGAAGGCCTGGACGCGCTCACCACCACGCAATCCGACCTCGACTTCCAAGTCACCACCGACGCCGCGAGCGTGCGGCGTTTTCTGGACGCGCCCTTTGCCGGCGTGAAGCTGGTTTTCTCCACCTACCAATCCGCGTCCGTGGTGGGCGCGGCGATGCAGCCGGGCGAGGCGTTTGATTTTGCGGTGTTCGATGAAGCGCACAAGACCGCCGGACGCGAAGGCCGCAACTTTGGCTTTGCCCTTGAAGACAAGAATCTTCCCATCCGCAAGCGCCTGTTCCTCACCGCCACGCCGCGCCATTTCGACATCCGCCACCGGGACAAGGACGGCGAGTTCAAAGTTCAGTCCATGGACGATGTGGCCGTTTATGGCCCGCGTGCCTACACCCTTTCCTTTGCCGCTGCCGCGCAGAAGGGAATCATCTGCCGCTACAAAGTCATCATTTCGCTCATCAACAAACAGATGGTCAGCGATTTTGCCCGCAGGCACGGCATTACGCTTTTGCAGGGGGACGAAATCTCCGCCCGCTGGGTGGCTAACCTGATCGCACTGAAACAGGCGGTGGAGAAAGTCAAAGCCAGCAAGATCATCACGTTCCACAGTCGCGTCAAAATGGCGGATGAGTTTGCCGCACCTGGCCCGCGTGGCATTGCTTTCCAGTTGGACGGCTACGATGTGCGTCATGTCAACGGGTCGCAACGTAGTTTGGTGCGCAGTAACATCATGCGTGCCTTTGCGGACGCGCCGAAGTCCATTCTTACCAACGCGAGCTGCCTGACCGAGGGCGTGGACATTCCGGCGGTGGATATGGTGGCGTTCATTGATCCCAAGCAGAGCCGCGTGGACATCGCGCAGGCGGTGGGCCGGGCCATGCGCAAGCCACGGGGCGTGACCACCAAGGCCGTAGGCTACGTCGTGGTACCACTGTTTGCGGGCATGGACGAACGGGACAGCCTTGAGGAAGCGGTGCGTGGTGAGGAGTTTGAGGTGGTGGCCGACGTGCTTAACGCGCTTCAGGAGCATGACGAAGAGTTGGTGGAAATCATCCGCGAAATCAAAGAGCGGAAAGGACGAGGCGAACCGTTTGACCCAAGACGATTGAATGAACAGGTGCAAGTAGTCGGCCCGCTGGTAGAACTAAACCGGCTGTCAGCAAGCATCGCGGTCGAAATTGGGGATCGTATCGGCGTCAGTTGGGATGAATGGTTTGGCGTGCTTCAACGTTATGTGGCGAGAGAACGCCACTGCCTTGTTCCGGTCAAGCATTGCGAAGGGACTTACAGACTTGGTTCGTGGGTGAGCGAGCAACGTCAGCAACAATATAGCATGTCGGTTGAACGGAGGCAGAGTCTTGAAGCATTGAGTTTCGAGTGGGATCCGATGGCAGCTGCTTGGGAGGAGGGATTTTTAGAATTACAGCAATTCAAGGCAAGGGAACATCACTGTCGGGTTTCTCCAACGCATGTTGAAGGAACCTATCGCCTCGGTCAATGGGTTGGAACCCAGCGCAGGACCGAAAGCACCTTGCCGCTTGAACGGATACAGCGGCTTGATGCATTGGGTTTTGAGTGGGATCCATTTGCGGCGAACTGGCAGGAAGGGTTCGATGCGCTGGAGCGGTTCAAGGCAAGAGAACACCACGGTCGGGTGCCCGCAACTCATCTCGAAGGAACTTATAGGCTCGGTTCATGGGCTAGTAACCAGCGCAATCACAGAGACAACATGCCGGTAGAGCGTAGGCAAAAGCTGGAAGCACTAGGTTTTGAGTGGGACCTGATTGCATCTGCCTGGGAAGAAGGCTACGCCGCATTGGAGCGGTTCAAGGCAAGAGAGCGTCACTGCCGCGTTCCCGCAAGTCGTGTCGAAGGCAATTACAAGCTCGGTCAATGGGTGAGCGAGCAGCGCAAGCGGAGAGCCCGATTGCCAGTTGAACGTACGCTGAAGCTGGGAGCTTTGGGTTTTGAGTGGGATCCGACCGCGGCTGACTTGGAAGATGGCTTCGCCGCATTGGAGCGGTTCAGGGCAAGAGAGGGCCACTGTCGAGTTCCACGAGGTTATCTTGAAGGGACTTACAAACTCGGCACTTGGGTTCCAAACCTGCGAAGGAAGAAAGACAGCATGCCGGTTGAGCGCAGGCAGAGGCTGGAAGCCTTGGGTTTTGAGTGGGATCCGTTCACAACTTACTGGGAGGAAGGATTCGCTGCACTTCAGAAATTTCACGCGAGAGAGGGTCACTGTCGGGTTCCCGTACTTCATATCGAAGGGACTCACGGCCTCGGTTCGTGGGTTAGAAATCGGCGTAGGCAGAAAGATAAATTGTCGGTTGAACGTAGGCAGAGGTTGGAGGCATTGGGTTTTGAATGGGAACTGCTCGGACCGGCGTGGGAGGAAGGATTCGCCGCATTGCAGCGGTTCAAGGCAAGGGAGCACCACTGCCGGGTTCCAACGGGAAATCTCGAAGGGACTTACGGGCTCGGTCAGTGGGCAACAGAGCAACGCAAGTTGAGAGACAGCATGCCGCTCGAGCGCAGGCAGAGGCTGGAAGCATTGGGATTTGAGTGGAATCTACTCACATCTGCCTGGGAGGAAGGGTTTGCTGCGCTGGAGCGGTTCAAGGCGAGAGAGGGCCACTGCCAGGCTCCCAGAAATCACCACGAAGGTACTTGCGGGCTCGGGCGATGGGTGAGCCGGCAGCGGAAGCAGAGAGATCGTATGCCGGTTGAACGCAGGCAGAGGTTGGAATCGTTGGGATTTGAGTGGGATCCGCTCGCATCTGCATGGGAGGAAGGGTTCGCCGCACTTCAAAAATTCCACGAGAGAGAATGCCACTGCCGGGTTCCGAGAGACAATCTTGAAGGGACTTACAGGCTCGGCCAATGGGTCAGCGACCAGCGCAAGCGGAAAAACGCCATGCCAGTTGAGCGCAGGCAGCGGTTGGATGCACTTGGTTTCGTTTGGCGCGCTGCATAGCATCAATCAGTGAGCAAATATCTAAACAAAGGAATGCACTTGGTCTATCTCGACCAGTGCGTCATCAGCCGATTCTTGCCAAAACCAGAAAATGAGCAATGGCTTGAACTGCGTGACTTAGTTTTGAAGGGTCATGCTGCCCGGAGAATTCTTTGTCCAACATCGTTGGAGCATTTGATTGAATCCTCCTCGTTGCCCGATGCCGACGCTATCTTCTTGGATGAGTTGTTGGGAAAACTTTCATTTGGTTGGACGCTATCAACAGAACCTTTGCTGGTCGCTTGGCAAATAATCGCCAAGTTGCGGAGTCGTCCGCTTTCACGTGCGCACTTTTTGGAGAAACGTCTTTTGCGCCCAATTAAGTACCCCGGAACGCTGGCAAAGTTAAGAGAGTTGAAGACTGGGTTGGATCAACATAATGCCTGGGTGATGCAGGGAGTGAACGAGCTAAACGCTTTGACTCGCGATGGTCGGAAAGCCAGCAGCGATATACTTCGTTTCTTTATCAAGCGCAGGATTGATACATGTGTAAAAACGCTCTTGGCCGAAGTCTTGAACTCATTAAAAACTGGCCGGGTGGTTCTCCGTGCTGAGGATGATAATGATATGCTGCTGAATTGGGCATCCAAAGTCGTATATGAGTTGATTACCAAACACAGACTCGCGCTCGCAGAGGGCCAAAGACTTTGCCAATTGTTGCGGGCTGAAGGGCTGGGTTTTATCCCCACTCTGAAAATAAAGGCAGAACTTGAAGCTGTGCAGTTCTTTCGGAGGGAGAAAATCGAACCGCGTGACCAGTATGACATCACGCGCGCCGCTTGCGCTCTTCCTTACGCAGACATTTTCATCACTGACGGCGGCAAAGCCAGCGCGATTAGAGAATTAAAGCTGGATACAGCGTACCAAACGGAAGTCTTCTCGATGAAGAAATCGGAATTGAAGGCGCTGACGAGAAGGCTGAGTGAAATCGATGGTTGATCCCGTCCGCGAGAAAGCATCTTGGATTCGGCAGTTCAAACCGTTCAGCTTTTCAGGCTGCTCTGCGGTTCTCAAAAGCGTCGAAACTTGCGCTTTGTTTGCTCAACCCTTGCCCCATGCCCTCGCGTTCTGCCATGCTGCGCGTTCAATGCGTACACTTTCCGGCATCAGCAAGGCATACGGCGGACGGGTTTTGTTCGCCGACGTCACGTTGCAAGTCAACCGTCAGGACCGCCTCGGGTTGGTCGGTCCGAACGCCGCGGGGAAGACCACGCTCTTTTCCCTCATCCTCGGCGCAGTGGCAACCAGGCGGGACCGCAAATTCTGGATGCTTTGAGGCGGAAGGCCGTATAAGCTCACGCGCATGTTGACACGACTGCGAATCAAGAATTTCAAACGCTTTCCCGATGCTGACATTGAACTGGGGCAGGCGGTGGTGTTCATCGGCCAGAACAACTCCGGCAAGACTACGGCGTTGCAGGCGCTCGCACTTTGGGATGTCGGTCTGCGCAAGTGGAACGAGGAATACAAAGGTAAAACGGTTCCTCCGCAGCGTCCGGGCGTCACCATCAACCGGCGCGATCTGGTCGCCATTCCCGTGCCGGGGGCGAACCTGCTCTGGCGGAATCTGCATGTCCGCGATGTCAAAAAGAAGAACGGCAAAACCCAGACGCAAAACATCCGCATTGACATCATTGTGGACGGCGTCAAAGACGGCAGAGCCTGGAGTTGTGGTCTGGAGTTCGATTACGCCAATGACGAATCGTTCTATTGTCGTCCGCTGCGTTTGAACCAGGAAAAGGAATTACAGCGCATGGCCGTGCCGCCGGAGGCGGCGGAAACTCTGGTCGCTTTCCTGCCGCCCATGTCCGGGCTGACGGATCGGGAGTTTCTCAAGCAGCCCGGCGAAATTGGTTTTCTCATCGGCCAGGGGGAGACGGCCCAGGTGCTTCGCAACCTCTGCTACCAGCTTTCCAGTCAGACAGGGGAGGCGAGCGCGTGGCAGCAGGTTTGCGCGCATATCCAGTCGCTTTTCGGTGTGCAACTCCAGCCGCCCAAGCTGCTGGAGCGCTCGGAAATCACCATGGCCTACAAGGATTCGGAAGGTTGCCTGCTGGATCTTTCTTCCGCGGGACGTGGTTTGCAGCAAACCCTGCTCCTGCTCGCCCGGCTTTACGCCAACCCCAGGACCGTGCTTTTGCTCGATGAACCGGACGCGCACCTTGAAGTCTTGCGCCAGCGGCAGATTTACCAACTATTGACCGGTGTGGCGGCCAAACAAGGCTCGCAGATTATCGCCGCCAGCCATTCCGAAGTTGTCCTCAATGAAGCGGCCAATCGGGATGTGGTCATTGCGTTCGTCGGCCAACCGCACCGCATGGATGACCGGGGTCAGCAGGTTCTCAAGGCGCTGACCGACATCGGATTCGACCAGTATTACCAAGCGGAACTCAAAGGCTGGGCACTCTACCTGGAAGGCTCGACGGACCTCGCCATCCTGCAGGCGTTTGCCGAAACCTTGGGGCATCCCGCCGCGCGGGTTTTGGAACGTCCGTTTGTCCATTACCTCACCACCAATCTCCCGGCCCGGGCGCGCGAACATTTCTTCGGGATTCAGGAAGCCAAACCGGATTTGGTCGGCTTCGCCTTGTTCGATCGCATTGACAAGCCGCTGGTCAGCGGCACGCCGCTGACGGAAACCATGTGGCAAAAGCGGGAGATTGAAAATTATCTGTGTCAGGAATCGGTGTTGCTCGCCTACGCCCGGCACGACCAGCCGGATGATTTGTTCGGTCTCGCAGAATCCGAACACCGGCAGCAGATCATGCGCGATTGTATTCAGGAGATTGGCCACGCTCTCCGCACGCTGCGCCGGATTGAACCTTGGTCAGCGGACATCAAAGCCACCGACGATTTTCTTGATCCGCTCTTTCAATTGTTCTTCGACAAGCTGCAATTGCCCAATCTGCTTCGGAAGACCGATTATCACGTCCTGGCGCGTCTCGTGCCCAAAGAGAAAATTGACCCGGAAATTATCGCCAAGCTGGATGGCATTGTCGCCGTTGCCCAAAAGGCCCAGCCCAAGGAAAGCTGAAAGGTCAACTCGGCATTGGCCCAGTAGCGAGGCAGTCATTGGCCTCTTGACCCATCGTCGTTAGGCGTCCGTCACGCGGAGAGGATCAGAGTGGCTTCCGCGCAAAGATTCGCGCTGAGATCCACAGCAGCATCCCCGTCAGCAGCACGGCCCCAACCACCGTCAGCCCCGCGCGCAGCCAAAGGTTTCGCGAGGCGTCGCCGAACCCTTCGAGCATGAGAAATGCGACTCCGTTTCCGAGATTGCTTCCCAGAAAAAGATAGAGAATCACGGCGGTCAGCGGGCTGGAAACACTGACTCCGAGCAACACCCCCAGCGCTCCCTGGAGCAGCGCATTGGCAAAGATCAAAGCCAGTCCCTTGGCGGCCACGGACGCCAGCGCTGGAAATTCGGGGTTCACGAGCTTCACGCCTCCGACTGCCAGCAGTAAGGAGATCGTCATCGTCCCCGCCAGCAACAGCACTACGGCCCACAACCGGGCCAGCAGCAATTGAAAGCGTGGCACGGTCCGCACGGCCAACAGCACCGGGGTTACTTGTTGCAAGTCCAATGCTCCCGGTTCAAGCCAAGCGGTGCTGTCACCGTCAGGGAGCATCCCGTTTTTTGAGGGGTTGCGGATGGTATGAAGCGCTCTCCCTCACCCCCTGCCCTCTCCCGCTGGGAGAGGGGGAATCCTTCGCGCTCTCCCCGGATGACCGACGCCGGTGCTCGGGGCGAGATCTCCCGCCAACCCGTAACGGTACGCTCGCGGTTCCCTCTCCGAGCGGGAGAGGGGAGAGTGAGGGAGAATCTTCCGACCGGATGCGGAGTGCCATTTCTTGAGATGCTCCCCCACCGTCAGCCGCACGCCAACCCGCCCTTGCTCCATGCTCTCGGGTTCTGCCATACTGCGCGTTCAATGCTTACTCTTTCGGGTATCACCAAGGCGTTTGGCGGGCGGGTTTTGTTTTCCGACGTCACGTTGCAAGTCAACCGTCAGGACCGCCTCGGGCTGGTCGGGCCGAACGGTGCGGGGAAGACCACGCTCTTTTCCCTCATCCTCGGCGTGGAATCGGCGGACGATGGCAAGATCATGACCGAGCGCAACGTCACCATCGGCTACCTGCCGCAGGAGAGCGCGCCCGCCGGCGACGAAACGGTCGTGGAACTTGCCTGTTCCATCTCGCCGGACTTCGTGAAGTTGCGCCGCATCATCAAGGCGTGGGAGCACGACCATCCGGTCGAAGCGTTGCATCCGGAGGAAGTTCACGACGACGTGCATGATCGCTTCAACGAGTTGAACGGCTACCAGATCGAGGCCAAGGCCAAGCAAATCCTCGCCGGCCTCAGTTTTCGCGAAACCGATTTCGACCGACCCGCCCGGGAAATGAGCGGCGGCTGGGTGATGCGCGCGCACCTCGCGCGGTTGCTCACGCAAGAGCCAGACCTGCTGATGCTCGACGAGCCGACGAACCATCTCGATCTCGAAGCGCTGCTGTGGTTTCAGGGTTATCTGCAAGGTTATCCCGGCGCGATTGTCGTCATCTCGCACGATCGCGAGTTCCTCAACAGCCTCGTCGGCGGCATCGTGGAGATCCGCCAGAGCAAGTTGATCCGTTACCGCGGCAACTACGACGAGTATCTCGTCCAGCGCGAAGCCAGCGAAATCCAATTGCTGGCCGCCTACAAAAATCAACAACGCGAGATCGGGCGCTTGCAGGACTTCGCGGACCGTTTTGGCGCGAAGGCATCCAAGGCGTCGCAGGCGCAGAGCAAGCTTAAGCAGATTGATCGCATGGAGAAAATCGAAGCGCCGACGGGCGACGACAAGAAGGTGAGTTTCTCCTTTCCGCAACCGCAACGCAGCGGCCAGCGCGTGATCCGGCTCAAGGACATTCACTTTGCCTACGGCCAGAACGTGGTGTATCGCGGCATGGCGTTCGAGGCGGAACGCGGAGAGCGCATTGTGCTCGTCGGGCCGAATGGTGCGGGCAAATCCACGCTACTGAAAATCCTCGCCGCCAACGTCGCGCCGCAAGCGGGCGAGCGCGAACTGGGGCACAACGTCAAGGCCGGTTACTACTCGCAGTATCGCGTGGACATGCTGGACGCGAGCCGCAGCGTGCTGGACGAAGCGCTGGACACGCCGTCGCGGATCACTGAGCAATTCGTCCGCACGTTGCTCGGCAGCTTTTTGTTTCGCGGCGACGACGTTTTCAAAAAGGTCAGCGTCCTGAGCGGTGGCGAGAAGAGCCGGCTGGCGTTGGTGAAGTTGCTGCTGGATCCGCCCAACCTGTTGCTCATGGACGAACCGACGACGCATCTCGACATGTCGAGCATTGACGCGTTGCTCTACGCGCTCGATCAATTCGAGGGCACGCTCATTTTCATCAGCCACGACGTTTATTTCATCCGCGCGCTGGCAAACAAGGTCGTTCACGTCAACGCCGGCCAGCTCACGCACTACGCCGGGGACTACCAGTATTACCTCGATAAAACACACTCCCTTTCCGCTCGCGCGGCATTGACCGCCGGAGCGAAGGCGGAAGCTCCAAAGAGTTCCGCTCCCAAGCCGACGGTGGATCGCAAAGAACAGAAGCGCCTCGAAGCCGAGCAACGGCAGGCCCGCTCCAGCAAGCTCAAAGGCCACCAGCAACTCGTGCATCAATTGGAGAAGCAAATCCAGAACTTGGAAAAGCGGCAGACCGAAATCACGGCGGAGCTGGAAAAGTCGGAGACGTATCAAGCCGGGGGCAAAGCCTCCCAACTGAACCGCGAGTTTAGCCACAACGCCGCCGACCTCGCCGAAATCACTCCGAAATGGGAAGCCGCCGCGTCCAAGCTGGCGGAGTTAGATGCGGCGTAACCGGAGCGCCGAGCCCCGTCTCGGCGGGTTTCGGTTTAGACGCAGCTTCCCATCGGAGGCGTTCGGCCTTGAGTCGCACCCGTGGCAAAGCATATCATCGCCCCGCCACCGTCAATGGCCCTGTAGCTCAAATGGATAGAGCCCGCGTTTCCTAAACGTGTTATTCCAGTTCGATTCTGGACGGGGTCACCAACTTCAGGATCACCGTTATTGCTCCCCAACCGCGACCGGTTCGGAAACTCTCGTTCTCGCCTGGCGGCTCCAAGATTCCGCCTGGCTAATCTCAGAGCGAATAATCACTAATGCTTCATTCATGAGGTTTGACATTGATTCCCGCTTATGTTGAAGTACGCCCGTAGCAGAAAGATTTTACGGGCGTTGGTGGCGTTTGTTCTTTGATTGCCCGGACCGGTTTCGGCTTGCGTTTGGTACAGGCGCTCGCTGAAGTTCTCCCTGAACCTGCTGTGTACTTTCGAAAACTCCCCGGGTCTTTTGGTCACCCCCTGACCCACTGGCCCGGTTTTTTTATCCCCGGGACGGCCGGCGCAACAGTTTGCCGATGCGGGTGAAATGTTCCGGCGGGAATCCCGCCGCCAACTTCAATTGATAATCCCGTTCCAGGATGTTGCGCTCATTCTCAGCGTGACGAAACGCCTTCCAATCCACGAAGCCGCGCAGCCACGACCAATGCCCCTGCACCGGCACCGGAAAATCACTCCCATGCACCAACCTTGAAGCCAGCGGCTCGCGCAGACATTCGCGGGTGTGCCGCCCGCGTAGGGGCACGTTGAACGCACTTGTGTCGCCATAAAGATTTGGGAAGCGCTGCGTCATTTCGGCAAAGACGTGAAAATATTCCGGGTCGGTCAATCCGCTCTTCGTGCCGCTATGCGCCGCGATGACCGTCACGCCAATCTCCAGCGGCAACGCCAGCGCCCGCGGATCGCTGAACGCCGGCCGCACCACGGGCAAGGTATGTTCGCCGCCGGTGTGC
Source organism: uncultured Verrucomicrobiota bacterium (assembly GCA_903828255.1). Classification (GTDB taxonomy): domain Bacteria; phylum Verrucomicrobiota; class Verrucomicrobiia; order Limisphaerales; family JADLHS01; genus CAIKLQ01. Next base: position 10,945 of record CAIKLQ010000112.1, read on the forward strand.
GCCAGCAATGGCAGCTCCGCCTCCGCCATGCGCTCCCAAAACTTTGTGAAGCGCCGGTCAGCGCAATTGATGTTCTGACAATTCGGCAGGCACTTCATCAGCACCGCGCCCGCCGCGAGACACCGCTCCAGTTCTTCGAGCGCGTCCGGTCGCGCCGGGTGAATTGAAACCGCCGGCAAAAACTCCGGGTGCTGGTGAGCCAGCTTGAGCACGTAATCATTCGGCACGTAAAACGTTCCCACGCCCGCCATCACCCGCCCCTGCTCGTCGTGAACATCATCCTGCGCGAGAATCACCGCCGCCCCCAGCGACGACCCGCGCACCAGTTCCAGCAACCGCTCCACGTAAAGCCGGTCCAGGTCGCCGTGCAGCGCGTCGCCCGGCAAGCCGATGTGTCGCAGCATCAACGCCGCCATCGCCCGACGCCACCCCCGCACGCGCAGCCAACAACCCGTGCCGCCCGCGCCGTTGCCAACGACGTGGACGTGCATGTCCATCGGCTTGTCGAGGATTGAGGTCGTGATCATGAGCGGGTTGTTGCCAGTCAGGTTCGGCTTTACGCCGCCGGATTACACGCTACGCCGCTGCGCCAGGCAAGCACGACCAGCGCGTTGGGGGCGATTGGAAGTGGCGGTCAACAGGCGAATCGGCCGGCGTGCGCGCCTGCCGATTCGCAACCACTATTGTTCCGCATGTAGGCCCGGGAGGACTCCCCCGGCGCATTGGTCTGGCGATAAAATGATGGCGGTCCGGCCAATTGGCTCTGAGCTTGCACCGATGGCGGTTTTGCGGCGCCGGCGACGGGCGGCGCCAGCGCGCGGCCCGACCCGGCGTAGGTCTCCGGCCGCCTCCGCCTCCTGGCGATTGCGCCCCGAGGAGCGCCAGGCGAAGTCTCAAAGCCGGTTCGGCCACCACCACGATTTACCGGAAACCCATGTTTGTGGGTAAAGAGGATCCCGAAAACCGGCGCACTCCAACTCGGAACTCGCAACGCAAAAACGCGGAGCGGCGTCCGGGCAAATCCGCTTGAAGCCGTCGTCCCGGATCGCTAGTTTCCGCGCATGTCGAAGAAACCTTTACTCATGCTCATGACCGCTGCCCTCGCGACTTCCTGCACCCCAGATTCCAAGAACCCTTCCGCCGATACCCCCGGCAGCGGCAAGCTGACGCTCGCGGAATTCCAGGCGCAGGGCGCAAAGTTCAAGAATGTGCTCTCGCTGCCGCAATTTGAAACAGCCCCAGATGCCATCAAAGCCACGGCAGACAAAACCATCGCCGATGGCAACGCGTTGCTGGACGCGGTGGGCAAGCTGCCCGCGAGTGGCGTGAACTTGGACAACACGCTCGGCGCGCTGGACCGGCTCGGCCACCAGGTCGGCAGCACGATGAATCGGATCGGCCTGATCAAAGAAACCAGCCTCACTGAACCCATGCGCGACGCCGCCACCGAGGCGATCAAGAAATTGCAGGAGTGGGCAGTGGGTCTGGATTATCGCGAGGACGTCTATCGCGCGGTCAAGGCCTACGCGGACACCAAGCCAGCGCTCGCTGGCGAGGACGCGAAGTTCCTGGAGGAAACGATGCGCGATTATCGCCGCGCCGGCCTGGCGCTGCCGAAAGCCGAACGCGACGAGGTGGAGAAATTGCGCAAGGAACTCGCCGACGTGGGCACGGATTTTCAGAGCAACATCGCCAAAACCCAGAAACCGCTGAAGTTCACCAAGGCCGAACTGGATGGCGTGCCCGACAGCCTGCTCAGCGCCAAGGGCGTCAAGACCGGCGACGACGAATACACCATCCACATCAACGTGACCTGGCAGTACCTCGCCATCATGGAACACGCGAAGGGCGAGGACATCCGCAAGCGCGTCGTAACCGAGCAACACAGCCTGGCGATGAAGGAGAATATTCCCATCGTGCAGAAGATGCTCGTGTTGCGCGAACAGATCGCCAAGAAGCTTGGCTACCAGAACTGGGCCGACTACCAGATCGAAGTGAAGATGGCGAAGAACGGCGCGACGGCGCTGGAGTTTGAAAAGAAACTGCGCGATGGCTTGCAGCCGAAGTTCGCCGCCGAACAGGCCGAGTTCCGCAAGCTGAAGGCCACGGAAACCGGCGACGCGAACGCGCAGATTTATCTCTGGGACTGGCGGTACTATGCGGATCAGTTGAAGAAACAGAAATACACCGTGGATGCCGAGCAGTTGCGGGTTTACTTCCCGATGCAGCGCGTGCTCGATGGCATGTTCACGATTTATCAGCGTATTTTCGGGCTGAAGTTCGAGCGCGTGGAAGCGCCCTACAAATGGGTGGACGACCTGCAACTTTGGACCGTCAGCGATTCCAAGACCGGCGAGCCAATGGGCTTTTTCTACCTCGACCTGTTCCCGCGTGAGGGCAAGTTCAATCACTTTGCCGTGTTCCCGATCATTGACGGCAAGCGGCTGGCGGACGGCACGTATCAACGCCCCGTGTGCTCGCTGGTTTGCAACTTCCCGCCGCCGACCGCCGAGAAGCCCTCGCTGCTCACGCA
>CAIKLQ010000113.1 GCA_903828255.1 uncultured Verrucomicrobiota bacterium
ATGAGATGCAAATCTTCCATGCGCGGGGGCGGCGCGGCGCGGCCCGCCTAGCGGGATTGCCGCCGAAACTACTTCTTCTTCTCGGCTGGAGCGGCGGCTTTCTTGTCGCCCGCTGCGGCAGCCGGAGCTTTTTCGCCCGGTTTGCCGGCGGCTTTGTCCGCACCTTTCGCTGCGCCTTTTTCTCCAGGCTTGGCTGGAGTGGCGGCGTCCGTGCCGTCTTCCTTCTTCTCTTTGAGCATCTCCACATCCCCAGCAACCGGGACCGCGCCTTCGGCGGTTTCCGCAGCCTCTTCCTCTTCGGTCTTGGGGAGCGCCACGGAAATGACAGACACTTTTTTGTCGCCCAAAATCTCGACCCCTTCGGGCGCTTTGATTTCGCCGATGTGAATGGACTTGCCGAGTTCGAGACTGGTGACGTCCACCATGATCTGTTCGGGCAAATCCTTCGGCAACGCGCGGACTTTGATTTTGAACAAGACGTGTTCCAGCACGCCGCCCCCGGTCTTTACGCCGACGGCTTCACCGATCGTTTCGACCGGCACCATGATCGTGACTTTCTCGTCCGGCGAAACTTCGTGAAAATCTACATGCAGCACGTTCCCGTGCAGCGGGTGGTGCTGAACTTCCTGCACCAAAGCGAGGCGATTGGCTCCGACGGCGTCTTTCACCGCGAGGTCCACCAAGATATTTTCCGAGACGGAATGGTGGATCAAGTCTTCCAATTCCTTGGCGACCAACTCCAGATTCTCCGCTTTCGCCTGGCCGCCGTAAATGACGGCCGGAACGCGCCCGGAGGCGCGGAGTTGTTTTACTTGTCGTCCGCGCGCCAACGCGCGAGGAAATGCATTTAACGGTACTGATTTCATGGCTTAAAATTTCACAGCGGGCACCCGATCAACTCGTGCGCCCACCTTTGGACTCAAACAGCGATGTCACCGACGAATTGCTATGGATTCGGCTGATAGCTTCACCCAGCAATCCTGCGACCGACAGCGTGGTTATCTTCACGCCCTTAATCGCAGGGCGCAGGACTGTATCAGTTGTGATTAGCTCGTCAATGGCTGATTTTCGCAATCGCTCAATGCCCGTGTCGTTCAAAATCGCGTGCGAAACGCAGGCCACAATCTTCTTCGCGCCCTTCTTTTTCAGCAATTCCGCGCCCTTGGTCAACGTGCCCGCCGTTTCCGTCAGGTCGTCAATGATCAAAACGTTCTTGTTGCGCACCTCACCAATGACCCCCATGGATTCGACCTCGGAGGCACTCTTGCGGCGCTTGGCGATGATGGCCAACCCGGCTTCGAGCGTTTGGGAATACGCGTAAGCCATCTTCAATCCGCCCACGTCCGGGCTGACCACGACGAGGTCTTTTAGACTTTTCTTCTGCAAATACTCATACATCACCGGCGCGGCGTAGAGATGATCCACCGGGATGTCGAAGAAACCCTGAATCTGTTGGGCATGCAAATCCATCGTGAGGATGCGATTCGCGCCGGCGGCTACCAGGAGATTTGCGACCAACTTGGCCGTGATCGGCACGCGCGGTTGGTCCTTGCGATCTTGCCGGGCGTAACCGTAAAACGGCAGCACCGCTGTGATGCGATTCGCGCTCGCCCGCCGCAACGCGTCCATCATGATGAAGAGTTCCATCAAGTTGTGGTTGGTGGGCGGCGATGTGGGCTGGACCACAAACACATCCTCGCCGCGGACGTTCTCCTCGATCTTCACGAACGATTCGCCATCCGGGAACGGCTGGATGCAGCATTTGCCGAGCTTGATGCCGATGTAATCGCAAATGGCATGCGCCAAAGGTTCGTTGGCGGTTCCGCTGAATACTTTCACAAATAATATGGTCGCTAGTTAAAACACGAAACCGCCCAAGGCTTGGGCGGAAATCGAACCGCACTTTAACAACGAACCGGCGCGGCGCAAGGGGTTTTTATTGCGCGGCAATTACCGTGTCGCAATCCACCCGCCACCGACCACGAGATCATCCTGATAAAACACCGCGGCCTGGCCCGGCGTGATGGCGCGCTGCGGCGTGTGCAACTTCACTTTCGCTGCCCCGTTGCCGCTTGGCGTCACCGTCGCGGGCGTGCCGGGATGATTGTAACGAATCTTCGCCGTGACTTCGATGGGCGCAACCAGCGCCCCGAACGGAATCCAATTGCAACGGTCCACGGTGAATTCATCGCGATCCAGCGCGGAATCATCGCCGACCACGACGCGGTTGTTCCTGGCATCAAGTTCGATCACGTAAAGCGGCTTGGGCGATGACAGCCCCAAACCCTTCCGTTGGCCGATGGTGTAAAACTCGATGCCGTCGTGGTGTCCGAGCACCTGGCCGTGGGAGTCCACAATCTCACCGCGATGTTTCTGCACGAGGTTCGCCTGTTGGAGAAATCCGCCGTAGTTGTTGTCCGGCACGAAACAGATTTCCATGCTCTCCTCCTTGTCGGCGGTCTTGAGGTTGCACTGGCGGGCGACTTCGCGCGTGTCACTCTTGGTTTTTTCGCCGAGCGGAAACATGGCCCGCGCCAGTTGATCCTGCCGCAGCGAGAACAGAAAATAGCTCTGATCCTTGCGCAAATCGCGTCCGCGCTTGAGTAAATACCGTCCCGTAGCAGCCGGCGTAGGGAGGCTCTGAATTCTTTCGTCGGAATCAGAATGAGCCTCCTCGCGGCGGCTGCTACAAACCTTCTCCACCCGCGCAAAATGTCCCGTGGCGATGAACTCTGCGCCCAACTGATCCGCCCGAGCAATCAATCGTCCGAACTTGAGATTCTGATTGCACATCACACACGGATTCGGCGTGCGCCCGGCGCGGTATTCGTCCGCGAAGTATTGGATGACGTGCTTTTGAAAATCCGCCGACTCGTCAATCAAGTAGTAAGGAATTCCCAGCTTGTGGCAAACCGCGCGCGCATCGGCGACCGCCTGCGGGCCGCAACACTTGTCTTCGGCGCGCGACACGCAATCCTGCGGCCAGAGCTTGAGCGTGATGCCGACCACGTCGTAGCCCTGTTCGAGCAACAGCGCCGCCGTGGCGGAGGAGTCCACTCCCCCGCTCATGCCGCACACGACGCGGGTTTTCTTGGGAAAAGTCACAGAGTGGTCAGTATAGGCGGGCGCAGATGGCTCGCAAGATTGGCTTTTGGAACGGTTTCCAATCGGGGTCAAATTGGGGTTGACGACCTCGGTCGGCGGTGGTCCAATCGCCTCGGGAAAAATTATGAAAATGCTCTGGATCCTGCTGATGGCTTCGTTGATCACGCTCACTTCCACCCTGCACGCGGCGCAAGCGGCCCGCGCGACAATGTTTTGCTGGTCGCTGCGTTTTTACCAAGGGCAGGGTTCGGTGGGTGACACTTTGGATTTGACGACCATCGCCGGCCCCCCCAACGGGGAGTTGGCATCGTGGTACTCCACCTACTCGCATCAAAGCGACTTCGTGCTCGACTTCAGCGGCTTCCCCATCACTGGCACGATTTCCCTGAATTTGCCGCCGGACCCCGACGCTAACGGCAACGGGTTCGATGATTCGTTCGAGGTTTCCCAAGCGGCGGGCGGCACATCCCAGGGCCAATACACCACCGTCGTCAGCAGCGGCACCGTCAGCGCCAACTGGAATCGCGCGGCGGGTTCAAAGACCGGCACCTGCCAGTTGCATCTGGTGGACAGTGTTTACGGGGATTTGGGCTCTTTCCAGCATACCTTTGAAGTGCTGGAATACACAGGGTCGCTAACTTACACCCCGGGATCGAACACGGTGAGCGGCAGCGTCAACCTGACCAACGAAACCGATCAGTTGCGGGGGCCGGTGAGCTTTGTGAAAGACATCGCCAATCCGCACAACCTCCTGACGCTCCAGAGCGCCTCTTTGACCAACGGGGCTCAGCAAACACTGACCCTCTACAGCAGCACCACCTTTCATCGCGATCTGTCCCTCGTCACCAACTATTATGGCGGGGTGGAATTCAACGATGGCGACCTGAACACGGCTGCGGAGGACTATTTCAGTTGGGAACTCTCCATTGACGATCTCAATGACACCGATCATGACGGGATTCCGGACTTCAGCGACGAGCCGACCATCGCCCCGCCGCGTCGTCCGCTTTTGAGCCTCACGCGCAGCAACACCAATCTCCTGCTCAAGATCAGCGGCGACGTGGGGCGGATGCACCGCATTTTGGAAAACACCAATTCCCCAGCCAGCAACTGGCTGACGAATCTTTCCCTCACGCTGACCAACGACCCGCAAACCGTGTCGCTACTGCTGCCTCCCGGCAAGGTCAAGTTCTGGCGCGTGCAGGCGGAATGACCCGGGGCGTTGCCAGGTGCGCCGCTCAGAAATCGCCACCGGCGACCCTTCATGGACGCCCCGCCGCCTGTACCAGCAGCTTGACGGCTTGATTGCACTTGGTGTCGGGATTGCCCGGCGAAGTGTCGTGGTCTGCGATCGGGGAATCGTTCCAGCACACAACGAGATCAAGGCTCGGAAAAATCCAACACGTCCGCTTGCCGCCGTGGCCACTGGCGACATAAGCGTCCACCGGCGCGTCCAGATAAAGACGTTGGCCTGCCAGATTCGTCTGGTTGAGCCACCAGTTGAAGCTGTAGTAGCCCGGGCCGACGGGCGTGATGTTGCGCGTGCCACCAATCGAATGTTGCCCTGGTAGCATGTCTGCCTCGCGCCCGCTGGTGCGCGGCGTGGTGGCGGGAATCGGGCTGTTGATGGCCATCTGGATGAACTCCGGTTTGATCACTCCCTTGTCGCGCCATTGGCCGTTGCGGAGATAGAGCAAACCGAACCGCGCGAAGTCGCGTACGGAAAGCGCCAACCGGCCCTGGCGATCGGCCCGCCTGAAGGCGTCAAACGTGGCGATGTCTTCGAATTGGAGCGGCTCTGCCAGGCGCGTTCTCAAAACCTCCGTGCCGTTCGTCTTGAAGACCTTTTGGGTGAGGAGATCGTAGTAAAGCGTCAGCGCGAAGTCGTTGTAGGAATAGGCGTCGCCCGGCGCTTCCGCCAGCCCATACCCGGACATTTGCGACGCCAGGTGCCGCCAAGTCATGGTGGCGTCTTTGCCGTTGTTGAGCGACTTGAAGCGCGGTTCGAACTCGACCACCAGATCATCCGCGCTCTTGAGCCGGCCCTCCTGGATCGCCATGAACAGCAGCGTGGAGAGCACCGGCTTGAAAGCCGACGCCACATCCGAACTCTTGCTCTGGTCGCCCCACGCATAAACCATGTAGCCGTGGCGCACCACGCAACCGCGTCCGCCCACCAGTTCCTTGAGCGCGGCGAGCTTTTCGCGCGACATCCCGACTCCCTCGGGCATGCGAGCCTCCCAGTGGACGCCAGGAAAGACGCTTTCTCCACCGTTGGCGACGCGACCACCGAAGACCCACAGCAGAGGCAGGAGGATGCAGAGCATTTTCATGAGTTGAGCGTAGTGCCGCCGGGGAGCCATTCAGTACGTGCCGAGGTCGGAATGCGAGAGCAACATCACGGGGGGCACGCTACGGCCCTTCAATTCGTCGTAGTGCTTCCAAGGGGTGAACAACCGCTCGGTGAACCAATCGACTTGACCCAAAGCCCTTGTTCGAGACTGCCGCGCAACAGCCCAAGACATTCCTTGACGAGTTCGTCGCTGAAGACTTTCCGCTTGCCGTTTTGCTTGGCCAACGCGCCGCCCATCCAATAGAAGAGCTGCTGCCGGTGAATGTTGCCGGCGGGCTTGGGTTCTTTTCCGGTTTTCATGACGGCTGGTTCAGGTGGTCAGTGGTTTGGATGAATTGCTTGCGCCTTCGCAAGGCTTTGCCTCGGCGAGTGAGGCGAGGCTACGGCAGATTGGGGTCAGGCAGCAAGCGGCGATCATCCCCGGGCGATCATCCCCGACTGCTCGACTGAGCTTGCCGGGAGCCGAAGCGCTTCATTTTCTCCTCGGCATAGTGTCAGGAATAAACTTTCCGGATGAAAGAATTACGGGCGTCCATTCGCGATCCTTGTAGCCCGCCAAAGTCCCCCAGAGGCTCGTCGTGAGGTTCACGAATTCCCCGCAGTCGCGGCGTAAATCGTGGGCGGCCGGCCAGTGGTTCTTTTTAAGCAGTCACGTCGGTCGGCACCGCGCAAATCCCGGCGCCTCACCAATTAGTTGTGCGGCGGGCGGGGCATGACCCACTATCTTGTGGTTTTCACTTTACTTGGCTGCGCCTGTTTGGTTTCGTAATCGCACATTTTCAACCATGTATCTTAAGAGTTTAACGGTTTTAGGTTTCAAGTCCTTTGCGGACAAAACCACGCTGACTTTTCAGCCCGGCGTCACCGCCATCGTCGGCCCGAACGGGTGCGGTAAATCGAACGTGTCCGATGCCATCCGCTGGGTGCTCGGCGAGCAATCCGCCAAGGCCCTGCGCGGCGGCGAAATGGCCGATGTCATCTTCAACGGCACGGACGGTCGCAAGCCGATGGGCATGGCCGAGGTGTCGCTCACGCTCGGTGGCGTGGACGAGGAAAACTTGCGCGCGTCGGGCGTGGAGGTCGCTTACAACGAAGTCACGGTCACGCGCCGCGTGTTCCGCGACGGCGGGAGCGAGTATTTCATCAACCGCACGCCGTGCCGGCTCAAGGACATCCAGCAACTCTTCATGGGCACGGGCGTGGGGCGCACTAGCTACAGCATCATGGCGCAGGGCAACATCACGCAGATTCTTTCCAGCAAACCGGAGGATCGCCGCCTGGTGTTCGAGGAAGCCGCGGGCATCACGAAATTCAAGGCGCAAAAGCGCGAGTCGCTGCGTAAACTGGAATCCACCGAGCAGAATCTCTTGCGCATCGCCGATCTCATCCGCGAAGTGAAACGCCAGATCGGTTCGCTCCAGCGGCAGGCGGGCAAGGCGCGTCGCTTCAAACAAATCCAGGTCGAACTCCAACATCTCGACACGCAGCTCGCGCGGCATCAACTCGACGTGTTGCTCGGCGAAATCCACGCCAAGCAGACCGCGGCGGACAATCTCCGCAGCGAAATCGAAACCGAATCCGCCGCCGTGCTGCGCGCTGAAGACGAAATCGCCCAGCTTCGCGAGCGGCTTTCCCAACTGGAACACGAGATCGCCACCGCGCAGCAGCGCGGACTGGAGTTGAAGGGCGAGATGGATCGCCACGCGAGCCGGGTTCACTTCAACGAGGAGCGGCTCAGTGAATTCGTTGCCCAGAACACCAAAGCCACCGCCGACATCCTCGAAGCCGAGGAGCGGAACCGTTTCGCCACCGACGAACTCGCGTCCGTTCGCGAGCGCCTCACGACTTCGGAAGCCACGCGCGCGACGCACCAGCAATCCCTCCAAACCCGCCAGGCTGCGTTGCAGACAGTCGAGCAGCAAATCCGCACCGGGCAGGACGAATTGCGCCAGGCGCAGTCCGCCGCCTTCGGCGCGGCGCAGGATTTGACACGGGCGCGCAACGAAATCAACGCGCTCGATTTACAGAAGCAGGGCAACGTCGTCCGTCTCGAAAAACTTTCCGCCGAGAAAATTCAGTTGGAGGAGGAACGCGGCGGGCTGGAAGCGCGCTTGCAGACTTTTGCCACGAACGTCGAGAGCGAGAAACTCAGCGTGGCCACGAAGCGCGGGACTGTTGAGCAGCGGCAGGCGCGCTTGAAGGAATTGCAGGGCGAACTCCAACGATCCTCAACGGCGCAGGACCAGCTTCTGCAGCAGCAAGCCGAGCGGCGGTCGCGCTTGAGCGTGCTGGAGCAACTCGAAGGCGCGCACGAAGGATTCAGCGCCGGCGCGGTGGCGGTGTTGCGCAAGTCGCAGTCGGTCATCGGCTCGCTCGCTGATCGCATTCGTGTGCCGGACAATTACGTGATCGCCATCGAGAACGCGCTCGGCCATCACCTGCAACTCGTGCTCACGGAGCAGCCGGAGTCCGCTCAGCAAATCCTCGCCGATCTCAACGCCAGCAAAGTGGGCCGCGCGAGCGTCGCGGCGCTGGCCATCGAACGCACCAACGACAAGCAACTGGCGTTCGAGGGCGACCTGTCCCCGCGTGCCGGTGGCGCGGAAGCCAAAACTTTGGCAGAGGGCGAAATCGTTCACGCCTTGAGCGTGGTGCAAGGTGATCCGTCGGTGGAAAAACTTTTGAAGTCGCTGCTGGGCCGCACGTTTATCGCCGCCGATCTTTCAACCGCTACGAAGCAGATCCAAAACGGCCACGGCGGCTGCGATTTCGTCACGCTCAGTGGCGACTTGTTGAGCCGCCACGGCATTTATACCGGCGGCTATTTGAGCGGCAGCGGTCACAGCAAAGCGCCGTCGTCCATTCTCGGTCGCAAGAACCAGATCACCGAACTCCAGGCGCAGGTGGCGAACCTTCAGGAGCGCGTGGCTGAAGCCAGCCGGCAACGCGGTGCGCTGTTGAGCGAGCAGACGGAATTGCAAGCCAGCTTGCAGGAAGCGCAAAACGAATTGCGCCAACAGGAAGTCGCCATCGCCACGCGCGCCGGCGAGTTTAACGCGCTCCAAAGTTCCAACCGCCTGCTGCACCAGAAAATTGAAACGGTGGTCTATGAGATTCAAAGCCTTGCCGCACAGGAAAAGGAAGGCAACGACAAGCGCGCGGCTTTGGTCGAACGGGCGCAGACCATGGAAACTCGGGAGCAAGCTGGGCAGCAGCAGGTTTCCACGCTGACGGTCAACCTGGAAACTTTGCGGCAGCAGCGCGACACCGCCACGTCCGCCCTGACCGAAAGCAAAGTCGCGCTGGCGACGGAAGCCCAGATGTCCGCGTCGTTCCGGCAGCAATTGCAATCGCTCGAACAACGCGTTCGGGAGCTCGCGCAAATCATCGCGCAGCGCAAGGGCGAGATTTCCTCCTTCATCGGCCGCAAGGCCCAGGCGGAGTCAGAGATCGCCGAATCGCGCAGCAAGATTGAGAAACTCGCGCATGACCGCGAGCAGGTGAACGCCCAGGCGGCCGAGTTGCTGGGCCGCAAACAAACCCAGGAAGCGGAAGTTACGGCGCGCGATGAATCCTTGCGCGAACAGCGGCGGCGCTTGACCCACATGCAGGAATCCCGTGGCACGCTGGACGTGGAACTGGCGCAGAAGAACATGGCCACGCAAAATCTGCGGGAGCGCATCCAGCAGAGGTATCACCTAAACCTCGACGACATCCGCAGCGAGTGCATCACCATCACCTATGCCGACGAAGGCCCGGCAAAGGTCGAAGTTTTGACGGCTGAGGAAATGGCGACGCTCGGCGTGGGCACGGATTGGAGCGCCGTGGCGAAGCAGGTCGAGACCTTGCAGACGCGGCTCGACGAAATCGGCCCGGTGAACCTCGTGGCCATCGAGGAATACGAGGAGACCGAGCAGCGCCATCAGTTCCTCAGCACTCAATACGATGATCTGGTTTCGGCCAAGGCGCAGTTGCTCGAAGTCATCAACCGGATCAACACGCAGACGAAGGAGATGTTCACGCAAACCTTCAACCAGATTCGCGACAACTTCCGCCTGATGTTCACCGAGGTCTTCGACGGCGGCAAAGCGGACCTGATCCTCACCGACGAGAACGACGTGCTGGAGAGTGGCATTGAAATCGTCGCCCGCCCGCCCGGCAAGCAACTGCAAACGATCTCCCTCCTCTCCGGCGGCGAGCAGACGATGACCGCCGTGGCGCTGCTGTTCTCGATCTATCAGGTCAAACCCAGCCCATTCTGCGTGCTGGACGAATTGGACGCGCCGCTCGACGAATCGAACATCAACCGCTTCATCCGCGTGTTGCAGCGCTTCCTGAATCGCTCGCAATTCATCATCATCACGCACAACAAGCGCACCATCGGCATGGCCGACGTGCTCTATGGCGTGACGATGCAGGAGCACGGCGTGAGCAAGATCGTCAGCGTGAAATTCCACAAGGTCAGCGAACCGACAACCGTGACCGGCACCACACCGCTGGAAACGCCCACGCCCACGTCGGTGGCCGCCGAAGAGGACGCGCCGCACCAGCGGAGCGAGACGCTGGAGATCGTGGTGGCGAAATGAAGAATCCAAACCAGCCCGGCTCAACTTACGTCAGGAGCGCGGCAAAACCAGCTTGGTCAAAGTGGGGATCGTGAGTCAAAGCTTCGGAAATTCCCGCGTCGCTCATCAGGATAAACGAAACGCAATCAGTCAGTGACCAGTCCTTGTCTTTGCGCTTGCCATAAGGGTCGCATCCTCGATCCGATAGTTTCTGCGAGCAGGGAACAATCCGGGCGTGCGGATGCGCTTTGAGCTGGTGTAAAACTCAACGAACTAGCCCGTCCGTAAGTTTCCGGCGAACCCAATTTTGTCACCGTGCGCCCCGGTGGCAGTGTCGAGCGCCGCCCGGCCGTGGGCGCGGCAAGACATCTATGCCTGGCGGTTTGGTTGGTTCAAGCGCGCTGGCGTCCGCTCCACTGACCCCAGCCCTTCCCCCGGTTTTGTCTTGAACGAGCTTCTACCGATTGACGACCCTCTGCCCCAGAAGCAGCAACCGAGCACTACCCTTATGGCCCTGAAGCAACTCAACGAAGAACAAGTCCGTACCTGGACACTGGAACAAAAAGACCGCTGGTGGTTTGAAAACGTGTGGCGCGGCGATATGCCCCAACTCACCCTCCGCTCGGCGCTCACCGGGATGTTCCTGGGCGGGCTGCTTTCGCTAACCAATCTTTACGTCGGCGCGAAAACGGGCTGGACACTCGGCGTGGGCATTACTTCGGTCATCCTCGCCTTCGCGATGTTCAAGATTCTCAGCCGGATCGGCTGGGGTAACGAATTTACCATCCTCGAAAACAACTGCATGCAGTCTATTGCCACGGCGGCCGGTTACATGACCGCGCCGCTGATTTCCAGCCTGGCGGCGTTCATGATGGTGACGAACACCGTGATCCCGATGGCGACCACGATGGTGTGGGTTGTGGTGGTGGCATTCCTGGGAGTGTTGTTTGCCTTCCCGCTCAAGCGCCGGTTCATCAACGACGAGCAGCATCCCTTTCCCGAGGGCCGCGCGGCGGGCATCGTCATGGATGCGCTGCACAGCGGCGACGCGAAGGCGGGGATGTTCAAGGCCAAGGTGCTGATGTTCGCGGGCGGAATCTCCGCGCTGCTCAAAGTCATGCAGAGCCACGACATCATGGTGAAGCTCAAGTTGGGATTCTTGAGCATCCCCGAATTCCTCGACGGCTGGGTTTACAAGTTGTGGTCGGTGCGAATCGCGGGCGTGGAGTTGCGCGAACTCACGATCCGTCCGGATACGGATTTCGTGATGATGGCGGCTGGCGGACTGATGGGCATTCGCGTGGGCATTTCGATCATGATTGGCGCGGTCATCAACTATTTCATCCTAGCGCCGTGGGCCGTTTCGCTCGGCGACATCCACGCCCAAGCCGGTGCCGACGGCGTCATGCACTACGGTTTCCGCCGGATCACGGCTTGGACGCTTTGGGGCGGCGTGGCGATGATGACCACCGCATCCCTGCTGGCGTTCTTCGCCAAACCAAAAATCCTCCTCAGCGCATTCCGCGGCATGTTCGGCAAGAACCGGGCCGCCAACACCGACGTGCTGCGCGACATTGAACTCCCGATGCGCGTGTTCGTCATCGGCATTCCCGTCGTGGGCCTCATCTTGGTATTGCTGGCGCATCATTTCTTTGGGGTGAAACTCTGGCTGGGATTGCTCTCCGTGCCACTGGTGTTTGTCTTCACGCTCATCGGCGTCAACTCGACCGCGCTGACCTCCATCACGCCGACGGGCGCGATGGGCAAACTGACGCAACTCACTTACGGCGTGCTGGACCCGGGCAACATCAAGACCAACCTCATGACCGCCGGCATCACGGCGGAGGTTTCGAGCAACGCGGCGAATCTGTTAATGGACATCAAACCCGGCTACATGCTCGGTGCCAAACCGCGACAGCAAGCCATCGGTCACGCGCTGGGAATCGTCGCTGGCTCATTGGTGGCCGTGCCGATTTTCTATCTGGTGTTCCTCAAAGGCGGCCCAGCCGAATTGGTAAAGGACCAGTATCCGATGCCGGCGGCCACCATCTGGAAAGCCGTGGCCGAAGTGCTCACGAAAGGTTTGAGCAACCTCGCCATGTCGGCGCGTTGGGCGGCGCTGTTTGGTGCGCTGCTGGGGTTGGCCTTTGAAGGCGTGCGCCTGGCCACCCGCGGACGCTTCTGGATTTCCGGCGTGGGCATCGGGCTGGCGACGGTGATTCCGTTCAATACCTGCCTGGCGATGTTTCTCGGTTCGTTCTTCTTCTGGCTGGCGGGGCGCATTTTCAAGAACCCCGAGTCCACCACCAACCGCGTGATCGTGCAGAACCAAGAGCCAATCTGCGGCGGCGTCATCGCGGGTGGAGCGCTCATGGGCATTGCGGTAATTCTGCTGGAGAACTTCGTGCTGGCGCACTGAGAGCCTCTTTGAACTCCAAATGAAATGACGG
This sequence comes from uncultured Verrucomicrobiota bacterium, assembly GCA_903828255.1. GTDB lineage: Bacteria > Verrucomicrobiota > Verrucomicrobiia > Limisphaerales > JADLHS01 > CAIKLQ01. Next base: position 12,474 of record CAIKLQ010000113.1, read on the forward strand.
GACGGCCAGCGGCACCACCACCGCCAGGTCGGTCTGCTCCGACGCGATCAACTTGAACAACCTGGACGATTGGCAGGGGTACCACGCGGCGGACCTGGCGGCGGTTCCATCGGGCTTCCAAGGGCATCGTTCCAGGTGGAACGGAGTTTTTCTTGATTTGACGGCGCGCGTGTGGCCGCCTCCACGGGCAACCTCGCCGCCCTATGACTAAACTTCCGATCCCATCCCTCGCAAAGTTCACGGCTTTGTCCAACTCAGGCTGGCAGCCCTACACATGCCTCGGTCCTTTCCATCCTTTGGTGGTTAGCACTCCACCCGCTGCCGAGGCGGGGCAAAAACTCGATAAGCTGACCAGGAGGAGGCCGCGTCATAGTCATTTCTCCAACTTTTTCGCGGCACTGACTCGGCGGCTGTAACGCGCAATCAACAAGATTGCCAACATCCCAACAACTCCAGACCAACGCCCGAATTGTTCGCCAGCCAGGGACCCAATCAAAACGGCAACTGGAAGCGTGAGAGTCAGGAGCACGATCCAAGGCAAGCCTCTGGCTCTGAGGCGAGCTGTCTCCGCATCCCAGCGCTGGCGATTCAGAAAATGCAGTGCGACCACCATGGCAGCAGCCAAGACGGCAACTGCTGATATGAGAAGGAGAGGTGTTGGTATTGTCATAAAGGTGTCGCGTGGCCTAACGTTCCGGATCACCACTGCGGCGTCAATGACGTCCGAAACGAAACCCGAGCGCTATCGCCGCGTTAGCCGTCATCATTTCTGTCTGAGTCTCCGCTGGCACTGGCGAATCTGAAAGGCGATGCTCGCAGCAACCAAGAGAAACGAGACTGGTAAAAGAACCCTCACTGCTGAGGTGATCCCTCCACCACCGGAGAAGATAAGGGACGCGAGCCACGCCAAAAAAATCAATAATAGAATCCAGAGCAGGCCAAACAAAACCTTGATGCGTGCGGCGTCGGGCTGACGATGCCGCTGCACCCAAAGATGCAAACTGACCATGAGAGCAAGCAGGGGTAACAAAAGCGCCACCGCGATGAGATATGGATTGATGGTGTTCATATTGGTTATGCGCGATCACGGCTAGTCAGTATGGCTTTCGCTGGGAGCGGAAGCGGGGGCTGCTCTCCGGGATGAGCGTGGGTTGCGAACCGCGAAGCGGAACGCCGAGCCACAAGTTGTGGGACGCGCGCCCCAGACAACCAGAAATGACCGAAAAGCAAATACCATGGAAGACCTAGATACTCCGGGACTCGCAAGCGGTCCAGTCCCAAAACCAACCCCTCCAGCCGCGGCGGCCACGGCGCTCCCTGCTTTGGGCAGGGGGTTGCCAGCAATTTTCATTAGGGCACCAGATCGGGACGCCGGGTGAGATTTCGCCGAAACGGAACTTCGCCCTTTGAACCTCTGAACCGGAGCCGCCGACGTGAGTCGGCGCCGACTGCTCGCAAGTAGATAAGTCGCGGACTCACGTCCGCGGCTACCGGGTTCATGGGGAGGGCCCCCGGCGTACAAGCGGGGGTCTTGGGGCAGGGGTAGGGCGGGGGATCTCACTTGGCGCACTTTGTAGCGGCCATGATGAGTTGGGGGTTTGCGCTTGCCCGGAGCGGAGGCGGACGGCATTTTCCCCGGATGAATTATTCTTTGTTACAAATGGCGCGGCGGGGCGCGCTGGCGGCGTTGCTCCTTGGCTTGGCCATTTCACTCAGCGCGGCGGAAAAAACTGCTCCCGTGGCGCCGGAGCTGCAAGTGACTGACCGGTTCTTCCTCACGATTCCCAAGGACGGTTTCGGGAAGGATTATCTGTTCAGTGCGTCGCTGATTCCGCAGGGCCATTCGCCCACCAGCCACGGGCTGGCGGGGAAGATCGTGTCGTTTGAATTGTTTCCCGACGGCGTGGATATGTATGAATCCACCAAGGGACTGGTGGTGACGGCGGATTTGCCCGCGCGCCGGTTGCTCGCCAATTTCCCCATCGTGCGCCAGGACGGCGACCGGGTGGTAATTGATTTCAACAAAGGCATGCGGCGCGTGTTCACGCAGTCGTGGACGGATGGCGGCCGGCTGGAACTTTCCGCCCACGACAATGTGCTGGAAGTGCCGGAAAGCCGCGTCTTTGAAATGCGCGCCGACGGCAAGCAGTTGATCATCCGGCAGAGTGTCCAGATGCGCAGCCGCGAATCGAGTGCCGACGTGGAGTCGCGCTACGAGGTGCGTTATTTCATCACGCCGTATCAGCCGGGCGATTTTGCGGGCAAGGAGCCGAGCGTGGTGGATTCGCGTTACACGAAGTATTTTGAGACCGAAGGTCGGCTGGAAACCGGCACGGGCCGGGTGTCCGCGCGCATTGACCGCTTCGATTTGCAGCAGCCGGTGGAGTTTTTCTATTCCGCGAACACGCCGCCGGAATTTGTCGAGGCGGTGAAGGACGGGATTCTTTATTGGAACCGTGTCTTCGGCAAAGAAGTCGTGCGGGCGAACAAGGCCCCGGAAGGCGTCACCGCGCCGGACGCAAAGCACAACCTTGTGCAATGGGTGCCGTGGGACAAAGCGGGCTTCGCCTACGCGGACGTGCTGGTGGACCCGTTGAACGGCGAATCGGAGCACGGCCAGGCGTATATGACCAGCGCCTTCAGTTTTCTCGGCAAAGCGCGGGCGCGGGCGCTGCTCCGCGCGATGGAGGAAGTGGCCGCGGTGAAGAAGGACGACAAGAAAGGTGCGTCGCAATTGGGCGTGCCGTTCCTCGCGTCCGCAGCCTGCTGCGAACTGGACCCGCGGATCTTCGCCCAGCAAATGGCGCACGGTCTCCAGGAACTCTTGGCGAACGACGAGTTGACCGACGAAGCGGTCTTGCGCGCAGCGCAGGATTACGTCCGCGAAGTGGTCGCGCACGAGGTTGGCCACATCATGGGGTTGCGCCATAATTTTGCCGGCAGCCTGAGCGCGACGCTCACCACCAAGGAACTTAACGAGTGGTTCCGGGACTATCTGCTCGGCAAGCCACTCGACGCCTACACGAACAAACTCGCTTCGACTTCGATCATGGAATACACGGTGTTCAAGGGCAGCACGTTCGTCGGTTGGCAGATGCGGACGCTCAAGCAACCGCTGCCGCACGACCGCGCCGCGATTGGCTGGGGCTATTTCGACAGCGCCGAGGCGCGCACGAACAAGATGCTGTTCGCCACCGATGACGACGTGGGGCGTTACGGCGACGTGCAACGGTTTGACTACGGCCCGGACCCCGTCGTCAGCGCCTACGCCGAAACCGCGCAGCTCATTGATTTGCTGCCAACCAGCGTCATCGAGCGGTTCATCAGCGCCCGCGCGCCGCAGAACCCGCTCGACCGCCTCCCGCTGGAACAGGTCAGCCTGAATTACACCGCCACCGCCGGCGAAATCGCCGGGCAGTTCGTCAAATCGCTCATCTGGTTCAAGGCCGACACGCGGTCGTTACGCGTCGAAAACGCGTTCGATTACATCGGCGACTTGAACCTCAAGGAACGCCAAAGCGCCCACTGGAAATATCTCAAGACCCAGATCGAGCAATTGAACGGCGTGGACCGCGCGCTGTTCTCGGCGCTGCCGGTGGAATTCAAACTCGAACTCAAGGACGAGCCGGCGGGCATGCCGATTGTTCAGCGGCTGAGCGCCACCAACCTCACGGCGCGGCTGGAGAAACTGCTCGGCTCGACGAACTACGCCGTGTTTGTCGGCCTCGACGACAAGAAATACAGCTTCACGAAGGAGGAACGGGAATTGATCCTCGAACGCGGCAAGAAGTACTTTGCCGAACTGGAGAAGGAACTCGTCAAACAGGTCTGTCTGAAACTGGAAACCGCGCCCCGCAATCTCGGTACCGAAGCCGACGGCGCCATCGGCGAGGAAGACATCGTGGCCAAGCTGGAACAGCGCATCATCGAAGTTGCCAAGTCCGTCATCACCGCCCGGAGCGAAACCAACCGCGTCATCGGCAAGGTGGACAAGAGCTACGTCCAGGTGCCCGAATACAAATACGAACACGAAACCCGGCTCGCCGCCGCCAAGGCGCTCAACGAAAAAACCGGCAGCTTCAAAGGCTGGGCGGATGACGCGAAGTCCGAACTGAACGGCCAGTTGAAGAAGCAGGTGGAAGAGGCCATGAACATTGATCACTTCAAGGACTTCAAAGTGTCGCTACTCTCGCGGCCATTGCGGGAATGGTATCAGCAGCAGCAGGAAATCCTGCAACTGCTGCCCGTCGCCCCACCCGCTCCCGGCGCGACCCCCGCGCCGGCCTTGCCGGCGAAATAACAGTCGCGCCTCGCCGCCTCGAACCGCGCTCTCGCTTCTGAGCTTTACCTCGGCCCCAGTTCTCCTAACTTTACGGCGTGGTTGCACTTGAATCCGCAGAATTGTTCCGGAATCTACGCCCGGAGGAGTTGCGGGCGCTCCGCCAGGTGACGCTCGAACGACCCTACGCCGCCGGCCAGGATATTTTTCGGGAGGGCGACCCAGGTGATGGCGTGTATGTGGTGAAGTCGGGCCAGGTGGTGATCTCCGGCTTGGTCCATGAGGCCACGCGGCGCAGCCTCACCCAGATCAACCCGGGCGGTCTGTTCGGCGAAATGGCCGTCATCGAACACCTGCCGCGGTCGGCATCCGCGACGGCGGTGCTGGACACGACCGTTTATTACATTCCGCGCGGCGAGTTGCTGAGTTTCATTGAGCGTTCCCCCGGATTGGCTTTGACCCTTTTGCAATACATTAGCCAGCGCCTCCGCCAATTCACCCAAGTGTATTTGGCCGAAGTCGTCCAGATCGAGCAACTGGCCGTGATCGGCCGGCTCGCGCGCGGCATTGTGCATGACCTGAAAAATCCGCTCAACATCATCGGGCTGACGGCTGAACTGGCCGCCCTGCCTGACGCGACCCCCGCCAGTCGCACTCAAGCCACCGCCAGTATCCACAAGCAGGTCGAACGTATCAGCGATCTCGTTGGCGAAATTCTCTGCTTCACGCAAGGCAACCAAGCGGCGGTGGAGCTGGCCCCGCTGGATTACGCGGATTTTATCCACGCTCTCGTGGCGGAACTCCAGGCGGAAACCGAGCTCCATGCCGTGCGGCTTGAACTCGCCACCGCGCCGCCGCACGCCCAAATCCGACTCGACCCCAAACGCCTGCGCCGCGTGTTTGTCAACCTCCTGAAAAACGCCACTGACATGATGGACGCCGGCGGAAAAATCAGCCTCCGCTTTCGGGCGGACGACACCGGCGTGCTCACGGAGATCGCCGACACCGGGCCGGGCATCGCGCCGGAAATTCTGGACCGCCTCTTCCAAGCCTTCGCCACCTACGGCAAAAACCACGGCACCGGTCTGGGCCTTTCCATCTGCAAGAAAATCGTCGAGGACCACGGCGGGCGGATCTGGGCGCGCAACGATCCGGGCGGCGGCGCGGTGTTTGCGTTCGCGCTGCCCCGGGCGTGAGGAGGCTGGGCGGCGGATGGCGGGTGGCGTCAAGTATTTCACCGGGCGCTCCCGCAAATTCTTGACGCCACCCGCCCCCCGCAACACGTTTCCTTTCGATGAATCGTATCCGCCTGCTGCCCGACCACGTCGCGAACCAAATCGCGGCGGGCGAAGTCGTCGAGCGCCCGGCCAGCGTCGTGAAGGAATTGGTCGAGAACGCGCTGGATGCGGGCGCGACCCGCGTCACGATCGAAATCCAAGCCGGCGGCCGCAGTCTCGTGCGCGTGACCGACGACGGTACGGGCATGAGCCGCGATGACGCGTTGCTCTGCCTCGAACGTCACGCCACGAGCAAAATTCAGAAAGCCGAAGACCTCGCCGCCATCGCCACGATGGGCTTTCGCGGCGAAGCGTTGCCGAGCATCGCCAGCGTGAGCCGCTTCATGCTGACCACGCGCGAGCGCGACAGCGCATCGCCGGAAGGCACGCGCATCGTCATAAACGGCGGCAAGATGGTGGAGGTGAAAGCCGCCGGCTGCGCCACGGGGACCAGCGTGGAAGTGCGGCAGATTTTTTCCAACTTGCCTGCCCGCCGAAAATTTCTGCGCGCGGAAGAAACCGAGGCGGCGCACATCCGGCATTATCTCACGCTCGCCGCGCTGGCCTATCCGGAAGTGGCATTCACCTTCATCAAAGACGGCCGCCCCGCCTGGCAACTCCCTGCCGCCAAGAGCGGCGCGACCATCCCCGAAAAACTGGCCGCACTCCGCGAGCGACTGCGCGCGCTGCTCGGGGATGAAAAGCTCCTACCCGTGGATTTTTCCGTCACGCTGGTGGATGATTCGCCGGTCGAAGAACCGGAATCCTTCGAGACCGCGGCGCCCGCAGACGAACCGGTTGCGCCCTCCGTCATTGGTCATTCGGCATTTCGGGTCTGGGGGTTTGTCGGTGCGCCGGGCGTCTCCCGTTCGACGCGCGAGGACCAGCATGTTTTCGTGAATCGCCGGCCCGTTGAAAATCGCGGCATTAACTTCGCGCTGCTCGAAGGCTATCACACGGCGTTGATGAAAGGCCGCTATCCAATCGCCTGCCTCTTCCTCGAAATTGATCCCGCCGCCGTGGACGTGAACATTCATCCCGCCAAGCGCGAGGTGAAATTTCATCGCGAAGGCGAGGTGCGCAAACTCGTCGCGCAAGCTGTGCGGGAGACGTTGCTCAAGTATCATTCGGGCGGAGAGCAACGGGGAAACCTTCAACCTCCAACCGTCAACATTCAACGCCCAACGCCGCCGCTCGGCAGCACCATTCCGGGTCACGAGCAAGTGCCGGAAGCGCTGGAGTTGCCGCACTTCACGCCGCCGTTGCCGCCTCGCCCCGCGATGTTCCCAACGAAGCCGCAGCCGCCCCCGCTCAAAATGGGCTTCGCGGCCGCCACGGTCCGCGCGCCGGAAGCCGGCGGGCCCGAGTTCACGCCGCACGCGCCCGACCCCGCACCTACTCAGCCACCACATGGGGCGGATAGGACCGTCGCCACGCTCCCGCCACTCACTCACACACCTGCGCCCCCGCTCACCCGCCCGCTTTCCATCCCTTCTGAACCTACGCCGCTCCTTCGCGTCCCGCTGCGCCTCGTCGGCGTCATCGGTCGGCTTTACGCCGTGCTGGAATCCGATCGCGGGTTGGTCTTGCTGGATCAGCACGCGGCGCACGAGCGGATTTTGTTCGAGCAAATGCTGGATCGGTTGGAGCGCGGCGGCCAGTCGCCCTCGCAGAAACTGTTGCTGCCGGAAACCCTCGAACTGGCGCCGCGCGATGCGCAATTCCTCCGCGAGCAATTGGCGGCGTTGACGCGCCTGGGCGTGGGGCTAAATGAATTCGGCGAGCGCACCTTCCTGCTCGATGCGCTGCCGCCGTTCGTGAAAGTGGGCGACGCGCGGCGATTTGCCCTGGACCTTGTGGACGAATTGAAAGCCGCCGGACGCGAGGTCAACAGCGCGCGCCTCGGCGAACACGTCGTGGCCAAGACGGTTTGTCGCCACGCGGTGAAAGCCAACGATCCGCTGGCCGGGCGTGAATTGGAAAACCTCGTGGAGGATTTGCGCCGTTGCGCCATGCCCTACACCTGCCCGCACGGTCGGCCCACGTTGATCGAGATGAATTATCGTGAGCTGGAGCGAAAGTTCGGGCGGACCCAGTGAGGCGGCGGTTTCACGCGCCGAAATTTTTTAGCCCTCCCGTCGTAACCCAGCCGCTCCCTGCGACGTTATGATTGGTGCAGACGCAAAAAGCTCTGCACTAAAACAAACAACGCACATTACGAACAAACCATGAAACGCACGCTCCTTGCCCTCACGCTCTTAACCACCGCCCAGTTCCTCTCCGCCCAGGAAAAACTCTCCCGAGAGGAAGCTCTTCCCTACGCCAAGGCCGTTGGCGCCGACGCCAAACAACTTAACGGCACGCCCATCGCCACCGACGTGGACGTGCAAGAACCCGTGGTGATCAAGGAAGAGGACTTCGGCGGAATGGTGTTGCCCCAGAAGAATCTGAAAGCGGAAACCCTTGCCAAAGCCGGGGAAACCGCCGTGCCCATCGGCCAGTTGTGGCTGCAAAAGCTGACGCCCATGCGCGACGGCGTGGCGATTGCCAAGGACCGTCTCCGCCTCGTCACGGTGCGCGCTCAAGGCGAGGAAGTTACCGCGCCCCAATGTGCGCTGGCCGTCCGGCGCAATGCGGCCGGAAAGCTTGAATTGCTCGTCTTCGGCAAGAACCAGGAACCGTTGCTGACCCTCCTACTCAAGCCGCTGGACGCGACCCAATCATCGCCCCTCGACCTCTCAGCGGAGCGGGATGGTGACGTGGGGAAAGTGACGTTGAAGATTCTCGGCAAATACCAAGCCACGCTCTCGGTCACGGAATTGGAGCTTTAAGCCAGGAACTGTTCTTCCTCGCACCGACCCGGCGCACCCGGGTCGGTGCTTTTTTCTTGGAATGACGCCAATCGTTCCAGCCCGCGCGGCACCGCCACTCACGAAATCTAAGCGCCGCTTTGAACAGTCGCATAGCGGAGCACGCCCAGCCTCGGGCGCAGCAACTCCGGAAAGGTTGCTGGCGGGGTTCTTTCGAGCGCGCTGGAAATGTTCATCCCGCTCGGCATTCTTACCCGGCGCACTTCGAAACCGCCATGACGCGAATTGCTCATCCCGCTGCATCCGCGGCCGGGTGCGCTCCTTGCCGGAGGCTGCAAAACAACTCTAGCCGACAAGTCTTGGCAAAGGGTAGGCATGTCTAGTAAAGAGGCGCCAGCCAGCTTAATTGAGGCAATTCCTGAATCCGACCGGCGAGCGCAAACCTCGGCAAGCCCCCACAGTTTCCTCAAAGCATGACCCTCGATTCCATCCGGGGGTGACGTTTATCGAGGGGCCGAAAGGGAAGCCCTGGGGTTGGTGCGGTTGTGGTCTGGAGGGTGATCGTCCTTGGCCACAGCAAAGCGGAATGGAGAAAAGCCTCCTGAACTTCCCCTACCGCCAGGCACACATGCCTTGCCGCACATAGTGCGGGCGCACTCCGCCAGTCGGGCAACGCCGACTCGGTCCGCACCGCGGTTACGCCCCAAGCTGGTGCGGTGGCATTGGAATTGCGCAGGGTCACGCATGACTTCACGGAAAGGCAATCAAACTGCCAGCATGACTTGTTTATGAGGGTCAATGCGGCGCTTTCAAAATCGCGTGCCCGGATGGCCTTCTCGTTGATTGAGGTCCTGGTGGGGACGCTCATCACGACCATCACCTTCGTCTCCCTCCTGGGCAGCATCTCGTTCGGCCTCCTCCAAACCGAGATTGCGCGGGAGAATTTGCGGGCCACCCAAATCATGCTGGAGAAAATGGAGGGCCTGCGGCTCTACACTTTCGACCAAGTAGTCAGCAGTAACCTCTTTGCCCAGACCTTCACCGCCTCTTATTACCCGCTGGCCTTAACCAATCAGTCCGAGGGCATCACCTATTACGGGCAATTTACTATTACCGATCCGGGGACCAGCGCCGACTACAACGCGAACATGCGGCTGGTGACGGTTTCGGTTTCTTGGACCAATGTCAGCCGCTCGGGCCAAATTCCGCACACCCGCGAGATGCGTACCTTGGTCGGTCGCTACGGCATTCAAAACTATTCATTCTACAATTGAGCTGGTTCTCCACATGAAAGTTTCGCTTTACCCCCGCCCCCGCCGCCGGGCTTTTTCCCTGATGGAAATGCTGGTGGCCCTGGGCATTTCGTCAATCTTGATGGCGACTCTCATGTCCCTCACCTTGTTTTGCAGCCGGAGTTTTGTGGCCATCGGCAATTACATGGATTTGAACAAGGCCAGTCTCAATGCCTTGGACGGCCTGACCCGCGATATCCGCGGGGCCTACTCTTTGAAAACTTTTGCGACCAACCAATTGGTCTTTCTGGATGTGAACAGCAACCAGTTGACGTTTGCCTGGAGTCCGGTCTCCGGGAACCTCACCCGTTCCCTTGGCGGCACGAGTGAAGTCCTGCTGGATAATTGCGATTACCTCCTGTTTGACATCTCCCAACGCACGCCCGTTACCAATGGCGTGATGGGTTTCTACACCGCCACCAACAACGCCGCGCTTTGCAAAATGGTCAGTGTCAGTTGGCGTTGCTCCCGAACCATTCTGGGCCAGAAGCTAAACACGGAAAGCGTGCAAACCGCCAAGATCGTCATGCGGAACTAGCGCGAAAGGATCACCACCATGAAATTGTTCCCCCGGATCCCCCGAAAACCCGCGGGCAGTGCCCTCTTGATCTCGCTGATCACAAGCGCCATCCTTGGCACGATTGCGGGCAGCTTCTTGTATCTGACCCAGTATCAGGTCACCGTCGTTTCCCGCTCCCAGTCCTGGAACACCGCCATGGTGGCCGCCGAAGCCGGCATGGAAGAAGGTTTATCCACGATCAACCGCTACGCTAACATCGGCATCCAACTGACGGATTGGCCCCAGGTCGCCGTCGCCAATGGCTGGACCGACCTCGGCAACAATGTCTATCTCATGCGGCGAACGCTGGACGGGACGAACGCCTACCGAGTCTATATCACCAACCTCAACAATGCCCCGGTGATCAAGACCATCGGCTATTCCTATTTCCCCACCTCCGGCAAACACCTCGTCCGCGCCGTGGCGGCGAACAACGCGGCGGGCAGCTTGTTTTTAGGCGGCGTTCTGGCCAAAAGGAGTGTGAACATCAACGGTGGGGCGGACTTCGATAGTTTTAATTCCCAAGATCCCAACTACAGCACTGGCGGACAGTATGACGACGACAAGCGCAAAGACGGGGGCAATATCGGGAGCGTCCAAAGCAATGTGGTGGCGGTGATCAAAGACAGTGGTAATACCAAAATAAACGGCCAAGTCGCCACCGGTCCAAACTCCACCATTTCCGTTGCCGGCAACGCTGTCGTCGGCAGTTTTGCCTGGGTGGCGAACCAAGCAAATAAGGGGAAGATCCAGCCCGGCTGGTCGCGCAATGATTTGAACATCGTTATTCCCGACGCTCCGCCCCTGCCCACGGCCTCGTACGGTGCGCTGCCCAACGAGGGCAGCGTGGTGCTAAACGCCAAGGGCGGAACGGTTTATTACATGACTCCCAATACCTACCACATGGCCAGCAGTGACTACTTGCTAATCACCAACGGCACGGCAGTCATAGATTTTCGAGCGGGGATAAAAATGGATGCGCAAACCGCGATCCGGATTTCCCCTGGCTCCCGATTGATCATGTACTTGGGGACGGAAAACTCCCAGTTGGATGGCCAAGGAGTGGTGAACCCTTCGGGCTTTGCCACCAACTGCATCGTCTATGGCAAGAACAACTGCAAACAAATCGAGATCAACGGCGGTTCGGCGTTCATAGGTTATGTCTATGCGCCTTATGCCGACGTCACCCTGAATGGCAATTCCGACATCATCGGAGCGATGGTTGGCGACACCTTCCAAATCAACGGCACCATGAAGTTCCACTACGATGAAAGCCTGGGCGGGCCCCAGTCGGGTAGCAGCATCTACCGCATCCTCGCCTGGCGGGAACTCTCGCCGTCGGAACTTTCTCCAGCGGAATTAACTCCTTGAGCGCAAGTAGCGGCGGACCTCCCGGCCTGCCGTAGCGGGTGGCAGTTCGCCGTCCGGATAAGGCGTCCGCGTCGCGGGGGCGCTTAATTTTCCCCAGGCCATTCCGCGTTGCGCTGGGGTTTCCGATGGGTTCCGGAACCTTTCCCGCCTTCAGCGTCCGCGGCGCGGCGCGACTCGCAGTTTTTTGGGACCTTCGCCGGGCTGGTCTTGGCAAGGCGGTGGCCCTCGTAAACCCGTCCCGCAGGGATGACGGAGTCCGAAATGGGCTGGGACAGCGGGGTGGTAAGAGAACTCCGGGTCTGGCGGCTGGAGTCGGTGCTTTCGGGCTGCAGGCTGCGGGTTTCTTGCGGACCCCGGATGTTGGGTTTAGTGGAGGCAACGTCAAAGAATCAGTCCGAACCGATAGCTCGCGATGGTGACTGCGCCCCGATTCATAGCAAGCTCCCGGTATCTCTCGGACCAGTTCCCCGGCCCTGAACCTCGGAGTAGCGCGGACATTCTTGTCCGCAGGTGCAGGCGACTTTCGAGTCGCAGTGCCGGCGGCCGGTTTGCCTGCCCGATCTGGAACCCGGGACTGGAAAGTCCCGTGAACCTGCGGACAGGAATGTCCGCGCTACGTGGTTCAGCTCTGGGGAGAGGGCGACTTCAACCCGAATAGCCGTTTGTCAGCCAGGATCCCATTGCGCGAGTCATCGGGAATGATTTCGTTCTGAGGTCCGCGTTATCGGTTGGTTGTTTCGGTCATTACAACTGTCGGGGCGTCACGCAAAAACTGACTTTCACTCCCAGGTTCGCGTGCCGGAGCGACTTGCTTTCCCCAGACCGCAACTGGTGGCGTTTGGGTTTGCTAACGGATGAAATGTTCCAACGGCTGCGGAATGACTTTCCAAACAATCCGCGCGCTCTTTCTACCCGTTGGCACGGCTCGCGTGCGGGGCCGCGGTACCGGGCGGGACCTGCGCGCCTTGAGTCAGGACAGTCGAGCCGGCGCCGCGTCACAGAATCAGCCAGAAGCAACGCCGCGCGGGGAGGGCGGCAACCGAAAACCGCAGGCCGCCGTCCGGATTGCAAACTGTGCGCAGCGGAACGCGGAACCCGAGGGCCGGAGCGCCGGTCACTGACCGGCTTTGCGGGTACCAAGGTCCAAAGCCGGATGCTTGGCGGCGCTCCGGTTTGGGGGAAGTTTCGAATGCCAACTATGGACGGGCAGCGGGGCTGTGAACCGGGGTGCGCCCGTCCTCGGGCGCACTCCGGGAGGTTCATGGAAAGCTCCCGGTTACTATTTGACCTGCTCCCCGTCCATGAACCAGCGATCGGACGGAGCGCGGACGCCCACGTCCGCGCTCCGGGCCGATTCAGGGGAAGCTCGATTCCTTCCGCTTGGCGCAGGTGCTGCTCGCCCGAACGAGCGACTGGCTGACGGGTGCAGAAGATTGACCCGATTCTCAAAAGCTGCTTGCAATCAAATTTGGAACGAGCTAACAAAGTGTATGGCCCTGCCATTTTTTGACAGCGGAGCGAGAAAGAAGCGTGACCACATGGTGGGTATTGATCTGGGTGGCCGCACCACGAAGGCCGTGTTGCTCCAGCAACGGGAGGGGCGCTACTTTCTGAACCGGTACGCGGTGCTAGATGCGCCTATCTACGAGAAATCGCTCTCGGTGGAACTGCTCACCGAGCATCTAAAGGCCGTGTGTCAGGCGCTCGATGCCAAGGGTAACCCGGCCGCGATTGCCGTCGGGGTGAATCACGCGCTCATGCGCCATGTGGAGATGCCCCGCATGCCGGTGGGAGACATGCGGATGGTGCTAAAAAACAATTCGCGGAATTATCTGCAAGAGGATCTGGCCAACTACGTTTTTGATTGTTTCATCGTTTTGCAACGGACGGGGCCCGGCACAGCGGAGGCCGGCAAGGTCGCCACTTCGAACCCCAAACAAAAAGTGCTCGTTGCGGGAGCCAAGAAACAACTGGTGGAGGATTTTCTCATCGCCACCAAAGCGGCGGGCCTGGTGGCGGATCACATTGTTCCGGGCCTCCTCGGGCCGGTCAACGCTTTCGAGGCGGCGATGCCGGAAGTTTTTTCGCGCTCGATCGTGGCGCTGGTGGACATCGGGTTCAAGCACACGTCCATCGCGATCATTGCGGAGGGCGAACTGGTGTTGAGCCGCGTGGTGGCCATTGGCGGCGACCGGTTCAGTGCTGGCCTGGCCGAGAGCATGGGCATCAGCTATGCCGAGGCTGAAGGCATCAAGGTGGGCATGGCCGGCGAAGTGCAGCAGGCGCTCGAACCGTTGCTGACCCCGCTGGGACGCGAATTGCGTGCGTCCATTGACTTTTTTGAACATCAACAGGATCGACCGATCATGCAGGTGTACGTGTCCGGCGGCTCGGCGAAGTCTGAGTTTATCCTCCAGTTGCTGCAAAACGAACTGGTGGTCGAGTGCAAGACCTGGATGCCTACGACGTTTCTGCAACTGATGTTGCCACCAGCGCAGATGGCCGAAATAGACCAGATTGCGCCGCAACTTACGACCGCGCTCGGAGCCGGGTTGGCCGCGCTTTGAAATATGAAGGCTAAAGCCAAAAGCTTGGAGTCTGGAGTCTCGTGTCCGAAGTCTGGAGATTTGGGGCGCAGGACAACCTGCCGGCAGTGGGGGTGGCGGCGCCCGACTTTAGACTTTAGACTTCAGACCCGAGACTGATTTGAGAATATGCCGATTCGCCTTAATCTATTGGCCGAAGCTCAAGCCGAGGAGGAGATGCGCCGGCGCGACCCGGTCAAGCGTGGCATCTGGGTGGGCAGTCTGCTGGTAACGGCCATGCTGGTCTGGTCTGGATCCCTGTATTTGAATGCGCTCGTGGCCAGCCACGGTCTCAGCGCGATCCAAAGTCAGATTGCGCAGCGCACCAACGATTATCGGGTGGTGCTCGAAAATGAAAGGCGGGCTGATGAAATCAAACGGAAGCTCGCCTCACTTCATGAGTTGACCACCAACCGATTCCTGCAAGGCAACCTCCTCAATGCTCTGCAACATGTCGCCTTGGATGACGTGTCGTTGATGAAAATCAAGGTGGACCAAGTTTACGTTCCCACGGAAGAGGTGAAATCCAAGACCAATAGCGACGGTCGCACCGTCCTTGGCTCGCCGGCCAGCGTCAAGGAATCCGTCGTCGTTACCCTCGACGCCCGCGATTCCAGCTCGGTGCCGGGCGATCAGATCAATAAATTCCGGGAGGCCCTCAGCACCAACGCCTATTTCCAATCCGTGTTAAGCAAGACCAATGCGGTGCGGCTTGCCTTCCGCAGCCCCGTCACCAGCACGCCGGACGCCCGGTCCTTCCTGCTGTTCACCGTCGAATGTCGCTACCCGGAGGCGAAGCGATGACATTCCAGAAAATAACCAAAGAGAAACGCAACCATCTCATCTTGGTGGCGCTGTTCACGATGGTCGCCCTGGGCGGCCTGGGCTTCTTCCTCATCCGTTATCAGTATAACCAGTTACGGGTCATTGCCACGGATACCACCGAGGCTTCGAAGAAATTGGCCCGGATGAAAGAAGCTGTCCTGCATTCCGAAGAAATCGTCCGCCGACTGACGGAAGTGTCCGAGACGCTCACGGCCCAGGAAGCGGAGATGGTGGCGGGCGATCCGTTTTCCTGGGGTCTGGATGTGCTGCGCCGCTTCCGGGCCGCCTACAAAGTGGAGGTGCCGACGGTCAACCAACCCGTCCTCGGGGAATGTAACCTGTTGGCGAAATTTCCCTACAAACAGGCCACCTTTACGATCGCCGGCTCGGCCTATTATCACGACTTCGGCCGGTTCGTCGCGGATTTTGAAAATCAATTTCCGCACATGCGGATCGTCAACCTCCTGCTGAATCCGGCTTCGAGTCTTATCGCCGCGGAAAAGGAAAAACTCGAATTCAAGCTAGATGTCGTCGCGCTCGTGCGACCGAATCAAAACTGAAGTCTATGACGATTCCCTTTTTTTCCGTCCCAGCCAAGACTCATAAACTTAGCATCTCGCTTTGGGAGTTTTCGAGTTTCGGCTCCCGGGCACCTGAACTCTGGACTTCGATCCTGGGCTTCGGCCTCGCAGTTGGATTCTCCCTTGCTGCGTCCGCCGCGAGCACCAATTTGACCGTTGCAAAAGGGGCCGCGACCAACGCGGTGCTGGCGCTCGCCCCCATTCCGCAATCTACCTTCATCACCCCCAAGTCCCGGTTGGATGGCGTGGACCCGTTCTTTCCGTTCTCCAAGAGATTGGAGTTTGTGGAGTCCCCCAATCGGACCAACCCGCCCACCGCGCTCGGGGAACTCGTGGTCAAAGGCTTTTCGGGTACCGTCGCTTCCCCGCTGGTCATCATCAACGATCACACTTTTGGCGTGGGCGACGAGGGCAATGTGACCACCCCCCAGGGCCGCGTCCGAATTCGCTGTCTGGAAATCCGCATGAAGAACGAATCCGTGACTGTCGAAGCCAACAACGAACGGCGCGAGTTGCGCTTTCGGATCAGTAAATGAAAAGCCACCGTCAGACTGGAGATGAAAATCTGGAGTCTGGAGTCCAGAAACTGGAGTCCAAAGTCTGGCGTCTCGAGTCTAAAGTCGAAAATTCGAAGTCTGGCGACGGGTGGCTTGAGGTTTTAGGCCTGAAACCTGAGCGGCTTTATCAAAACTCCGTAGCCGCCGACCTTAGTCGGCGCAACTTTGCGGAATTTCAGCGCGGATTCACGTCCGGAGTTACGACTTTGACAGAAACTTTCGAGACTATTTACCCTGCTTGGCACCGGGCTTGCGAAAAACCGCTGGCATTTATGGTCAGCCGCCCTAACAAATCCGACAAATTCTGAAACCATCATGTCGCAATGAATGTAAAATCACCGCTCGCTAACTTCATTGGTCTCCTCCTGAGCTGCTACCTGGCCTGCTACGCGCAGAATCCACCCGAAACTGAACCGTCGTCGGTGGTCGCCACCGTGCCCGAGGCGTTGGCTCCCAACACCGTGATCCCGCTCATCCAATTCCAGGATATCTCCCTGATCACCGCTCTGGAGAACCTCGCGCGGCAGGCGGGGCTGAACTACATCTTGGATCCCAAACTGCCGTACAACCAACCGGACGCGGCGGGCAAAATTGCGCCGCCGCCCATTATTAGCGTCCGGTGGGTGAACTTGACCTCGGAACAAGCGCTCGCCGCGCTGCTGGAGACTCACACCCTGCAACTCGTGGAAAACCCCAAGACCAAAGTGACGACCATCAAGGCCAAAGATCCGGCGGCGCTCGAACCGCTGACCAACTGCGTCATCCAACTCAAATACGCCGGCGTCACTAACATCATCGCCTCCCTCCAAGGGGCGCTGTCCGACAAACGCAGCAAAATCGTGGGCGATCCGCGCACCAGCCAGTTGGTGGTGGTGGCGACGGAAAAGGAATTGGTCGGGGTTTTTGAATTGTTGATGCACCTCGACATCCCGACCAAGCAGGTGCTCATCGAAGCAAAAATCATGGAAACCTCCGTCAACCCTAAGACGGTCAAGGGCATTGATTGGACTAGCACTTTGAGTTCGCAGAACGTCACCTTTGGCAATGGCAGAACCACCGGCAACACCACTACCACGCTGCCCGGCACGCCGACCACGACTACCTTGCCGGGCGGCCGAACCGTGACCACCACGCCAGCCTCCAGTTCCCAAACCACCTTGAACACCGTGCTGGGCGGGAGTGGCCTCGGCCTCAACACTTTGAGCGGTTTCAACCCAACGACGGCCTTCTTGAACGCCGACGGCTTGAACGTGGCCATCTCGTTCCTGAACAGTTCCGGTGAAACCAAAGTCATCTCTGAACCCCGGACGGTTACCCTGGACAATCAAAAGGCCACGATTGATGTCGGCCTGCTCTATCCGATTGTGAACACCAGCGCCGGCACCGCGAACACCGCCGGCGGGTCCCAAACTTCATACAGCAACCTGACGGTGAATCTTGATGTTACGCCCCGCATTACGGCCAACAGCTTCGTGGAACTAAAAGTCAAGCAGAGCATCCTCCGCCTCGGCCCACAATTTCGGAGCATCGTCGGTGGGGTCGCCAACGACGTTCCTTCTTTCTTTACCCGCAACTTGGAAACCTCCGTGCTTATTCCCAGCGGCAACACGCTGGTAATGGGCGGGCTGGTTTCGGACGAAGGCATCACCGGCAACACCAAAGTCCCCATCCTTGGCGACATTCCGGGTTTGGGCTGGGCCTTCCGCCACGACAGCAAGGAACGCAACCGGCAAAATCTCATTGTCTTCATCACCCCAACCATTGTTCAGACCAACGATTTTCAAGCTGCGGCAACCCAATTCCTCAAGTCCCGCCCCACCCCATTCCAAGCCGATCTCAACAACCTCTCGCCCTGGGACAGCGCCAAGCCCAAGGACTGGAGCAACCCGCAGGCAACGCCCTACAACGAAGCCGTCTTCGACGAGTCTGCCGTCCAACCAAAACCGGAGCCGACCCAACCGTGATCGGGGGACCCCGCTGACCCCGCACTGTCAACTTCACGACTTCAATGAAACCTGAAACTTCCCAATGCTCCGGGCCGGGAGCCAGAGGTCAGAGGTCAGCGACCCGACGTCTCACCTCGGCCCTTCGCCTTCTGTCTGCGGCCCTCGCGGTGTTCATCACGGGCAATCTCTTGGCGACGCCGGCGGTCCAAACCATCTCGGGTGGCCCCACGAGCGGCTATTGGAACGGGGATACGAAAAACGTGGCGCTCTTCAATTCCCCGATGGGGCTGGCGTTCTTCAGTGGCAGCAACTCTCTGGCAGGGGATGTTCTGTATGTCGCGGATCGCGACAACGATGCCGTCCGTAAACTTGATCTCAACCTCAATCAGACCATCACCTTCCTGACCAGCAAGATCAGCAAACCGGTCGGCGTTGCGGTGGATCTGAGCGGCAATCTTTACGTTCTGAATCGCGGGAATGGCAACAACGGCACCGTGCTCGAATTTAATCGCTACGGAAACTTCCTGGGCACTAATGCCCTCGCGCTTACCAATGCCAACGCTTTGGCGCGGGATGACAGCGGCAACCTCTTCGTCACCGTCAATGGCAACGCGGTCGTCAAAATTGAACCCGGAAGCTTTCCCGGAGTTAAGACCAACGTCTGCACCGTAACCAATGCGAACACCGTGCTCCGCGGGATCACCACCTTGAGCAGTGGCTTGCTGGCCGTCTGCGACGCGGGCCGCAACGGCATCCTGACGATCAATCCCTTGACGGGCGCGTGGACCAATTTGACGGGCTTCAACGGCGTCGGCGATACCTTCGGCGCGCCTGGCTTCGTTCAGTTCAACCAACCTCTTGGCATCTCGGCGGCTGGTGCCGGTATGTTGGTCGTCACCGACAACGGCAACCATCGGGTCAAGACGGTGGATGCTTCCGGCAATGTTTGCAGTCTCTATGGCGTTTGCTCGACCGAGTGGAATGTTGTGCCCGGCGACCCGTCCGTACTTCCTGGCTGGTGGGACGGCAATGGTTGTCCGTGCCAGATCAATTGCATGGTTTGCGATAACTACGCGGAAGCCCGCCTGCCCGTCGCCATCACCGTGGCTCCCGATGGCAGCGTTTACACCACGGAAAACTTCTATCACCTCATCCGCCAGGTGGTTCAGACCGGGTTGACGGGACCGGAAAATGCTTCTGCCCCCACCATCGTCACGCAGCCGCAAAACCAAACCGCGAACCTCGGCGGCACCGCCACGTTCACCGTCACCGCCAGCGGTTTGCAGCCGCTGAGTTACCAATGGCAGTTTGGCGGATCGCCCCTCGCTGACGGCACCGCCAGCAGCTACACGCGCGGCAACATTCAGGCTTCGGACGCGGGC
>CAIKLQ010000114.1 GCA_903828255.1 uncultured Verrucomicrobiota bacterium
GCCAAGCCGGCAGAAATGGCCGAACTACTCCGCCAGCACGGCGCGTTGGATGACTTGCCCAACTTGGACCGCATCGAAGTGCGGCGACCCTCGGCCAATTTTTCGGCGGTTGCTTTTCCGATGGGCACAAACGGTTGGAATGAGTTCAGTCTGCTGGAGACGATCGCCTTGCACTATGGCCTGATTTCGACAGAGCGGAATGCGATTTGGGAAGTGAACGTGTCCACTTTACCCAGCAAATTGTGGCGAGCGGCAGGGTGCCAGTTTCCAGACCTGGACCGCGTAGTCATCCGCCGCGCTGCTTCCGCCGGGCCACAAAGGACCGAGTTGGCGGGGAACGTGGCGCAGTTACTGGATTCCGGCGACTGTGCGCGGGATCTGAAACTCAAGCCGGGAGACATCATCGAGATTCCGGAAGCCGATCATCCGGTGAATGAAAAATGGGCCGGTCTGGGCGGCCAGCAATGGTCCAACTTGCTGCACTGTATCTCGCGCACCGTCACCATTTCCATCAAGGGGACGCCGACCACGAACCGGCTGGCGCCAGAATTCAAACTGACGAATTCGCAGGGCGCATATGGCGAATGGATGGGCGATCTGACGCGAGGCTCGTTCATGCTGAAGTCCGTGCTGGCGCAATCCCGGCTGATTCGCGCCTCCTCGGACCTTTCCCAAGTGAAGGTGACACGGCACGTCGGGGTAAACGGCAAGCCCCAGGAGTGGGTGCTGAATTGCAGCAGCGGCAACGATCCCGACCTCTGGCTGCGCGATGGCGACGTGATCGAAGTGCCGGACAAGCCGTGAGTTTTCGGAGCGCGCCGGCAGTTCGGATGCCTCTGAGCCTCACGAATCGAAAGTGGGCAGGCGGAACAGTGGGGCAGGGAGACAGCCTCGCGACGTCCGCCCTCGGGCGCAGCAAGGCAGGTACGCTTGGAGGTTTGGGAAGTTCAGCGGGCTCTCGTACGTTCCCCCTTGCTGTGGCCGGGGACGGCCACGCTCCGGCCTCACCCGCTGATAATCGCACCCGCGCACCGGTCGCTACTTTTTCCCTTGCGCTTGAACGGGTCGGGTTTAGTTTTGCCCGGCCCGTGAAATCAAAACGGGCTTTGATTATGCCTGCCACAAAACATTTCCGGAGGAAATCCCTGGATTTCCTGATTCTGCTTGGCGTCGGGACGCTGCCGCTGTTCGCGCAGAAGGTTCCCGTCGTCGAAAAAACTTTGCCCAACGGCTTGAAGGTGCTGCTGGTCGAGCGCCATGACACGCCCACCGTTTCCGGCGGTTGGGTGGCGCACGTCGGGAGCGCCAACGAGCGCCCTGGCATCACTGGCACGGCGCACCTTTTCGAGCACATGATGTTCAAGGGTACGCCCACGATCGGCACAACCAATTACCAGCGCGACTTGGAAATCATCAACGAGCAGGAGCGCGTCCGCGAGGAGATGCGCAAGGAGGAAGCCGCCCTCCGCGCTGCGTATCGCCGCGGCGAAATCACGGACCTCCTCAAGCCGGAGAACAAGTCGCCGCGCTATCAGGAGTTGGAAAAGGAATTCGCCAAGCTCGTCCAAGCCCAGCGCGAAGTCCTGGTCAAGAACGAGTTTGACAAGATTTACACGGCGGCCGGCGCCTCGGGCATGAACGCCGGTACCATGCAAGACCTGACGGCGTACTTCATCACCGTTCCGGCCAACAAGCTGGAGCTTTACGCATGGATGGAATCCGAGCGGCTGTGGCGGCCCGTGTTCCGAGAGTTTTACGCCGAGCGCGATGTGGTCTTCGAGGAACGGCGGATGCGCACGGAGTCCACGCCCACCGGCAAATTCGAGGAGGCGCTCAACTCGATGTTCTGGGAATCGCATCCCTACCACTGGCCCGTCATCGGCTGGCCCTCCGATCTGCCGACCATTTCCAAGGCCGACGCCGATGACTTCTACGCCACGTTCTACGCGCCCCAGAACATCACGCTCATTCTCATCGGCGACTTCCAGCCGGACGCGGCGTTCGCGCTGATTGAAAAATACTTTGGCCGTATCCCGCGCGGGCCGCGCGCCGCGCCGGATGTCGTCACCCTGGAGGTTGCCGGCGTGGCCGAGAAGCGCATGAACGCCGAAGCCGAGGTCAATCCGCAGGTGCAAATCATGTGGAAGACGGTCGGCTTCCAACACAAGGACTCCTACGCGCTGAGCATCCTCGGGCAGCTTCTGGCGACGCGCACGGGCCGGCTCTATAAAGGTCTCGTGCTCGGCAGCAAGGTCGCCACCGATGTGCAAGCCGCCCAGCAGCCGATGAAATACTCCGGCAGCTTCGACGCCAGCGGGGAAGCCGCCGAAGGCCACACGCCGCCGGAGGTCGAGGACGGCATCTACAAGGAAATCGAGAAACTCCAGAAGGACGAAGTGCCCGCCGAGGAATTGCAGAAGGTCAAAAACAATTTCGCCGCCGGCGAATACCGCAAACTCTCCTCGAACATGGCGATCCTGTTCCAACTCATGATCGCCGACGGCATGGGCGACTGGCACGAGATCAACGAGAGCGGGCCGAAGATTCAGGCCGTCACCACCACCGACGTGAAGCGCGTGGCGAACACTTACTTGACGAAGGAGAGCCGCACGGTGGGCACCTTCACGCGCAAACCCGGCACGGGCCCCACGGAGGACCCCGATCTTGCCGGCCTCACGTCCGAGCAAAAGGCCGGGGTGCAACAGATGACCGCCCGGCTCAAGACGGCCACGGATCCCGCCAAACTCAAAACCACCCTCGCCAAGATGGAGGAAAGTGCCAGCCAGGTGCCGGCGGAAATGAAACCCGTGCTCGAAGTCGTGAAGAAAAAAGTTCAGGCCCGCATCGCCGAACTCGAAGCCGCCAAGAAGTGAACGCCATGAAAACAATTTCCCCTTCCACGATCCTCGTAGCCGCCGACGTGAGTCGGCGCATTTCAAGCCCGGAGAAAGTCAGCGCGAACTCACGTTCGCGGCTACGATTGAAGAGTTCAATGCGCGAAATTCTCTCCCGAGGAATTCTCGCCGCATCCCTGCTCGCCGGTTTGACGTTGGTGACTTGTTCGCAAGCCAACGCTGCCGCCGGAGACGCCATTCCCGACCGGCCCGAGAAGCTTTCCTTCCCCGAACTGAACTACCAACCACCCGAGCCGACGCAGTTTCGCGTCGCGCTAAAATCCGGCCCGGTCGCCTATGTGGTGCCGGATCGCGAGTTGCCGCTGGTGAACATTTCGATCCTCGTCCGGACGGGCGATTACCTCGATCCGGAAGGCAAGGAAGGGCTCACGGACCTCACCGGCTACCTGCTCGCGCGCGGGGGCACGAAATCCAAAACCGCCGAAGAGCTTGATGAACGTCTCGCGTTCCTCGCCGCGAACCTGGGTTCGAGCGCCGCCGACACGCAAGGCTCGGTCAGCCTGAACCTGCTGGCCAAGGACCTCGACGAGGGCCTCGCCATCCTGCGCGAGGTGCTCACCGCGCCGCGGTTTCAGGACGACAAGATCACGTTGCGCAAACAGCAAATGCTCCAGGACATGAAGCAGCGCAACGACGACTCGGCTAATATCGAAGCCCGCGAGGCGGACCTGCTGGCCTACGGCGAGAAGTTCTTCAACAACCGCTTCACGACGCAGGCTTCGATTGAAGCCATCACCCGTGCGGACATCGAGGGTTTTCACCAGAAATGGTTTGCCCCGGGAAACTTTGTCGTCGCCGTGAATGGCGATTTTGACCGCGCGGAAATGATCGCCAAGCTGGAGAAGCTTTTCAGCGACTGGCCGTTCAAGGGTGAAACGCCGCCGCCCGTGCCGACGAATCCGGTGTTTGCCGCGCCCGGCGTTTATCTCGTGGACAAGGACGTGAACCAAGGCCGCGTCACCATGATGCTGCCCGGCATTTTGCGGGACAACCCGGATTACTTCAGCGTGACGGTCATGAACGACATCCTCGGCGGCGGCGGGTTCACGTCGCGCATCATGAACCGGGTGCGTTCGGATGAGGGCTTGGCTTACTCGGCCTCTTCCATGTTCCACGGCGGCACCTATTACCCGCTCAAGTTCACGGCGGACTTCCAGACCAAGTCGCGCACGGTGGCCTACGCCACGTCCATCGTGCTGGAGGAAATCAAGCGCGTGGCGAGCGAACCGGTGAGCGAAGAGGAGTTAAACAACAGCAAGCGCGGTTACGTGGAGCGCTTCCCGCGCTCCTTCGCGACGAAGGGGCAGATCGCCGGCCAGTTTGCGCAGGACGAATTCACCGGTCGTTATGCGAGTGATCCCGCGTACTGGAAAAATTACCGGGCGAAAATTTCCGCCGTCACCCAGGCCGACGTGCAACGCGTGGCGAAAAAGTATCTCACGCCGGAGCAGTTGGTGATCCTGGCCGTGGGCCAGAAGAAGGACATCCTCCTCGGTCATCCGGACCATGCCGTGAAGCTCACCGATTTGGGCGGCGGCAAGTTGACTGATTTGCCATTGCGCGATCCGATGACGATGCAGCCGATGGCGGCGGGGAAGTAAGCCGCCGGAGAATTCCGGCAAGGTGGTGGCAGGTAACGGTTTGGCGTGCCGGCCGGCAGGGATGCCCGCCACCACGGAAAGCCCGCTTGACTTGGGGAACTTCGGATTGCAAAGTCCGCCCATGCCTGACGCACTAAGCCTCCGCGCGATTTTGAAATTGGGTTTAATTGCCATGTTCACTTCAAATCTGCTCGCGGGAGAGGATGTTTCTCCCGCCGAAAAACTATTGAACGCTACGCGCCCGCTGGTCATCGGCCATCGTGGTTACTGCTCGATTGCGCCGGAGAATACGCTGGCTTCCTTCAAACTCGCCAAGACCGCCGGCGCCGACATGGTAGAGTTGGACTATCACCACACGAAGGACGGCGAGTTGATCGTGATCCACGATGGCACGCTCGACCGGACGACGGACGCGGTGGCCAAGTGGGGCGGCAGCAAAATTGGCGTGGACACCAAAACGCTGGCGGAGTTGAAGACCCTCGACGCGGGAACGTGGTTCGATCCGCAGTTCGCGGGCAACCGCTTGCCCACGCTGAAGGAGGCGCTGGAATTGATTCAAGCGGGCAACGTCACTCTCATCGAACGCAAGGGCGGCGATGCGGTGGCGTGCATTGATTTGTTGCACGACCGGAAGCTCATCAACCGGGTCATCGTCCATTCGTTCGATTGGAAATACCTGGCGGATTTTCACCAGCAGGAACCGCGGCAGGTGTTGAGCGCCCTCGGCCCACTGGGCTATCGCGAGGGCAAGAAGCTGACCGAGGAGGAGAAGTTTCTCAGCGAGCGGTGGGTGGACGATGCCTTGCAAGCCGGCGTGCGGGCGATGGGTTGGAACCATCAAGTTACCAAGGAAGCTGTAGCCTACGCACACCGGCAAAAACTGCGGATCTGGATCTACACCATTGATGACCCGGCGGAGGCGAACCGGCTACTCGATCTGGGCGTGGACGGCATCATCACGAACAACCCGTCGCTGATCTGGCGGACCATCGCACTGCGGGCCACCAAGTGAGGCGAATCTCACCGCGCTAAGCAAAAGATTTTTGTGGAAACCGACAAATACGGCCCGCCCAAGTATTTTCAGATCAGCCGGGAAATCGTCGCGCTGATTCAGAGGGGCACGCTGCCACCCAAGTCCCCCGTCCCCTCCGAAAACGAGATCATCGAGAAGTATCAAGTCAGCAACACCACCGCCCGCAAGGCGCTGCACGAATTGGAAAAGGAAAACTGGGTCACGCGCGTCAAGGGCAAGGGGACCTTTGTCAAAGACCAGACCGTGGTGCGCGCGATAGGTCGGATTTTTGGCTTTACCAAGAACATGGTTGAGGCCGGGCGCAAGCCGGCCACGAGGCTGATTGGGTTTCATCTGCATAACGCCGATCACCAGCAGGCCGTCAATGGCCGCGAGTTCACGCTCAAAGGCCCGTATTGCGAAATCGAGCGCATCCGATATGCGGACGGGATTCCGATGATGAAGGAAACCCGCTACATCTCGCTGGGGCTTTGCCCGGACATTCAGCGCCGCAATCTGGAACAATCCCTCTACACCATTTTCGAGAAAGACTACGGGCTTCACCTGACGGAAATCAACCAGATGGTAAGCGCGGTGTTGCTGGACGGCGCGCACTTGAAACATTTCAACCTGGAGAAACCCGTGCCCGCATTTCGCGTCGAAGGGGTTTCCTTCTGCGGCAAAAACTTGATCATCGAGATGGAAGATTCCATCTATCGTGGCGACATGTACCGCTTCGCCGCCAAAGCCGTCCGGTAAGGGGCGGCAAAGAAATCTCAAAACAAGTATTGATCTGCTTTGCCGACCCTGGATACTTAGAGCGTCAACGCTTCAAGCTGGCTGTGGTCAACAATCAGCCTTGACGTGCAAGAACTCGAACAACACTCAACCAAAGTAAAATCGTATGCTTAATAACACAAAGAAACCCTTAGCACCCCCGACAGCTCACCCAATGACATTCGACTGGCGAAACCTGCACCTGACGTTCCTCCTCGTGACGTGCCTCGCGGTGGTTTCCGCGTCCGCTCAAACCCTGCTCTTCAACTTTCCGTTCAACGAAGGCTCCGGAACGAACATTGCCAGCACGGTGAATACTCTGCCCGGAACCCTGGGGAGGGATGGCGTTTCCAATTCAGCGCCGACGTTTTCAACCGACACTCCCAGCGGGTTGGCTGGTGACTACTCCATCTCCTTCGCCAACGTCGCCGGAGAGTATCTAGGGAATCGCATTCATGTTGAGGATCCAGGTATGGCCATAGATGTGACGGACCCGGTAACGGGTACCAACCGAAGTTTCACCTTTCAATGTTGGGTGAAATTCGGGGAACAGCCGGGGGCCCGGGCCACGATCTTCGACAACAACGGCCCGGGAATGAAAGCCAACATTGCGATCCTTGGTGATCGCTCGATTGCGCTGACGACTTACGGGATCGTGGACATGACGTCCCATGCAAAGATTGTGGACGATGGTCTGTGGCACCATTTTGCCGTGGTTCATCAAGACGGGGTGGAGGTCCGCTTTTACATTGATGGGATTGTGGCGGATACCGTAGCTTACACGAACGGGGTGAAGGTCGCTGGGCCACAAGCCTATTTCGATGGCGGAATGGAAGTGTGGGACTGGCCTGATTATGGCTCCGGGGTTAACACGTTCGTTGGCAAAATGGACCGGATGTCCCTGTCGCGAGGAATCTTAGCGGCCAATGATCTGGACTGGCGTCCCATTGTCGGCGTGACTCCTCCGGCTCCGAGCCTCACCTCGCCCAAGCCGGCCATTGAAATCGCCTGGCCGACCGTGCCGGCTGGATACATCCTTCAATCCACCACCAATGTTGCGAATACGAACAGTTGGGTGAATGTGGTCAACTCCCCCTCCACGGTTGGTCCCGGAACCTATTACTACTACGGGCCGGTAACGTCGCCCCAGAGGTTCTATCGGTTATTCAAACCATAGTCCCCTTCCAGCCGCGACCGATCGGCAGCAGTAGGCTGCCGGTCGGACGCAGCTTGTTCCGCAAATCCGCACGTGGGAAGCAACATGAAACACCCCAATAATTTTAGTCGCCGTTCCCGCCCCGGCTTCACCTTGATTGAATTGCTGGTAGTCATCGCGATCATCGCCATCCTGGCGGCCATGCTGCTGCCGGCGCTGGGCCGGGCCAAACTGAAAGCGCAGGGCATTCAGTGCATGAACAACCACAAGCAACTGCTGCTCGCGTGGCGAATGTATATTGATGACAACGAGGACAAGTTGCCATTCGCCTATGCTCCCAATGGCGGCCCCATGGCGCCCTACGCCTGGGTGACCGGGATTCTCGACTACTCCGCCAACCCCCAGAATTGGGATATTAACGCGAACCTGGTTAAGAGTCCCCTGTGGACCTATTGCGGCAAGAATCCCGGCATCTGGCGCTGCCCGGCTGACCTAAGCACCGTCATGGTTGGCAGCGAAACGCGGCCCCGGGTTCGGAGCATGTCCATGAGCATCTGGTGTGGTGGCAACCAAGGCACCGATGGCGGCTGGGGACCCGACTGGCGCGTTTATCGAAAGTTTGGAGACATGAACGCGCCCGGCCCGGCTAAGACCTTTGTGCTGCTGGATGAGCGGGAAGACAGCATCAACGACGGTTTCTGGGTCCTGAGCATGGAGGGTTATCCGGACCCGCAGAAGACCTGGGTTATTGACTTCCCGGCGGCCTACCACGGCGGCGCCGGCGGATTGTCATTCGCCGATGGTCACTCGGAAATTCGGAAATGGGTTGATCCGCGAACCCGCCCTGCCCTCAAGCGCGGTGGCGAAATCAGCGGCAGCGCTACTCCGAATAATGCGGACATCGTCTGGCTCTGGGACCGGGCCACGCGGAAGAAATAGACTCCGAACTCCTGGTCCATGAAATCCGGCAGGGCTGCCCGGTGAGGTCCCCGGGGCTCCAAGACCAAGGCCCGCCCGCCACCCGGAACCCGCGCAATTGCGGTTGAATTAAAACCCCACGCGGCGAGTCGGATAACCCCGTGAATATGGATTTGCGTTTGCTGACATTTCGACCGGGCCGGAAGTCGGTCGCCATCGCGCCAGGTGACTGGCGCGGGGCGGCGTTCACCCTGATCGAATTGCTGGTCGTCATCGCGATCATTGCCATTCTCGCGGCGATGCTGTTGCCCGCACTGGCCAGCGCCAAACTGCGAGCCCACAACACCCGCTGCATCTCCCAGCTTCGCCAGTGCAGTGTGGCGATGAACCTCTACCTGCCCGACTTCGAGGAGAAGTATTTCTGGACTTCGACCAACGTGTCCTTCGAAGGCATGGAGTGGTTTGTTTGGGCCGGGCGCACCAACAATAATCTCGACCTCGGCCAGGGCGGCATCTTCAACCGGCTGGATCGGCCTTTGAACCACTACGGATTGAACAAGGAGGTGGTCATCTGCCCGCGCGACCAGGGCCGATCCGACACGGGGACGCACACTCTCGCGGAGTGGGTGGGCAACTCCTACATGTTTAACGCGGTCGGCAATCCAATCGGCGTCGGGGGCTTGAACGGAAAGAAGTCCACCGCGATTCAATCCGCGTCCCGGACGGTGCTGTTCGCGGATAACGTGCTGGTGTTTCCTGACAATCCCCGAGGTTGGCACAAAGCCAAGGCTGCCGGTTACGTGATGCTGGTGGACGGCCATGCGGAAGCCCAGTCGGCGCTGACGGTGACGAATTTGCTGTGGTAGAGCGCGGAGGTAATGTGCGCCCGCCACGCTCACGGGGTAACTCGCACCCGGTAGTAACTGGCAGCGTTGGTGGCTCCGCCCGGAAGGATGGTCTGGATGGAGTCGCCGGTGCCGAAAATATTCTGCGTCACGCTCGTCCAGTTCGGTGACTGGAGGTTGCCGGTGCTTTCAACACTATAGCTCTTATCCAGTGCGGAGGAGAAGCTGACGTGGGTGTCGGCACCACTAATGTTGATCGCGGTGGTTCGGAGGGCACTGGTAGAGTTGGCGGGGTCGGTCCCGGCCAGGAATTCCCGAAGGTTGGTCATGGCGTCGCCGTCGTCATCCCGCGCGGCGTCGGTGGCGTTGGCGGGGTTGAGTCCGTGGGCCCGCTCCCATGGGTCCGGCAACCCGTCGCGGTCGGAGTCCGGCCCGGTGAATACGAACTTGGTCACGATGACTTCCGTTTCCAGTCCATTGAGGGGCGCGTTCCCATTCATCAGCCAGAGGTTCAAGCGCACATTTTCGTCGCAGCTCAGGGGAACAGTCTGGGTATAGGTCCATTGCGCGAGGCTACTCGGGTCCGAGATCAGGGCGGCGGACCCTTCATCCCACCAGATAGAGCCGCTGAGGAGGGACTTACCGACGTGTAGGAGGAGGGCTTGCACGGCGACCGTTCCCACAGGTGCGGTACCGATCACATTGAAGGATTGCCACTGATCCAGCGGCGTGGTCGCGTCGAAGTGTTGGGACTCGTTGACTTGGATCGGGGTGTTGGCGGCATCCAGAAAAATGAGCTGGGCCACGCCGAACGCATTGGTGCTGGTCATGGGATCACTGGACCAGTTCAGGCCAAACCCAGTGAATCCCCAGACTTGTCCCGCGCTCGCGCCCGCAAGGTTCTGAGAC
>CAIKLQ010000115.1 GCA_903828255.1 uncultured Verrucomicrobiota bacterium
GGATCGAGTTGCTCGACGATCATGTCCACCGTCCGCTCGATCGCGCCGAGATTTTCGCGCACCACCTTGACCGCATTTTGACCGAGTTGGGTGCGGCGGGCTTCGTCGGCCAGCAGCGCGGCGAGGCGGGCTTCGAGTTCCGCCGCGTCCTTCACCTGCTCGGCCCCGGCCTGGGTCACGAAACTTCGCGCCACGTCGGCAAAGTTCTGCATGTTCGGCCCAAAAATCATGGCCTTGCCGAGCGCGCCGGGTTCAATCGGGTTTTGCCCGCCCTCGGCCGTAAGGCTTTTGCCGACAAAGATGACCGTGGCGTGTTCGTAAAAATAGCGCAGTTCACCGGTCGTGTTCACCAGCAGACAGCCGAGTTCGCCCGCCCGATGCTGCGTGTGCGCGGTGAGTTCGCTGCGATAGGCGAACTTCACGCCGCGCACCTCCAGTTCGCGCCCCACCCCGCGGCAACGCTCAAAATGTCGCGGCACGAGGACGAGGAACAGCCTGGGAAACCGGGCGCGCAGGCGTAGGTAAATGTCCGCCAAGATGGCTTCCTCGCCGGCGTGCGTACTGCCGCCGATGAGCAGTTGCGCGTCCGTCGGGACACCCAATTGTCGGAGCATGGTGGGAATGTTGATTGGTCGCCGTTCCTCGATGCGCGCCGCGTCGAACTTCAGGCTGCCCACCACGCGGATCACTTCGGGTCGGCAGCCGATTTCGCGCAACCGCGCGGCGTCCCCCTCGTTTTGCGCACCGACGCCGGTGAACGCCGCGAAGAGTGGGCGGAACAGAAACCCGAACCGTCGGTAGCCGCGAAACGACCGCTCGGACAACCGCGCATTCACCAGGAACAGCGGGATGCCCTGCTGCCGGGCGCGGGTGATGAAGTTGGGCCAGATTTCCGCCTCGATGAGCACGATGGCCCGGGGCCGGAGCGTGCCCATGGCGCGCGAGACATACGGCCGGCGGTCAATCGGGTAATAGACCTTGCTGATGTGGTTGGGCAGTTTCTTCTTCAGTTCCGCCATGCCGGTGGTCGTGGTGGTGGAAACAATGATCTTGGCGTTCGGGAGGCGCGGTTGGAGCGAGCGAATGAGTTGGGTGCAGACGTTCACCTCGCCGACGCTGACGGCGTGTAGCCAGATGACTTCCCGGTTGGTGAGGGCCTGCTTGAGATTGGTGTCGAACGAACCGAAGCGCTGCCGGAATCCTGCCCGCCAATTTCCCCGCCGCCGCAGCCGCCAGAAGTAATATGGCGAAAGCAGGACAAAAAAAGCCGTGAACAGAATGTTGTAAATTATCCGCACTGAATTATGGGTAGAACCGGTTGGCTGAAGAATTACCGAAAACCCCGCGCCCTGCAAAAGAAATGTTCAGCGCCGACTCACGGCCGCGGTTGCAAGTGTTAAGCCCGCTCCCAAGACGAGTCATTGGGGGTTCGCCGTTCGCCCTCTTTCCCTTTTCCGCCCAGTTTCGCGCTTTCGCTCCCTCCTCCGCTTGCTATGCTGCCCCGGATGTTCAAAACCCAAGACCTGCACGTTCGCGAGTTGGTGCGGCTGTCGTCGCCCCGGACGGTCAAGGCGGAATTGCCGCTGACCGACGCCGCGAGCGCCACCGTCGCCGCGAGCCGCGAGCGCGTCATCCACATTCTCCAGCAACAAGACCCGCGCCTGCTGGTCGTCGTCGGCCCGTGCTCCATCCACGACGAACGCGGTGCGCTGGAATACGCCACCAAGCTCAATACGCTCCGCCAGGAATTGGCCGACCGGATGGAAATCGTGATGCGGGTTTATTTCGAGAAACCGCGCACCACCATCGGCTGGAAGGGATTGATCAACGATCCGCACCTTGACGACTCGCAGGACATCGAGGCCGGATTGAAAATCGCGCGCCGGTTGCTGCGGCAAATCGTCAGCCTGGGCCTGCCCACGGCCACGGAGTTTCTCGATCCCATCGTGCCGCAATACATCGCCGATCTCGTCACCTGGGCGGCCATCGGCGCCCGCACGACCGAATCCCAAACGCACCGCGAGATGGCCAGCGGACTTTCGATGCCCGTCGGGTTCAAGAACGCCACGGACGGTAGCCTGCAAGTGGCCATTGACGCCATGGGCGCCGCGCGCAGTCCGCACAGTTTTCTCGGAATTGATCCCGACGGCGCGACGGCCATCGTCCGGACGAAGGGCAACCCGGATGGCCATGTGGTGTTGCGCGGCGGACGCACGCGGCCGAATTACGATGCCGAGAGCATCCGCGACGCGGAGGCCGCGTTGCAGAAGTGCGGTTTGCCGCCGGTGCTGATGGTGGATTGCAGCCACGCCAATTCCGCCAAGCAACACGCCCGGCAGGAGGATGTCTGGCGCAGCGTCGTCGAGCAACGGGCCGGCGGCACGGGCTCGCTCATCGGGGTGATGATCGAGAGCTATTTGAGCGAGGGCAACCAGCCGTTTCCGAAGCCGGTCGCGGAATTGCAATACGGCGTCTCGATCACCGATGCGTGCGTGAGTTGGGAAACCACCGAGCGCATGTTGCGCTGGGGCTACGAAAATTATCGGCCGAGGAATCCTCGGGCAGTCCCTGCGCCGGGCGGGCGGCCCATGGCGCTTACCGGCGCCTCCGTTTAATCAAAGACAGAAAATCGTCAACTTCTTCGGCCCATGCGCGCCGAGGACGAGGATGCGTTCAATGTCGCCCGTGCGGCTTGGGCCGGTGATAAATGAAATCATGCTCGGGTAATTTGCGCCGTGCCGCTGCTTGAGGAGCGCGAACGCCGCCGGCAAATCCGCGACCAGTTGCTCGCGGCGCGCAATCACGACGTGGTGCGGTGGCAAGCACGACAACGCGCGTCCGCCCGCACTGCGACTGGTGATCAGCACTGTGCCGGTCTGAGCGATCAACGCATCGCACTCGGAGATGCCCACATCGCACTGTTCCAGCGCGTGCTTGTCGTAGCCGTCGTCGGTGACCAGTGTTGGCAAACCCAGGCCCGCAGCTTGCGCTTGTGCCAGCGGACTCTTATGCGTCGCCACGCGCTGCCACTTCTCGGCGTCGCGCCAGGCGTGGAGTTCCGCCGTGAGTTCACCAAGGTCTTTGACCAGCGTGAAGGTGGCCTTGAGTTCGCTCGCGTTCTTGGCGAACAACGCAAACTGTGCGTCGGTACTCGCGCCAACGGGCGGCATCACGCGGCGCTGTTCCGCGGTGGTGGGGGAACCGGATCCGTGGTGAGCGGGGGCTTTGACGCTCAGTCCTTCGCGGATGCGGGCAAAAATGTTTTCGCGCTCACTCATGGTTCATTTGGAGGCGCCCGCCGGGAGGCGTCTCTAACGGCCTTTTCCGAATGAGACTCGTTACCGCGTCTCCGACGGGATTGGGGTGCGCGTTCGCTCATGGCTCCCGCTCCTTCCACCACTCGCGAAAGCTTTGTTTCGCAAGCGGCGGCACTTCGCGCGTCTTGGTCCAGGCCTGCGCCGGATCAAGCGCCCCGCCCTTGACGAGTCCGTGAAACATTTGCCCGCAGCGGCCGAGCTGCGTCGCGAGGCTCCAGAGTGCCGGGCGGTTCGCCACAGGCGCGAAGAGTTTGAAAGCAATTTTCTGCCACCAGATCGGCTTGCCGGTCTTGAGCCCCGAGGCGTTACGCCGGTTTTGCAACAAGTGATGATGCAGATCAATCTTCACCGGGCACGTCTCGGTGCAGGCGCCGCAGAGCGACGACGCATAGCTAAGATGCTTCCAATCCTGCAAGCCGCGCAGGTGCGGCGTGATGACCGAGCCAATGGGCCCGCCATAAACTGTGCCGTAGGTGTGCCCGCCGACATTGCGGAAGATCGGGCAGACATTCAGGCACGCCCCGCAGCGGATGCAACCGAGTGAATCGCGCTGCTCGGCGTCGGCCAGTAGCGTGGTGCGCTGGTTGTCGAGCAGCACGACGTGGTATTCCTCCGGGCCGTCAGGCTCGCCCGGCTGGCGTGGACCGCCGTACATCGTGTTGTAACACGTCAACGCCTGGCCCGTGCCCATCACCGCGAGCATGGGGAGGAAGAGCGCGAGATCTTCGAGGCGCGGCAAAACCTTCTCGATGCCGACGAGCGTGATCATCGTCTTGGGCAATGCCGCCGTGAGCCGGGCGTTGCCTTCGTTTTCCGTGATGGAAATCATGCCGGTCTCGGCGATGGCAAAATTCGCGCCCGTGATGCCGACGTCCGCTTGCAGGTATTTCTTCCGCAACGCGCGGCGGGCGACCATCGT
This sequence comes from uncultured Verrucomicrobiota bacterium, assembly GCA_903828255.1. Taxonomy (GTDB): domain Bacteria; phylum Verrucomicrobiota; class Verrucomicrobiia; order Limisphaerales; family JADLHS01; genus CAIKLQ01. The sequence continues at coordinate 4,237 of CAIKLQ010000115.1, forward strand.
GAGGGCCTCGGGATCGTCGGACGGGGCGTCGTTGAGCTTCTTTTGGAACAGGTCCTTGATCTCGCCGCGCGTGAGGTGCATCGCCGGGAAGACGAGATGATACGGCGGCTCTTCGCGCAACTGGACGATGTATTCGCCGAGATCGGACTCGACTACTTCATAGCCCGACTGCTCCATCGCGTCGTTGAGATGGATTTCCTCGGACGTCATCGCCTTGGATTTCACGATGACCTTGGCGTTCTGCTCGCGCAGGATGCCGAGGATGATGTCGCGCGCCTGCTCCGCGTTACTGGCCCAATGCACCTTCGTGCCGCGGGCTTCGAGCATTTTCGCGAACTCGGCGAGGTGTTTATCCAGATGATTGACGGCCTCGAACTTGGTGCGCGCCGCGAGATTGCGGGCGCCTTGCCAGTCTTGAAACCACAACTTGCGCAGGTCGCGAACCGTTTCATATTTGCCCATCGCGGTCTGGATGATGCCGCGATGCCGCAAGTCCGGCGCAACCCGCCGGGCGGCAGCATTAAAATGGATGGCGGGCGGGCTCATGCTTCAGTCCACAAACTTCTCGGTAGCAGCCGCCGAAAGGAGGCGCGAACTTCTCCAGCAAAGATCGGAAGGCGTCTCCGCCCGTCGGCTCCTACCCCATTCAAGGTTTGGTCCTCGGGTTTCATTGCGGCGCCAAAATCTCCGCCAAGTGAATCGTCTTGATCCCCATCTTCTGCTTGTCGGCCAAACCCTGAATCTGCATCAGACAACTTGAATCGCAGGAGACGACGTAGTCCGCTTTCGTTGCGAGCGCCGAAGCACATTTGACTTCGCCCATCGCGGTGGAGATGGCGGGGAATTTGGCCGAGAATGTCCCGCCGAAACCGCAGCAGGTTTCCGCTGCGGCCATTTCGATCAGCTCCAAACCCTGCACCTTGGCGAGCAGTTCGCGCGGGGGACGTTTGTTATTCAATTCACGCAGGCCGTGGCAGCCATCGTGGAACGTGACCCGGTGCGGAAACTTCGCGCCGAGTTCGGTCACGCCGAGTTGGTTGACGAGGAAACCGGAGAACTCGTAGCACTTGGGAGCGAGCGCGCGGGCCATCGCCTCGTATTTGGTCCCGGCGAACAACTGCGGGTAAAACACCTTCATCATCGCGCCGCACGAACCGCTGGCGATAACCACGACCTCCGCGTTCTGATACGCTTCCATGACCTTGGTCGCGATCGCCCGGCTCTCGTCCCAATAACCGGTGTTGAACGCCGGTTGCCCACAGCACGCCGGCCCCTTGGGCACGACGACCTTGTGCCCGAGTTGCTCGAAGATGCGCACCATGCTGATGCCCACCTGCGGATACAGCAGGTCCACGAAGCACGGAATGAAGAGAGAAATTGTCATTCGCCTAGAATAAAATGGCGGAGAAATGGCCCGTTAGTCGAGATGAAACACTTCCTTCAGGCCCGCCGATTTCGGTGAAGGGTCCGAGTTCACTTCCATCAACGCCGCCAGGTAGGCCCACCACGTCTTGACGCTGGGATGATTTGGCAGCTCCGCGGCGGGGTTGTTGTCCGTTGGTTTTTGCCCGGCAAAGAGCGGCAGAGTTTCCCGTCGAAGCAGCTTAAACCCGATATTGCATTGGGCTTTTGGAAGCCTTCCAATCTCCTCACGGCGACCCGCTGTGCCAGCGGCTTTGGGGCGGCGCGGGTGGGTGCGGTTGCTCGCCGGACTGGCACTCCAGGGCCACCACCGAAAAACTGCGGCGGGCCTGCGCCCGGTTGGTCTTGCCGGCCTCGAATTCCATCCACCGAAATCGGCAGTTTCCTCCCGCGCAAACCTCCAGTAGCCTCCCTCAATCTGATGAAGCGCTCATTGTTCACGCTCTTGTTTTGGGCCGCAGTCGCCGCCACGCGGGCGGATGAAGGCATGTGGCTCTACAACCAACCACCGCGCCAGTTGCTCCGCGAACGGTATCAGTTCGACGCTACCGAGGCGTGGCTTGACCACTTGCAAAAATCCTCCGTGCGCTTCAACTCCGGCGGGTCCGGCAGTTTCTTGAGCGCGGACGGCCTCCTGATTTCCAACCATCACGTCGGCGCGGACGCGTTGCAGAAAGTCAGCACGAAGGAAAAAAATTATATGCGCGACGGCTTTTACGCGCCCACGCCGGCCCAGGAGATCAAATGCCTGGATCTTGAACTCAACGTCCTGCAATCCATCGAGGACGTCACCGCCCGCGTCAACGCCGCGGTGCCCAATGACGCCACCCCAGCAACCGCCTTTGCCGCGCGCCGCAAGGTCATCGCCGGAATCGAGAAGGAGTCCCAGGACCGCACGGGCTTGCGCGCCGATGTCGTCACGCTTTGGCAAGGCGGGGCGTATCATCTTTACCGCTTCAAGCGTTACACCGATGTGCGGCTCGTCTTTGCGCCCGAGCAGCAGATCGCTTTTTACGGCGGCGACCCGGACAACTTCGAGTTCCCGCGCCATGACTTGGACATCTGCTTGTTTCGCGCCTACGAAAATGGCCAGCCGGCAAAGGTGCCGGATTTTCTCCGCTTCTCCCCGACGGGCGCGCGCGCCGGCGAACTCACTTTCGTCTCCGGCCACCCCGGGCGGACGAGTCGGTTGCGCACCGTTGCCGAACTGGAAAACTTGCGCGACCAAGCCCTGCCGCTGCGCCTCGGGAATCTCAAACGGCTCGAAGTCCTGCTGGGCAACTGGAGCGAGCGCCGCGAAGAAAACGCCCGGCGGGCCCGGGACGATTTCTTCAGCGTGCAGAATTCCCGGAAGGCGATTGAGGGCGAACTCGCCGGCTTGCTCGATCCGGAATTGTTCGCCGCGAAAGTGCAAGCGGAGGCGGAGTTCCAAGCCCGGCTCGCGGGCAAACCCGAATTCGCCGGCGCGCTCGCGGCCTACGAAAAGATCGCCGCCGCCACGAAAATCCTCGCCGTGCAAGCGCCGCGCTCCGGACTGCTGGAAGGTGGCCAAGCTTTCAATTGCGACAGTTTCGGTCTTGCGCGCACGTTGCTCCGCGCCGGCGCCGAACGGCCCAAACCCAACGGGGAACGGCTTCGCGAATTCTCCGACTCCGGCAAGGTGTCGCTGGAGCTCGCGCTGTTTTCCGAGAAGCCGATTTACCCGGACTTGGAAATCCTCACGCTCGCCGATTCGCTCACCTTCCTCGCCGCCCAACTCGGCGTGAACGACCCCCTCGCGCAACAGATTCTCGCCGGCAAATCCCCCCGCGACCGCGCGGCGGAGTTGATCAACGACACAAAAGTTCGCGAGGTGGCGCTCCGCCAGAAACTCTACGAAGGCGGGGCAGGCACCGTCGCGGCGGCAAACGATCCCTTGATCGAGTTGGCCCGGCTCGTGGACGCCGACGCCCGGGCGCTGCGCAAAGTGTCCGAGGATCAAGGCGAGGTCAAACAACAGGCGCACGCAGCGATTTCACGCGCCCGCAACACGGTGTTGGGCACGGCGGGTTATCCCGACGCGACCTTCACGCTCCGGCTCGCTTTCGGCGTGGTAAAGGGTTACCCGGAGGACGGCAAATCCGTGCCCGCATTCACGACGCTCGGCTCGCTCTACGAACAGGCCCGGGAGATGAAGAACCAGCCGCCATTTGATCTGCCGCCGCTGTGGGCGAAGCGCAAAGCGCGGCTCGATTTGAAAACGCCGTTCAACTTCGTCAGCACGGCGGACATCATCGGCGGCAACTCCGGCAGTCCGGTGGTCAACCGCGCCGGCGAATTCGTCGGCATCATCTTCGACGGCAATTTGCAGAGCCTCCCCTGGGATTACGCCTTCACCGACAAACAAGGCCGCGCGACCTCCGTCCACTCGGCGGCCATCCTGGAAGCGTTGCGAAAAGTCTATGGCGCGAAGGAGCTCGTGCGCGAATTGGTGGGCGGGCGGCGCAACCCGTAGGATTTGATGACCGCGTTCACCAAAACCTAAATCCGCCATGAAAGGAATGCTCCATTTCGGAAAGGTCCTGACCCTCACGGCTTGCCTGATCTGCCTGGCCGCGAGCGCCGGCGACAAGCCCACGCCCGCCCAGGCTGCCTTTGAAAGATTGAAAGGCCTCGCCGGCGAATGGCGCGGGCGAATTGGCGATCGCGAAAAAGGCCCGGCTGCGACCGTCCTCTTTCGCACCACCGCCGCCGACCACACGGTGATGGAAACGCTGTTTCCGGGCACGGCGCACGAGATGGTCACGATGTATCACCTCGAGGAAGGCAAGCTGGTGCTCACGCATTACTGCGCCGCCGGCAATCAGCCGCGGATGGCGCTCACGAAGAAATCCACGGCGGGACGTGCTCGACTTCAATTTCATCGGCGGCGCGAACCTCTCCGCGCGCCGCGATGGCCACATGCACGCCGCGCGGATCCGATTCGAAAGCCGGGATGCCCTCGCGACCGAATGGGATTATTTCCAGGACGGCAAAAAGTCGGACACCAAGAAGTTTTTCCTGAAGCGGAAAAGCTGACGCTGTTACTAATTGAGTCCCGTGCGCCCCATGCTTAGGAACGGCGGCGCGACGTTGGGCCTGCGGGGCGCGGGGTTACTTGCGCTTCGTTCGCAAACCATCATCGTTCGCCGAAACTGCGTCCTGCCACGCTTTCGGAATCGTGGCGACGCAGACATTCAGGTTGCCCAGCAGATGCGAACCGAACACGACTTTCTCGCCTTTGCGATCCCAGCCGACGTGCGGGTGTTCACCTTTGCCGTAAGTGCGGTGACCGGAGGCGAGCAAGTGCGGGCGGGTGGTCTTGCCTTCGAAGATCATGATCTCGCCGTGCCAGTTGTCGGTGGCAATCCAACGTCCGTTCCCGCTCCCGGCCACATGCCACCAGTTCAACTTCGCGGCTTCCGACGCCGTGGCCTCGGGCCACCACGCGCCCGCGCCGGCGATGCGGACTTCGCCCGTGAAAATGTTCAAGACCTTCACATGTGATAATTCAGCCGGCTTCGGGCTTTTGCCGCCGCAGAACAGGATTTGATCGTTGACCCACCAGGATTCGTGGGTCACGAGTTCGCCTTCCTCCGCCATATAGACGTTGCGCGGAATGCCATCACGGATGTCCACCACCCACAACCGCTGTCCGCGCCCCGCGTAATCCTCCGGCCCCCGGGAGGCATGCACCGGCCCGGCGGTATCCCCGGTGGGCCCGCGTCCGCCAGCGAAACTGATCAGGTTCGGATTCGTGCGGCTATATTGCACATGGCCGCCAAATCCGGGCGGCTGTGGCAGGCGGCAGACGTCGCTGAGTTTGCCGGTCTTGAGGTTGATTTTGCAAATGGCCGGCCCGCGTTTCGGGTCGGCAAAACCCGTGACCCCGAGCGCCGCATATTTGCCGTCGCAGCTTGGATTGAGCGCGGTGGAAGGGCCGCCATCAGGCAAAGTGCAAAGCACGCGCTCGGTGGCGATCACGCGGGAAGGCCGCACGTTCGGCGCGGCGGAAGCCTGGATCGCCAGCTTGACTTCGACGATGTCGCGCCCGCGCACGGCGAGCACGGCGTTGCCTTTGGCGGCCGCCGAGGCCGCGCCGAGGCCGCCGCGCGGGGTGTTGAAGCGGATCAACTCACCGGTCGCAGTCACGTAACCCATCAAGCCGCCGTTCGTGCGCGAGGAGGTGAACAGGATGACGGACTCGTCTGCCAGCCAGGAATACTCGTGGAAATAGAGATTTGCGTCGTTCTCCGGCGCCGTGGTCAGGAACAACAAATCCGCTCCGGTCTTGGGATCGGTCATGTGCCGATGCTCTGGTGGGAGGACTTCGAGTGGATAGGAAGTTTCGCCCGCCTTGGCGGCGAAATTGAGCAACGCGAGCGCCGAGACGGACAAGGTCAAAGCGGCCCGCCGCAACAGGCGGCTGTGGTTTCGGAATGAGAATATCATGGTGTGTTAGTCTGGCGGCATACGAGCGCAAACCAGTGGGAGCGAGTTTTACTTCAAACCGGGTGGTTTGAGAAAGAAATTTCGCCTTTCGTGGAACGAAAAGGGATTTCCTGATTCGCGGACGGGCGAACCCGCCCCCGCGCGGCATTTTGCGGTTGCACTCGCTGGCAGGCTTAATCATTGTTCCGCCGGTTTATGAATCTTCGTGAAACCCGATCTGGTGCGGTCACGGTGCTGACCCTCAGCGGGCGGCTGGATGGTCTTTCCGCACCTACGTTGGAGGCGCACACTACGCGGCTTGTGGCCGAGGACGCAAAACGGCTCGTGTTTGATTGTTCCGAGCTGAATTACATCAGCAGCGCCGGCTTGCGGGTTTTTCTCGCCACCGCCAAGCAGATGCAATCGCTCGGCGGACGCTGCGGTTTCGCCGCTTTGTCGCCCGCGACGCGACAAATTTTCCAGCTTTCCTGCCTGTTCGAACTGTTGGAAGTCCACGACACTCTTGCCGATGCCTGTGCCTGAAAATCCCCATCTCGCCGCCGAACTGACGCTCGCGGAAGATCTCGCGCTGCTGGCTTTGGATGACCAGACCGGCAAACGGCTCGATCTCCCACCCGATGCCCTGGCTTACGGACTGGCGGGCGCGATCATCCTCGACTTGTCGCTCGCCAATCGCGTTGACACGGATCAGCAGCAACTCACCGTGCTCAACGCTACGCCGACGGGGGACAACTTGCTCGATCCCTGGCTGAAACTTTTTCAATCCGTGCCCCAACCCAAATCCGTGGCGTTCTGGCTGCGCGAACTGGCGCTCGCCCAAGCCACGATCCACGAGGCCGCGGTGGACCGGCTCGTTCAACGCGGCATCCTGCGCCGCGAAGAGCGCCGCTTGCTTTGGGTTTTTGGCGTGCGCCGGCACCCGACCGTGGATGGCCGGGAGCGCATCGAAGTCCGCACGCGGCTCAGCCAGCTCATTTTGGGCAACGACCTGCCCGCGCCACGCGATGCCATTTTGTTGAGCCTGATTCACGGCTGCCGGCTTTCCGACCACGTCTTCGCCGGGCTGGACCTTGCGACCCGGCAGGGTCGCCTCAAGGCACTGGCCAGCATGGATCTGGTCGGACGCGAAGTCTCGGCAGCGGCCGTGATCTCGCTGGACGTGGTGGGCCGCGCGCTGAGTGAAGTGCCGCTGAGTTTTTGAGGACGCGAACGAGGAGGATGAGGGTCAAAAGCTGATCGTTTCAGGTTCGTCATGCCACGACCTCCTTCAATCACGCTCGACACTCGCCCCTTTTGGCGGTGCGCAATAAGTCAGCGTGCGGATCGGGCTTCCTTCGGCTCAACCATGATTTGTCTCCCGAAGGCGAGCCAGGCTATTTTCCCGCTGCGTTTCGCTATCGGGCTGATGCCATCCGCATTGGGAAAAATCGCCGCATTGCTGGATGCCGACATGCCCCTCGAACGCTGCTTGGGTGCCCTCCGGTGGCTAACGAAACGTGAATCACCGGCGTTTGGAATTCCGGCGTTGAGAATCCAGTTGCACGCCCGGAGATTTTTTCGGATGCTTTGCCCATGATGCTCGAATCCAACAAGTGGTCGGGCACTAATCCCGGTGGCGCGGTTAGCTCAGTGGTAGAGCATTACCTTGACACGGTAGGGGTCGCAGGTTCGAACCCTGCACCGCGCACCATTTCCTCACCCGAATGAGCACCAAAATCCGCTGGGGCGTCATCGCCTCGGGTGGCATCGCCCGCCGCCGCACCATTCCCGAAGGCATCCTGCCCGCGCGCAATGCTGAACTCGTGGGCGTCTTTGGCCGCAACCAAAACACCAACGCCGAGGTCGCACGGGAGTTTGGCGCGCACGCCGCTGCCAGTCTCAATGAACTGCTCGCGCTGGACCTCGATGCCGTCTATATCGCCTCGCCGAACCACGCGCACCTGGAGCAAACCCGCCGGGCCGCGGCGGCCGGCAAGCATGTCCTTTGCGAAAAACCGTTGGGCCTGAACGTCGCCGAAGCGAAGCGCATCGTGCAGCTTTGCCGTCGCGCGAAGGTCCACCTCGGCACCGCGTTCATGATGCGCTTCCACAGTCAACACCAGGCCGCGCTGCGCTTGATTCAGGCCGGCAAGCTAGGCCAGCCGGTTTTCGCCCGCGCCCAACTTTCCTGCTGGTATCCGCCGCAGCCCGGCGTGTGGCGGCAAATTCCGAAGCTCGCGGGCGGTGGGGCGTTGATGGATCTGGCGGGGCATTGCCTTGATCTCCTCGAAATGTTTTTCGGCCCGGTTACGGCGGTGAGTTGTATGATCAATCACGCGGTTCACCGCTACCGCACGGAGGACAGTGGCGCGGTGTTGGCGCGCTTCAAGAACGGCGCTACGGCCACCGTGGACACGCTTTTCTGCATCCCGGACGCCAGCAGCAAGAACCGGCTCGAACTCTACGGCACCCGCGGCAGCCTGCTGGCGCAAGACACCATCGGCCAGGAGGACGGCGGAGAAATGGTGGCGTGGCTCGAGGGCGCGAAGCCTTACCACGCGAAGCAAACCCGGACCGCTGCCGGCGGCCTCGTCATCGCGCCCAAGCGGGTGAACACGTTTCGTGCGGAGATCGAAGCGTTCAGCCAGGCGTTGCTCGACGGCCGCGACACAGAGGAATCGGCGCGCGCCGGTTTGCGGAGCCAGATTATTCTGGCGGCTTGCTACGAATCCGCCCGGCAGCGAATGGAAATCAAGGTTGGCCGAGTTTGAATAGGCCGAAGAATTGGAGCGTGTTGAACCCGAACTCCGAAATGGGAGTCGGGCGTGGCTTGGTCGCGCGGGGAGCGCCCGCCGCTGGCGTGTGGTTTTTGGCGGCTCGCCGAAAACCCCGGCGCACAATCCTTCTCCCGCCGGAATGGGGACGAGAATGTGGGACGAGGGATTGGGCAAACTAGCCCAGACGCTGGTGGTCGTCACGTCCGACCACGGCATGCCGTCTCCGCATGTGAAGGGGCGGATTCACGAAGCCGCTTTTTGTCTGCCGCTCGCGATGCGCTGGGCGCCCGAGCCGATTCATCAGCCAAACCGCCAAAGCCAACTATACATTCCGCGAACGCCCGAACCTGTCGCCTTTATGAAAACCAACCCTTCCTCCCGCCTTGTCCTGAGCTTGGTTCTGTTATCCGTCACCGCCCCGCTCCTGTCGCCCCGCGCCGGGGACATGAACTATCCGGTGAACCCCGTGCCGATCAATCAAGTCCACTTGAACGATGGCTTCTGGAAGCCGCGTCTCGATACCAATCGAACCATTACCGTGCCGGTCTGTTTCAAGAAGTGCGAAGAAGAACGCATTCCGAATTTCCGCCGCGCGGCGAAGTTGGCGACGGGAAATTTCCGCGGCGATCCTTTTGATGATTCCGATTTGTATAAAGTGGCGGAAGGCGCGGCTTACTGCCTAGGCACCGATCCTGACCCGGCGTTGCGCAAATACCTCGACGACCTGGTCTCCCTGTTCGGTCAGGTGCAGCAAGCGGACGGGTATCTTTACACCGCGCGGATCATTCACGGCGACAAAGCTCCAGGTCGCGCCAGTCCGGTGCGCTGGCTCAACGAAATGGGCGGCGTCACGGGGGATGACAGTCACGAACTATACTGCGCCGGCCACTTGATTGAGGCGGCGGTGGCGCATTATCAAACCACCACCAATCGGGCGTTCCTGAACATCGCGACCAAGCTCGCGGATCTGATTCAAAAGAACTGGGGGCCAGGGACCGATCAACTCAAGATTTCTCCCGGCCATCAGGAAATCGAACTTGCCCTGGTCAAGCTTGGTCGGGCGACCGGGGAGCAAAAGTATCTTGAGCTGGCGAAGTTTCTTCTGGATTGCCGCGGGCGGTATCGCCGGCCGGCTGGCGTCAAGAGCGCTTTCGCCGATGCTTACTACTCCAACGAAGTGCCGCTCACGAATCTGACCCAGGCGGTCGGGCACGCGGTGCGCACCGGTTATATGCTCTCTGGTATGACGGACATCGCCGCGCTCTTTGGCGACCCGGGCTACGCCCGGGCGGTGGATACCGTTTGGGCCGACACCGTGGGCAGCAAACTCTATCTGCACGGCGGCATTGGTTCGGGAGTCGGCATGTCGGAGGGTTTCGGCAATGCGTACGAATTACCCAACTCGGGTTACTGCGAGACCTGCGCCGCGGTCGCGAATTGCCTCTGGAACCACCGAATGTTTCTGCTCCATGGCGACGTGCAATACATTGATGTCCTCGAACGCACACTCTACAACGGTTTCCTCTCCGGGGTCGCGCTCTCCGGCGATCATTTCTTTTATCAGAATCCGCTCGTTTCCAATGGCGGTTATGCCCGCAGTGAGTGGTTTGGCTGCGCCTGCTGTCCGGTCAATGTCAGCCGCTTCCTGCCCTCTGTGCCTGGGCTGCAATACGCCGTTCACGCGGATCAACTCTATGTCAATCTGTTTGCCGCCGGCACCGCCGAGCTATCCGTCGCCGCCACCCGCGTGAAGCTGGCGCAGGCGACTCGCTACCCGTGGGACGGCGCGATCAGGTTGACTGTGTTGCCCGAGAGGTCGGCCGATTTCGCCGTGCGGGTGCGCATTCCCGGCTGGGCCCGAAATCAGCCCGTGCCCACCGATCTCTACCACTACTCGGACCAGCTTCAGCCCGAGGTTTCTCTGAGCGTCAACGGCCAACCACAACCGATCCAAATCCAGAAGGGTTACGCGGTCGTGAACCGGCGGTGGCAGAGTGGCGACGTATTGACGCTCAACCTCGCGATGCCGGTGCGGCGGGTGGTGGCTTACGCAAAGGTGACTGACGACGCCGGGCGCGTGGCGCTCGAACGCGGCCCGCTCGTCTATTGCTTTGAAGGTGTGGATCACCAGGGCAAGGTGATGCACCTCACGGTTCCAGATGACGCCAAGTTGGAGTCGCAATTCGGCGCCAACCTGCTCGGTGGTGTCGTGACGATTAGTGGCAAAGGCCAAGCCACCCAACGCAGTGCCGCTGGTTTGGTTACGACCGAAGTAGCGACCCTCACCGCCATTCCCTATTACGCTTGGGGTAATCGCGGCGCCGGTCAAATGCAGGTTTGGATGCCGCGCCAACCGGACACCGCCTCACCGTTGCCATTCCCCACTGCCGCCTCCCAAGCCCAGCCCCGCGCCTCGCATTGCAACAATCTGGACACCGTCAACGCCTTGAACGACGGCGTCGAGCCGAAGAACTCCGGCGACCATGCCCTGCCGCGTATGACGTGGTGGGATCACAAAGGCACGCTCGAATGGGTGCAATACGACTTTGCCAAACCAACGAAGCTGGCCTCAGCGGAAGTCTATTGGTTTGACGACCACGGTGGTTGCCGTTTACCGAAATCCTGGCGGCTTCTCTATCGCGATGGCGACACTTGGCGACCCGTGGAGAACGCTTCAGACTACTCCACCAAACCCGATTGCTACAACCAGGTTAAATTCAAACCCGTCTCAACCTCCACTCTCCGCTTGGAGGTGCAATTGCGCGCCAACGCTTCCGGCGGCGTTCTGGAGTGGAAGGTGGAATAAACTCCCAGCGTTGCGAATAACTCCATGCTTGAATTGAACAAGCCCAGGACCTTGGGGTTGATTGCCGCGATGTTTTTGAGCCCTATCGCTCCGCTGTTCTCCGAGGTCGCCAAACAGAATTATCCCGTCAATCGCTCGCCCTTGGAACAAAGCCGGTTTGTCGCGCTGTCGTTGGGCGACGTCAAACCCGCCGGTTGGCTGAGGGATCAGTTGATCGTGCAAGCTAACAGCCTCAAGCCAGCGGGCTTGGACAAGGCTCTCACGCCACATGAACTCCGAGACCTGCTACCCTTTCTGCTGACCGAAGACTCGCCACCGCCCGCGAAGTAAGAGTGACTCGGTCCGCGCTCCGCGAAGATCTCCGCACGCCGAGAGCCACTCGACGATTGATCCCCGTCGCGAAGCCATTACGCTGCCGGGAATGAAATCGTTTTGCATCTTCGGTTGTCGCGCGGTAGGTAGCGTGTTGCTCCTGACTTGCTACGGGTTCGCTCCGCAGCTTTCTGCCGCGGAGTCATCCAAAGCAACTCGGCCCAACATCGTTTACATTCTCGCCGACGACATGGGCATCGGCGATGTGTCCTGCTTGAATTCCAACAGTGCCTGGCAGACGCCGAACATTGATCGGCTGGCGCGCGAGGGGATGGCGTTTACGGATGCTCATTCCGCTTCGGGGGTCTGCACGCCTAGCCGCTACGCGCTGTTGACTGGGCGTTATTCCTGGCGCGGACGGCTGAAGCAAGGCGTGCTGCACGGCTATGATCCGTCGCTCATCGAGCCGGACCGGCTCACGGTGCCCGGGTTGCTGCGCGCGCACGGTTATGCCACGGCGATGATCGGCAAGTGGCATCTGGGAGTGGACTGGGTGCGCAGCGGGTCGGGCAAAGAGGAGGTGGATTTCGCCCAACCGTTTGGCGGCGGGCCGGTGGCGCACGGGTTCGACTCGTTTTACGGTATCACCGCGTCGCTCGACATGCCGGCCTATTTCTATATTGAGAACGACCGCGTGGTGCAGTTGCCTACCGGCCGGATCGGCGACAGTCCCAAACCGCCCATGTGGCGCGCCGGTCGCATCAGTCCGGATTTTCATCACGAGGAAGTGTTGCCGCGCCTGACAGAGCGAGCGCTCGCTTTCCTCGCTGCCCAATCCGCCGCGCCGAAGACCAAGCCCTTCTTCCTCTACTTCGCGCTCACCGCACCGCATACGCCGATCTCTCCGACGCGCGAGTTCCAAGGCAAGACCCATACGAATCCCTATGGCGACTTCACCGCGCAAGTGGATGCCGTCGTAGGGCAGGTCTTGGCGGCGCTCGACGACCGCGGGTTGGCGAAGAACACGCTTGTGATTTTCACTGCGGACAATGGCTGCTCGCCGGCGGCAAACCTCGAGGAGTTACGCAAATTTCACCACGACCCGAGCGCCGGCTACCGTGGCCACAAGGCGGACCTTTACGAAGGTGGCCACCGCATCCCGTTCATCGCGCGCTGGCCGGGACACACGCCGGCGGGCCAGCGATCCGCCCAGACTGTCGGCCAACTGGACCTCCTCGCAACCTGCGCCGATTTGCTCGCCGCGCCGCTGCGGGCCAACGCGGGTGAAGATAGTGTCAGCATGTTGCCGCTGCTGAACGGGCAGGGGCCGACGTCATTCTCGCGCGCGGCGCTCGTGCATGAATCCGACCAAGGCTGGCTGGCCATTCGCCAGGGCAAGTGGAAGCTCTGTTTCTGTCCCGGCTCCGGCGGCTGGAGCTTTCCCAAACCAGGCAAAGACTGTGAGGGCTTGCCGCCCTTCCAACTGTTCGATCTCGCCTCCGATCCAGCGGAGAAAACCAACCTGGCGGCGGCGCATCCCGACACTGTCCAGCAACTCGGCTGGCTCATGCGCTCCTATATTGAACTGGGCCGCAGCACCTCCGGCGCACCGCAAACAAATACGCCGTCCACCAACTGGCCGCAGACGGCGTGGATGAAAGATTTCCCGAAATGAAACGCCCGCGGCAATCGCTGCTTGTGGGCGTTGTGGTGCTGGCCCACGCTACGGCGGCATGTGCTTGGGACCTGTCCTTAAACGATCCGACCCAAGTGCGCCCGGGGCAGATCGAAATGACCAAGTAATCGCTAACCCCTGAACCTGAACCGCAAAAACAAAAGCAGCCCGATTATGATCTCCCAACTGTCCCGCAACCGAATCGCCGATCCGCTTCGCCGACTTGTCGTCGCCGCGTTGGCAATGGTTACTTTACTTTCAGCGGACTCGTTGGTGGCCGCAGTGCCAGACGTTTCGTTGTTCAAGGCGAATGCGAGGATTTTGTTCCAGGGCGACTCGATCACCGATGGCAATCGCGGCCGCAATGAAGACCCGAACCATATTCTCGGGCATGGTTATTGTTTCATCATCGCGGCCAAATACGGCGCACAGTATCCAGAGCGAAAGTTGACGTTCATCAATCGCGGCATCAGTGGGAACAAAGTTACTGATCTGGCGGCCCGCTGGCAGAGCGACACGCTGGACCTCAAACCCGACGTGCTAAGCATCATGATCGGTATCAACGACAGCGGGAAGATCCCGTTGGACCAATACGAACAGATTTATGACCAGCTTCTCGTGGATGCCCAGACGGCAAATCCAAGCCTCCGCTTCATCCTCTGCGAACCGTTCTATTTGCCGAAGGCTGGCCACCAGCCTGATGACGAGCGAGCCCTGGACGTCAAGAAGCGGCAGGCGATCGTGGCGAAGCTGGCCCGGAAACACCATGCGGCGCTGGTGAAATTCCAACGGGTCTTTGATGAAGCTTGCAAGCGGGCGCCCGCTCAATACTGGGTCTGGGACTCGGTGCATCCAACCTATTCCGGCCACCAACTCATGGCCGATGAGTGGATCAAGACGGCCAACCGGTTCTACAAATGAAACACAAGATGCACTTGCTGAGGAATCCACGGGATACACGACAAAACCACCAGACGGGCGAGCGCTACTCCCTCTCCCCCGCGGAGGGGGAGAGGGCCGGGGTGAGGGGGAAAGTCTGCTCAGTTAGTGGGGCTTCACCCAACCCCTCACCCTGGCCCTCTCCCCTTCCGAAGGGGAGAGGGAATCCACTTCAGGCGCGCGTCGTTCAGCGTGCGGCCTCCTTGATCTTCCGTCGAATTGTCGGAATGGTAATCACGACATTCCTCCTGCTGTCTGGCGTTTCCCTGTTCGCGGCTGAAGATCGCGCCACCAATCCGCGCCCCGCCTCGTCGGAGCAGATGCAGTGGTTTCGCGACGCCAAGTTCGGCCTCTTTATCCACTGGGGACCCGCGAGCATCAGCGGCGCGGAGATTAGTTGGGGACGCAAGGATCGCATTGAGGCGGGCGGCACGGAGCTTCAGAAAGTTCCCGCGGACGTTTACGACCATCTCTATCAGCAGTTCAATCCGGTGAAATTCAATGCCGACCAATGGATGGCTTTGGCCAAGGTGGCAGGTTGCCGCTATGTGGTCTTTATCACCAAGCACCATGATGGTTTCTCCATGTGGCCCACGAAGCAGGTGCGGTGGGAGGATCCGGCCAGGCCCAGGTATTATAGCATCGCCGAAACCCCATTCAAACGTGACCTCTGCCAGGAAATTGCCGCCGCCGCGCGCAAGCACGGACTGAAGCTTGGTTGGTATTATTCGACCCGTGACTGGACGCACCCGGATTACCTCAAGGGCGACAACCGCCGCTACAATGACTACTACGAGGCCCAGGTCAGCGAACTACTCACTCGCTATGGCCCGGTGGATATGATGTGGTTCGACCACGCCTTCGGGGATTGGAACCAGTTCACCATCGAACACCTGTTCCAAACGATGTATCAAGCGCACCCCAACTTGCTCGTCAACAACCGTTCGGCTCGCGGGTTGAACAACATCCCGGCCGGAGCCATGCGCCAACTGACCGAGGCGGACTATGACACGCCGGAACAGCACATCGGCCAATTCCAAACCAACCGCGCCTGGGAATCCTGTGTGACCATGACGAAATGTCGGAACGACACGGGCGGTTGGTCGTATCGTCCGGGCGAGCCGACCCGGGCCTTCGCGGACTGCCTCAAAATGCTCGTCAGCACGGTCACCGGCGATGGCAATTTGCTGCTCAACATCGGCCCGATGCCCACCGGCGAAATCGTTCCTGAGCAGATTGAGGTGCTCCGCAAAATGGGCATCTGGCTCAAGCAAAACGGGAAGAGCATCTACGGCACGCGCGGCGGGCCATTCGTCAATGGGAACTGGGGCGGTAGCACCCAGCGCGGAAACAAGATTTGGCTGCATGTCTTCGAGTGGTCTGGAGACACGTTGCGTCTCCCGACGCTGGAACGGACCATCCAGTCCGCGCGGCTCCTCCGCGGAACGAAGGTCAAACCTGTTCAGACCCGCGCCGGCCTCGAAATCACCCTGCCCAAGGCGCAACAGGACCCGGTTGATACCGTGATTGAATTGACCCTCGCGCCAGTTAAGACGGGCCATTCGCCCGGAGCGGGAAGCCCGCAGCTTTAGTTTTGCTTTCCGCCCTAAACGATTTTGGGATGCACAGCTTCAGCGATCTTGTCCCGAGCGAAAACCGGCGCGAAAGGCCTTCACTAAATTCTCCATCTGGACCGGTTGGGGAAGCGTTGGTATTCCAACGGCGTGAATCGGTCGTTCCATCAACGATGGTTTGCGGAGATCCCCCCGGCGACTCGCTGACCTGCTGAGATTGCCCGCCGGCGAGGGGCGCGTGCGTCCGGCGGGGCAGCGGAGTCGAGGCAAGAGGAAGTGGACCGACCTCACTTAACCCGTCGGGCACGTTTGTCTTTGTCTGGCCCAAAGCATCCCCCCGCCCTCCCCATGCCACCACTGTCCCATCAGCTCGCAGGGCGAGATTCTGACTATGGTAATTTCCTGCGGCGGCTGCGGCAACGGCGACAATGCTGGTCAGATCAGTTGCACAACCTATTGAACGAACGTAATAAGCCTGCTCATTCTATTTATCACGCCTCAGCAAAAATTCCGCCAACGCTTCCAGGGCTACGGCGCGGCCTTGAAAAAGTTTCAGCGCGGCGAAGGCCCGTTGCGTGAGTTGCGCCGCGATGCGCCGCGACTTTTCCAAACCAACAATCGAAGGATAAGTCGCCTTCTGCGCCTTCGTGTCTTTGCCGGCGGTCTTGCCGAGTTGCTCGCTCGTTTGGGTCACGTCGAGGATGTCGTCAATCACTTGGAACGCGAGGCCGACATGGTAGCCGAAATCCGTGAGCGCCTGGAGTTGCGCGGGCGGGCAGTTGGCGCTCATGCCGCCGAGGCGCGCGCAACAGCAGAGCAGCGCCGAGGTCTTGCGCTCGTGAATGTAACGCAGTTGCGCGGCGGAAGTCTTCCGCCCTTCGCCTTCGAGATCGGCCACCTGCCCGGCGATGAGTTGCAGCGAGCCGGACGCGCGGGCGATTTCCAAAATAATCTCCCGGTGCGAATAGCGCGGCCAGCCTTTGGCCTGCGCGGCGATCTCAAACGCCTGCGTCAACAACGCGTCGCCCGCCAGCACGGCGATGCCCTCGCCGAAAACCTTGTGATTGGTCGGCTTGCCGCGGCGGAAATCGTCGTTGTCCATCGCGGGCAGGTCGTCATGCACGAGCGAGTAGGTGTGGATGCACTCGACGGCGCAAGCCAGCGGCAGGGCGTCCGCCTCGCGACCGCCGCACGCTGCCGCCGCGGCGAGCACCAGCGCCGGGCGCATCCGCTTGCCGCCGGCGAAGAGCGAGTAGCGCATGGCTTTGTGGATCGTGGCGGGCTTCGTCGTGGCGGCGGGTAGAAAGCGGTCGAGCGCCGCGTTGACGGTCGCGGTTCGCGTTTCGAGAAACTGCGCCAGGTCAAAGGCGGCGGGGCGCGGTTGGTTGGGACGTTGGGTTTTGGCCGACATGCGCGCTTGTTGTAGGAAATGGCGTCGCGACAGGCAATCTGAATCCTTGGCGAACGGCGCGCCGCGTTCACGCCGCTTCGGCGGACGCGGACCCGTCGGCACACCATTTCGGCTCGGCTTCCCGATTGCGGAGGTTGAACCCGAACGCCAAAACAGAACCCGAGAATGATCGGCGAAGCCACCCCGGCACGCCAGTAATCCGCCCCATTCTCGCGTGGCCATACAGGTTTCGGGCGGCTCGCCAAGGGCCGGGAGCGTCAAGGGGCGCAAGACACCCTCCAGCGAGTTTAGGTTTCCGGCTTTTTTTGTGGCATAGTATATGTGTAACGAATATACCACCCGCACATGAATACTCAAACCACCCCCGAATCCATCCTCCAAGCCTTGGCGCAAATCCAGAGA
>CAIKLQ010000116.1 GCA_903828255.1 uncultured Verrucomicrobiota bacterium
ATCCTCGGCTCCAGCTTCGATCTGCATCTCGGCGGCGAGGATTTGGTGTTCCCGCATCACGAGGACGAAATCGCGCAAAGCGAAGGCGCGGGCGTCCAATCGGACGGCCAGCGTTTCGTGAAATACTGGCTGCACGGCGCGCATTTGCTGGTCGAGAGCAAGAAGATGAGCAAGTCGCTCGGAAACTTTTTTACGCTGCGGGATCTTGCGGGCAAAGGCTTCAGCGGGCGCGAAGTCCGCTACTCCCTGATGCAAGCGCATTATCGCGAGACGTTCAATTTCACCCTCGACGGCTTGACCGGGGCCCGCACCGCACTGGCGCGGATTGATGAGTGCGTGGGAAAACTGCGCGAGGTTGGAGCGCCGAGTTCCAGCTCGGCGCAAAACGATTCCCCCACCGAACCGCAACGCGCGGAACTGGAGCTCGGCGCTCCTTCCGCACTGCCAACCCGCTTCGCCGAAGCGATGGACGAAGACCTGAACATTTCTGCCGCGTGGGCCACGGTGTTTGATTGGGTGCGCGAGACGAACAAGCGCCTCGCGGAAAATTCCCTCGCGCCGCCCGAAGCCGCCGCCATGCTCGCCGTGTGGGGTAAAGTAAATTCCGTCCTCGGCATTGGCAGCGCCGCGGAAGCCGAAGCCCCGCCGGAAATCGGCGCGTTGCTCGCAGCCCGGCAGGCGGCGCGCAAGGCGAAGGATTTCAAACGCTCGGACGAAATCCGCGACGAACTCAAAGCCAAAGGTTGGGTGGTCGAGGACTCGCCCAAAGGGCCGAAACTGAAGAAACTTTGAAAGCCCATCCACCCTTCACCATTCAACCTGGAACGCCCCATTCCCGGGGCGGACGGGGTGGGGCGTTGAATGTCGAATGTCGAATGTTTTCCAGCATCACATGAACGGCCTCTTCATCACCTTCGAGGGCACGGAAGGCTGCGGCAAGTCCACGCAAATCACGCTGCTCGCGGAACGATTACGGAAGCTCGGCCACCCCGTGCATGTGACCCGCGAGCCGGGCGGCACGCCGATTGGCGAGGAAATCCGCCACACGCTCAAGCACAGCAAGAACAACTCCGCCATGACTTGGGAGGCCGAGTTGCTGCTCATGAACGCCAGCCGCGCGCAACTCGTCCGCGAATTCATCCGCCCCGCGCTCGCACGTGGCGAAATCATTCTCAGCGACCGTTTCTACGATTCGACCACCGCCTATCAAGGCTACGGCCGACAGCTCGAGCTCCCCGCCGTCCAAGGGATCATTGATCTTGCGGTCGGTGATACGCGCCCCGATCTCACCTTGCTCCTGACGGTTTCGCCAGAGGTGAGCGCCGCGCGGCTGCGTTCCCGGCAGGCCACCATGCCCTTTGTGCGCGACCGGTTCGAAGAAAGTGACCGCGCTTTCTTCGACCGCGTTTTGCAAGGTTACGAATTGATTGCGCTGGCTGAGCCGTGGCGCGTGCGGAAAGTGGACGGCACGAGCACGGTCGAAGCGATCCACGACGCGATCTGGCGCCTCGTCGAAAAAGAATTACCCCCGGTGGCGGACACGGTTTAAGCCCGGCATTGCGCCCGACTGCAAGCATGGCCGCTTGATGCGGCGAGAAAACGGTGGCAAAATAATGACGATATGATTGACGACACCATCCAAAAAATAGAGGCCCAGCTACAATCTGCGGAAGCGATTCCCGCCGCGCGCCGCCGCGAGTTGCTGGAACTGGTCGCGAAGTTGAAAAGCGAAGTCTCCACGCTCTCGCAGACGCACGGCGACGAGGCGCAAAGCATCGCCGGGTTCACCCAGGTTTCCGCGCACGAAGCCACGCGCGGAACGCCGAACCCCGAACTGCTGGGTCTTTCGCTGCGAGGATTGCGGTCGTCGGTTGACGGATTTGAGGAGACTCATCCCAAGCTCGTGCAGATCGTCAATTCGATCAGCAATACGTTGTCGAACCTGGGGATTTAGGCGCGGGAGCAAGACCCCCAACTACCCCAAAGCCGCTGCGGGTGCTGGTCTGTTTGGGTATTTGGGGACTTGGTAATTGGATGCTTCCCCCGCTTCTTCCCTTGCCCTCTTGTCCGAAATTAACTTTGATGACGGAATGAAACCAGTCCTGCCCCGGCGCCATTTTCTCAAACAAGCTTCCACTGTCGCCGGCTTTGCTGCGCTCGGAGGCTTCAACCAATTGCGCGCCCAGGCCAGCCCCGCGAAGCAGCTCGTGGTCGGCATCATGGGCTGCAATGGTCGCGGCATGGACCACATCGCCGGACTCCTCGCCGTGCCGAACGTCGAGATCGGTTACATCTGCGACGTGGATCGCCGCGCCGTGGCGAAAGGCCTGGCCGCCGTGGCGAAAAAGCAGGCGCGGACGCCGCAGGGCACGGACGATTTTCGCCGGATGCTGGAAGCCAAAAGCGTGGACGCCATTTCCGTCGCGGCGCCGGACTTCTGGCACACGCCCGCCACGGTGCTGGCCTGCGCCGCCGGCAAACACGTCTATGTGGAAAAGCCGGGCAGCCACAACGCCCACGAATCGGAGTTGATCGTCGCCGCCGCGCGCAAACACCAGCGCGTCGTGCAGATGGGCAATCAACGGCGGAGCTGGCCGTGGGTGATCGAAGCGATCAGCGCGTTGCACGCCGGCGAGATTGGAAAAGTTTTCTTCGCGCGTGCCTGGTACACGAATCACCGGCCCACCATCGGCCGGGGCAAACCCGCGCCCGTGCCGGAGTGGTTGAATTACGATCTCTGGCAAGGTCCGACTCCGGAGCGGCCGTACCGCGACAACATCCTCCACTACAACTGGCATTGGTTCTGGCATTACAGCACCGCCGAACTGGGCAACAACGGCGTTCACTCGCTCGACCTCGCCCGCTGGGGACTGCGCGCGGAACTGCCGCACCGCGTGACCTGCGCCGGCAACCGCTACCACTTTCAGGACGACTGGGAAACGCCGGACCTTTGCGTGGCCACGTTTGACTTCGGCACTAGCGCCATTGTGTGGGAAGGCCAGAGTTGCGATCCACGCGGATTCGAAGGCGCGGGTTTCGGCGTGAACTTCTACGGCGAGACAGGCGTGATGGCCATCGCCGGTGACAACTGCCACATCTTCGACCTCAACAACAAACTGGTTCGCGAAATCAAGGGCAAGGGCGACGGCGGCGAACATTTCATGAACTTTGCCGCCGCCATCCGTGACGGCGCAAAACTAAACTCCGAAATTGAAGAAGGTCAGAAAGCCACGCTGTGTTGTCACCTTGGGAACATCGCCTGGCGGACGGGTCAGACCGTGGACTTCGACCCGACCACCCGCAAGATGAAAGCGGGCGGAAAAGCCCACGCGCTGTGGCGGCGGGAATATCGGCGCGGCTGGGAGCCGAAGGTGTGAGCGGCCTTGGGTATTTGCTTACTCAGCTATTTTGCGGACGAAATTACTCAAGCACCCAAGCACCCAACTTCGCATCGCCTCACGGAAACTGGGTCCGGTCCTCCCACGGCTGCAGCTTCGCAATCGCCGCCATGATTTCGTCGGCGACCTCCTGATAAATCTCTTTCAAGCGCGGCTTGGAACAAGCCTTCGCCTCGGTGCGCAGGGCTTCAAACCGCAACGGTTCGCCATATTTGACGGCCACGCTGCGCGGACGCGGAATCCTGATATGCCGACCGTACGCCTCGTAAGTGCCGAATACCCGCACCGGAATCACCACCGCATCCGACTTGATCACTGTCAGGCCGATGCCCGAACGGGCTTTCTGCATCTTTCCATCCCGCGACCGCGTGCCTTCGGGGAACAAGATAATCGCGCCTCCCGCCAGCAAACGATGCAGAATCGCCTTCAACCCCGCCGCGCCGCCACCGTCGCGATCCACTGGTACGGAATTCCATGAGCGCAGCAAAGTGCCAAGGCCGGGAAAACGAAACAGGGATTCGCGCGCCAGATAGTTGATGTCGCGCGTGAGACCCGACCCGACCAACGGGGGATCAAGGATGCTCTCGTGGTTCGCGGCCAGAATGACTGAGCCGCTCAATGGCACGCGCTCGGGATTGAACACCCGCCACCGGAAATAAAACCGGTACATCAGCCGAAAACCCGACCAGGCGATGAAATAGGACGGATTCATCGCCCCGCGCCCACCTCGACCATGCGCTTGCGGATGTCGTCGAGGAGCATGGCGCTGGTTTGCTCCGGGGTCAGGTTGGAGTTATTGATCACCTTGGCGCCCAGCGCGATCATCAGCGGCGCGGCGGCGCGCTGACTGTCGCGTTGATCGCGCGCGGCGAGATTTTCGTTCACGCCTTCCGCCGCGCGGCGCTTGGTGCGCTCCTCCAGATGCGCGTCGAGGTAATACTTGTAATCCGTTTCCGGAAAGACATTCGTACCGATGTCGCGCCCTTCCATCACCAGATTGCCGAACTGGATGCAATCCCGCTGGGTCTGCTTCATCCAGTCGCGCACCTTGGGCACGGTGGCCACCATCGAAACCGCCACGCTGACATCCGCCGTGCGGATTTCCTTCTCGGGATGATACGCGTCCACGACCAACCGCACGCGGTTGTCCACGCACTCCAGCTTGGTTTTCCACCGGCGACACGCCGACGCCACGGCCTTGGCGTCGTGGAAGTCAATGTTGCGCTTCAAGCAATACCACGCCAGCGTGCGATACATCGCGCCGGTGTCCACATAAACGAAGCCCAGCGCGGCCGCGACCAACTTGGCGTTGGTGCTCTTGCCGCTGGCGCTCGTGCCATCAATCGCTATGACAATTGGATTTTTCAAAGTCGCAATCTCCCGAATAACATCTTTGCTATCCCATTAACACCCCGCTTCAGCGGGGTGCTTTGAACCATCCGAATCGAAAACCGTTTCAACGGTTTGGCCGACCACAGGAAACCGTTAAAACGGTTTCAGACTCACGACGTCCTCAATCACCTGGCTGAAGCCAGGTGTTAATGAGAAACGCTTTCCGACTTGCCTGACTCATTCCGCGAACAACTCATCCAGCCCGAGTTTCCGTCCCGTCCGCCCGTCGCGAATCTCCGCGCCCAGCCCGTGCGGCGGCGGCGCAGCGAGTTTCTGGAAAAAATTGGGGAAAGTCTTCTTCACGCACGCGGGATTCTTGAGCTTTATCCCCGGCACTTTCAATCCCAGAATTGCGAAACACATCGCCATGCGATGGTCGTTGTAGGTTTCGATCTCCGCGCCGTGGAGTTGGGACGGATAAACCGTCAGCGTATCGCCTTCCTCAATGACCTTTGCGCCGCATTTGGTCAACTCGGTGCGCAGGGCGACGACGCGCTCACATTCCTGTAAGCGAAGGCGGCCGAGATCAACAAAGCATCTCTCCTTCCTCAACAAGGGGGTGATGGTGATCAATGTCATGATGCTGTCTCCCAGATGATTCAGACGCGAAATCGTGTGCGGCTTCGGCATCATGTGAAAGACGGTGAAGTTTCTATCAATTTGCCATTCAGTGTCTGGCCATCTGAGAACACTAACCGAGCTCAGGCTCTCATGGACACCGTCCATTTCCCTGTAATACTCATCCCGTTTCTTACTGCTGAACAGCATTCCGACTGAAGGCACTGGAATTGACGCATGCGGTAGCATCCATCCAGCCGCCCAGAAATAGCTTCCGCTTGACGCATCCGGCTCGATTTGAAATCTCCCTCCGCGGCCAGGAAAAACCTCGACCAATTTCAGAGTCATTGCGACGTACGGCGATTCCTCAGTGTTTTCGCCGAGGACACTCACCTTCCATTTGGCGTGTGTGGCGCAGAGCAACAACGCCGAAGCAAACTGCGAACTTTCCTCGATGCTACTAACGGCGCAGGTCCGGTTGCGGCGCGCGGGTCTGTGACCCGCAGCGGCTTCGATTGGCGCGGGGAGTCGTTTGACATCTGCGGTGGCGACGGGTCTATCTGAAGCGCTGCGGCTCACAGAGCCGCGCTCCGCTTCGCCTTCGCCGTGAATCAACGCCGGCAGCTTGTCATTCGGCGAATCCACGCGATAACCAAGCTCGCGCAGCGCCTTGAACAGTGCCGCCTGCGGGCGCTCGTGCATTCGCGGCACGCCGTGTAAGCGATAAACGCCATTCCCCAAACAAACCATCGCCGACAAAAACCGCGCCGCCGTCCCCGCATTGCCGACGAACAGTTCCAGCGGCTTCTCCGCCTTGCCTGCGTTGGGAATTCTTCCGCCCAGTCCTTTGACCGAGATCGTGCGGTTGCAGAATTCGTCCGGATCAATTTCGACTTTAACCTCAAAGCCCAGGACTTTGAGCGCCTCGGCCATCACCTGCGTGTCCTCGCTCCAAAGCGCGCCGGTCAGCGTGACCTCGCCATCGGCCAGCGCGGCGAGGATGAGTGCGCGATTCGTGATGCTCTTC
>CAIKLQ010000117.1 GCA_903828255.1 uncultured Verrucomicrobiota bacterium
ATGCGCCCACTCGGTCATGATGCGCGGGATGAGCGCGATGTTCCGCAGATACAATTCGTGGGCAAGTCGTTGGATGGCGATGGCTTCCACAAACGGATAAGCAACGATCACCTCCTCCTTGCTCAAGGCGGCGGGGTCGCCGTTGAAAGCGGCTTCCAAGTCGGTTTGCAGCAACTCGCGGATCCGCGGCAGGCTGCCGAGGAAGTCGCGCGTAAGGCTGTGCGCCGCCGAGCTCAATTTGCTCTTCGCGTATTCCGGCGGGGGGCGGTATTCGAGGCTCTTCCGAATCTCGTCTTCGAGCGGGCCGAGGATCGCGTCGAGGCGCGCGGCGGTTTCGGCTTTGATTTCCGACGAATGGATCAACTTCTCGTCGAAGAACCCGGGGAACAGCAGCCGCAACAAATCTTTTGCGAGCGCCGTGACCACCCGCTTGGACGGCAGATTTTTGCCGTCCAGATGATTGATGCCGCCCACGCGCGCGTAGGAAGCGATCAGCTCGTTGGTCAATTGGGTCACCGGGTCTTGCATGGCAGCGAGTATTCCGCAGGCGACCCGTGAACGCAAGCCGCTGAAGCCGCGACCGCCACCAAAGCTGGTAAGCGTTTGAGAGCAAGCCGCTGGAAAGATTTCACGCAGGGCGGCGGCTGGGTGTTGTTGCTGGAGCAAACCAACTACCCTTCGTGGATGCCAGCGGAGTTGGCCTTGCAGGATTACGATGCCAGCTTCGCGTTCCCCAGTGCGGATCACCCGATCATGCAAGGCGTGGGCGCCACGGACCTGCGCTGGTGGGCGGGCGATCACCGCGTCGTGGCGAAGACGATGCACTTGCCCAGCCGTTACAATGTCCGCGCCCTTGCCAGCGTCGGGTCGCGCTCCGGTTTGAATCTCGCCGCCGCCGCGGAAGTGCCGCTCGGTGCGGGCGGCCTCCTTTGCTCGCAATGGCTGTTGACCCAGCGCTTTGATCAAGAGCCGATGGCCGGGGTGCTGCTGCAACGCCTGCTGAACTATTGCGCGCCAACCTATCCGCGCGCGGTCCTGAAGCCGATTGCTTTGGTGGCGGAAACCAATGCTGCCGCCACGGCCAAGCT
Organism: uncultured Verrucomicrobiota bacterium; assembly: GCA_903828255.1. Classification (GTDB taxonomy): domain Bacteria; phylum Verrucomicrobiota; class Verrucomicrobiia; order Limisphaerales; family JADLHS01; genus CAIKLQ01. The sequence continues at coordinate 1,089 of CAIKLQ010000117.1, forward strand.
CGCGGAGCTAGGGGTGCTGGCGGAGAATGTCTCAGGCCGCCTGCCAGGTCTGTCCCCGACCTTCTATCCGGTGTTGCTGATCGCCGGCGGCAGCAACGCGTGGCAGGAAGCCACCGCCCGGCTTGCGGACCTCGCCACTTACGTCAGCGCCGGAGGCAAACTCCTGCTACACAAGCCCACCGCCGCGTTCCTCTCCGCGGCGCAGCCAACGCTTTTCCCCGAGCTGAACTACACCGACGCTCAACTCGGTTCGGTGCTGCGGCGGGAAGTCACCAATCCGGCGGTGCGCCTGGCCAATGACGACCTCTACTGGATAGACCATGCCGGTGATTGGCAGCACTCCGAGACACTCTCGACTAATGTTTCCGGCGGCAGCTTCTGGCTTTACAGCAACGGCCGCATCGAGACTTCGGTGCGCGTTACGTCTGCGGGTAATTACACGTTCGAGGTGATCGCCGCCGGCACGACTGCCGCGGGCGTGTTCCCGCAAGTCGCCATCACCGTGAACGGTGTCTATCGCACCAATTGGTTTCTAACCAACACCGCCATGACCCGCTACACCTTCACGCTTTACCTTGGAGTTGGCACTAACAACCTCGGTCTGGTTTTCCTGAATGACGCCAATCCGGCCGGGGAGGATCGGAACGCTGCGTTTGACCGCGTCACCCTCACGCCCGACACCGCTTCTCGCATTGTGAATTGGAGCTTCAATCTGGTTTGGAAAACCGCGGTCGTGCAGTGGGAAGGACTCCCATTCAAGCCCTACGAAGTGCGCGTCTGCACCAACCTGGCGGGCGCGCTGTGGCAAGTCGCGACCAATTTCATCGTGCCCGGAAACGTCGGAAGCTGGACGGATACTGGGTTCGGCGGCGTCCCACCTTTAAGCCCAGCCGCCCCGCAGCGGTTTTATCGCGTCCGCCAAAGCGGTCCGTGACGACTGCGAACTGTCGCCACGGCAAAGCTTAAATTGCATATCGCCACCTTTGATGAACCGCCACAGCTTAGCGCCCGGTGCAGCGACCCGATGGCAAGCTCGTCACCGTCTATTAGCTCCCTGACCAACCCAAGGGTGATCGCTACCTCGCCGCGACGATCTGATCGCCGGACGACGGAAGCAAGTAAGCGAAGTTACGCCGGCGCGACACCGTTGGAGAACATCGGAGCGCCGCGTGAACGCCGCGCTCCAACCACCTAGCCCACTCGTTTGGCACGCGCACCTATTGCGCAGACAGGATCGTTCCGTCGGAGCTTTCGCGTCGCCCCATTTTCATCGCAACCCGGATGCGACTTACGGCAGGATGCCGGGGTGAATCGCACCCTTGTTTTCGCCTTGATGACCGTCGTGCTGCTAGGCGGCGGCACGGCCCGTTCCGCCTCCGCCCAAAGCCAGCGGTCCTTACGCACCGCGGCGGCTGGCTTGTTCGAGATGGGCGTGGGCCTCAGCGATCGGATCGCGGAACGCACCAACGACTGGCCTTTGCTCACGGCGCAATTCGGCACGGTGACACCGGAGAACTGCATGAAGCCGGTCGCTATTCAGCCGACGGAAGGCCAGTTTGATTTCGCTCTTGCCGATACGTTCGTGGATTTCGCCGGGCGCCACCGGCTTAAGGTGGTTGGGCATTGTCTGGTTTGGGCCAAGGACGACCGCACCCCACCGTGGTTCTATCGCGACGGCGACAAACCCGCGAGCCGGGAACTCTTGCTGGAGCGCATGCGGAAGCACATTGAGACCGTGGTGGGGCGCTACCGGGGGCGCATTGCCGCGTGGGATGTCGTCAACGAAGCGCTGGACGACGGCACAAATTATTTGCGCCCGTCCGGCTGGGAGCAGGCCTGCGGCGAGGACTTTATCGCCAAGGCGTTCGAGTATGCGCACCAAGCCGACTCGAAGGCGTTCCTAATCTACAACGACTATAACAATGAATTACCGCCCAAGCGCGAGAAGACCATCTGCCTTGTCCGCTCGCTGCGTGCGCAGGGCGTCCCTATCCACGCCGTCGGCCTGCAAGGGCATTACGAACTCGACCACCTACCGCTGACGGACCTCGAAGCCACGCTCGGGGCGCTGCGCGAACTGGGCGTGAAGGTCGTGGTGTCGGAACTGGACATTGATGTGATCCCGCGCGCCCGCTGGTGGGCCGACGGCGGCAAATACCGGGCGGAGTTGGCGAAGCTGAATCCTTATTGCAATGGCTGTCCGCCGGAAATCCTGCGCCGGCAGGCCGACGAATACAGGCAGCTTTTCCGCCTCTTCCGGCGCCACTCTGACGCCCTTGCCCGCGTCTCGTTCTGGAATTTGCACGACGGGGAAAGCTGGCTGAACTATTTTCCATGGCCGCGCGTGAACTACCCGTTGCTCTTCGATCGCGCAAGCCAGCCCAAACCGGCGTTCGCCACGGTCCTGGAGGC
>CAIKLQ010000118.1 GCA_903828255.1 uncultured Verrucomicrobiota bacterium
CGACGCGCTGCGTCACCTCTGCGCTACCCGCGGCGGACTGACCTTGATTCACGGCCTGGCCGGCACAGGTAAGTCCACCCTCTTTGCCGTGGCGCAGGAAGTCTGGACGCAACAAGGACTCTCGGTGTACGGCGCGGCGCTGTCCGGCAAGGCGGCGCGTGGATTGGAAGAAGCTGCCGCCATTCCCAGCACCACGCTCCATCGGCTGCTCGGGCAGTTGCGCAGCGGTGACACCGTGCTGGATGACCGCTCGGTTGTGGTCCTCGATGAGGCCTCGATGATCGGCAGCCGCCAACTCGCCCAAGTCCTCGAACACTGCGCGCGGGCCGGGACCACGCTCGTTCTGTGTGGCGATTCGCGCCAGCTTCAGGCCATTGAACTGGGCGGCTTGTTCACGGAGTTGACCCGCCGCCTCGACACGTCACACCTTACGGACATTCAACGGCAGCGCGAAGCTTGGGCCCGGGAGTCGGTGAAACACTTTGCCTTTGGGCGCGCCGGCGCGGCGCTTCTCCCTTACCAACAGCGCGGATTCCTGACCGAGACCCGGCATGAGATTACCGCCATGGACCGGATGCTTGAGGACTGGAAACGGGAAGCCTTGCCCGACTTGCCCGGGAGTTTGATGCTCGCTGGCAGCAGCGCCGACGTGCGCGAACTCAACCGCCGCGCCCAAGAGGAACAGCGCCACTTGGGGTTGCTCGGCGACGTGCCGGTCACCACCGGCCCGGACCCGATTTTCACCGGCGATCGCGTGCTCTTCACCCGCAATTCGCTCACGCTGGGGGTCGCCAACGGCGACCTCGGCAAAGTGCAATCTGCGTCAGGCCGGACGCTGTCCGTGCGGATGGACGACGGCCGCGACGTCGCGGTGCCGCTGGACGGCTATCCTTACCTGCGTCTGGGCTACGCGCTGACCACGCACAAGGCGCAAGGAATGACAGTGGAACGTGCCTTCATCCTGGCCGGCGGCGTGATGGCTGATCGCGAGTTGACCTACGTGCAGGCGTCGCGCGCCCGCGGCACCACCCGCTGGTATGTCGGTCACGACCTTGATGAAGTCACCCCGCGCATGACGCGCAGTCACGAGAAGCTGGCCGCCGTGAGTCTCGCCGAAGGACCGGAACTGGAACTCACCTTGGTGCGCTGAGCCGACGCCGCGAGCCGCCCCACTCGCGTGGGGTATCGTCGCTCCACGAGGAATCGCGAGCTTGCGAGTCAACTACCCGGATTGATTGCGGCTTTCCACCGCCGTGCCCGGCGGGAAGTCCCCGCCGCTGCAATCGCGGCCCATGGACCTCGCGGTTGCGCCCCTTGACCGCGACCAGCGATTTGGCGTAGATGGAAAAACAAACGAGGTGTTAAGATGGGGTTGCGATGGGGCGGGCAGCAGGAGCAAGGGCAATTGGAGTTGTTTGGTTCGGGGGTGCGCAACCATGCCACCCTTGACGCCCTACGGTTTGTTAGCGGAGCAGCATTGGCGGACCTGGTTGCCGCGAATGGTCGCCGAACTGGAGCGGACCGGTCGGCTCCACCAAACGCTGTTGGAGGCGGAGGCCCAGACGGAACGGGAACTGGACTCGCTCCGCCGCCACTTCCTCCAGCAAGGCCTGACACCGCGCCAGGCGCACCAGCGGGCATGGGAGATCGTCCGGGAACGCTACCTGTTTCTGCCGCCGGAGTCGTAGGGGACGGCGCGCCTGCGATCCCGGAGTCCGCGCTCCAGGAACCGGAGCCGCCGCGCAACCAGCGCAACTACCGCATCACCGACGCCGACCAGGTCGGCCGCGGTTCACTCAAGCAGAAGTGTCGGGCGAACCTCGCCGCCATTGCGTTACTCAAGCAACTTGAAACTGAACAGCGCCCGCCGAACGACACGGAAAAGCGCGTGTTGGTGCGCTATGTCGGTTGGGGTGGCTTACCGGGACTCTTCGACCCGGAAAATCAAGAGTGGCAGGAGGAACGCCAGCGGTTGGAGGAATTACTGACACCGGCGGAACTCGACTCGGCCCGCGCCACCACGCTTAACGCGCATTACACCGCGCCCGTCATCATCCGCGCGATGTATGCCGCGCTGCAACGGCTCGGCTTCGAGCAGGGGCGCGTCCTCGAACCGGCCTGCGGTCTCGGCCATTTCATCGGGCTGATGCCCGAAGACCTACACGGGCGAAGCCGTATCACCGGCATCGAGATTGATTCCGTTACCGCCCGGCTCACCAAACTGCTTTACCCCGATGCTGACATTCGCCACCAACCCTTCGAGGAGTCGCGCCTTGCCGATGACTTTTTTGACGTGGCGATTTCCAACATTCCCTTC
>CAIKLQ010000119.1 GCA_903828255.1 uncultured Verrucomicrobiota bacterium
CCGCGTCCAAACCTTGACTCCTGTCGGACACCCCATTAAGACTCCCGCCGAGCGTCGCTTCGCTCCGACAACTGTCCGACAGCCCCGGAATGGTGTCCGATATGAATTGGAACAGGTGTCCGACAGCATCGGAATCCGCACGCGGCGTGGGAGCGTCCAACCTGTGTGAAAAAGGATGTGAATTGAAGGTCAGTGAAGCAAGATGAACCGCAATGTGCGCGGCTTCAATTTACACACAATTTACACACAATTTGCCCATTCACGGAGGGGCTTAAATCAGCATAATACTTTGATTCTATTGGTCGCAATTCCAATTGGTGCCGGTGGTGGGACTCGAACCCACACGACTTTTTACGGTCCCAGGATTTTAAGTCCTGTGCGTCTGCCATTTCGCCACACCGGCAACTCAATAGAATCAAGGGTTTGCTGACTTTCTGAAAATGAGAATTTGACGTTGTGACACCGTTTGTGCCGCTTTAACGGCATGAAACGAAACGCAAGCCCACGCAGCAGCGAAAGCAGCACAAACACGGGCGCAAGAGTCACTTCTCATGCCGCCATGTTCGCAAAGGTATTGGACGGGCGCAAGCAACCTGTGCGCGACCTGTGGCAACGCGGCGACCGATTCTATGCGCGCCTGTCCATTGAAGATTTCACCAATGGCACAAAACGGTTCGCCGTGTTCCACTGGTGAACAGCGAGGGGAACCTCGTGGAAACCGTCGCCCAGGTCATCGCGGAGCTAAACCGCCTGCGGACGCAACGCAGCGACGACACGCTCCTCAAGCTTGGACAGACCCCGACGTTTTCAGAATACCCGGACGCATACATCGTCGGCATCAAAGCTGACGCGGGAACGAAGAAGCCGAACACCATCACCAAAGAGGAACAAGCACTCGCGCTCTGGAAAAGCCATTTGGGCGGAATCCGGCTCGATAAGATCCGCCCGTCACGCGTCGCCGGCTTTATGAAAAAGCGGCTGGCGGATGACATGGGCAAGCGCACCATCAAGCTCGACATCATCGCCCTGCGGAATGTTTTGAAACAGGCGCGGGACGTTGACCAGCACATCCCCGGCCACGGCGCGCAGCCCGCGGGCGTCGAGTTCCGCTTTGAACTTCTCGGGGGGCATCTCGTACGTGCCGGCGAGCTCGACGTTCTTGAAACCGAAGTCGCGCACCTTGTCGAGCGTCCCCGGCACGTCCTTGGCAAACTGGTCGCGCAGGCTGTAGAGCTGCAACCCGACGGGATGGGCGAAGCCCGATCCGGATTTTCGCTCGGCGGCTCCCGCCGTGAGGATAAACGCCAGCGGAACGACGCCGCTGAGCACGGTCAGAAAAATAGTTTTCATGGGCAGGGTTGGACGGTTAATTAAGGGTTTATTGCCGGACCTCGCTGCGGCCAGGCTGAACGAGTTCAGCGTGCCGGGAAAAGTCGCCTGGCTCAATCACAGAATTTCACCACCGGTGCCGCGGGCGCAAGCGGGGGGGCTTTGGGTGGCGGGCGAAAATTGGGTGCGCCGCTGGGACGGGCAGAAATGGGAAAAAGATTTTGGCCCGTTTCCGTGGGGCGAGCAGTTCGTCACCACCATGGTCGAAACCTCCAAGCGTCGCGTGCTGGTCGGCACTTTGCTGGGCGGTCTGTACGTGCTGAATGAAGCGGGCGGCTGGTTCCGCCTGAGCCGGACCAATGGTTTGGCGCAGGACTGGGTTCGTTGTCTGATCGAGGATCGGGAACACAATGTCTGGGTGGGCACGAGCAGTGGGTTGGTCGGTTTGCGGGAGCGCAAAGTCGTCATGCACGATCCGCCGGACAACTGGGAGGGCCGGCCCGTAATGGCGATCACGCCGCGCGGGACGGCGCGGTCTGGGCCGCCACTGAAGGCGCCGGCCTTTACCGACTGGGCGCGCCGAAATCGGACGCCGCCGGAAAACAAGGCGACACCTGGACGCATTTCGGCCTGACCAACGGGCTTGCCAGTCTGTTCGTGTGGTCGGTGTTGGAGGACAGCTAGGGACAAATCTGGGCGGGCACTTGGGGCGGCGGCTTGTATCGGTTCGTGGACGGAAAGTTTGTGCGCCAGTTCGAGTTGGCGGACTTATCCGCACCGGTCACGGCGCTTCTCGAATCGCCGCCGGGCACGCTTTGGATTGGCACGGGCGCGGGTTTGATGCGTTACGCCGGAGGCAAACTCGAATCCCTGGCGGGTTTGGGTGGTGCCGCCGCGGGCGCCGTGCGCTCGCTCGAAATCGGCCGGCCCGGGGAGGTTTGGCTCCCGCCTGACGCAAATCCAAGGGCGGAGCGACATTCACAGCGTGGCCGGTGAGGGCACGCGGGTGGAATTGTTTGTGCCGCTGCCGGGTTTCGCGGGCAGTCAGCAAAGGGAGATTTGAAGGCCAAGCGCCTCGGGGATTCAGGCGCGGCTCCGATTCGGGAAGCGGCGCGGGCGGGTCATCAAAATTTGCATTAACCGCCCCGCCTAAAAAGCTGCTATGAGTAGAACCATGTTGACGAAGATTTCAGTCGTGGAGGACGACCCCAAGGCGCGCGAGATCCTCGTGGGCTGGGTGAACCGCGCGGAGGGACTCCGCTGCGTGAGCGACCACGGGTCGGCGGAAGACGCCCTCGCCGCCATCCCCGGCTGCAAACCGCAGGTGGTTTTGATGGACATCAATCTGCCGGGTATCAATGGCGTGGAATGTGGCCGGCGACTGAAGGCGAAATTGCCGGAGACCCAATTCCTAATGCTGACCGTCTATGAGGACTCGGACCATATTTTCCAGGCGCTGCAAGCCGGGGCCACGGGTTATCTGCTCAAACGCACGCCGCGGGCCGAATTGATGGCGGCGCTGCGCGACGTTCACGCCGGCGGGTCGCCAATGACGACCAACATCGCGCGCAAAGTCGTGAAAGTCGTGAAGGCGTTTCATCAAGTCGCCCCGCCCGCGCCGGTGGCCACCGAACTCTCGCCGCGGGAAAACGAAGTGCTGCATCTCCTCGCGCAAGGTTATCTCTACAAGGAAATTGCCGACGCCCTGAACGTGGCCGTGCCCACCGTGAACACTTACATCCGCCGCATCTATGAAAAGCTCCATGTGCGCACCCGCACGGAAGCCGTGGCCCGATTTGCCCATCTGCCGGTGCGCGGCGACGTGAACGCCAGACGCCCCTGATTGCCGACCTGCCCCGGGAAAACTGAGCCCGTCCGGAAATGCGGATTCCGATGCTGTCGGACACCTGTTCCAATTCATATCGGACACCATTCCGGGGCTGTCGGACAGTGGTCGGAGCGAAGCGACGCTCTGGGGGAGTGATAAAGGGGTGTCCGACAGGAGTCAAGGTTAGGCCACACTTTTCGGGCCTCTTCGGAGCCCCGCCGAGGGGCGACGATTCGGTCGACCACCCCACGGCG
>CAIKLQ010000120.1 GCA_903828255.1 uncultured Verrucomicrobiota bacterium
GCGCCACCTCCGAGCCAGAGACCGAAAGTTGCCGGGACCGCCAGCTCTCCCCTTCACGAACTTTTCCGTCCACCGCTGTTGCGCCGCACACTCATCGGCATCCTGCTCGGCGCGATCCCATGCTCGGCGCGTGGGCCGCGAGCAAGTGGATGATGCCGTGTTCCCAACGCAACAGGCGCACGAGCATTCCATGAGCAGCGTGCGCAAGCGCACTTCGCGCCCGAGTCCGAGCTGCGAAAACTCGTGGAAAATTTCCTCGAAACGGTGGCGGAATTCCGCCCGGTACTTCGGCGGAAAGCGCACCACGCGCTGGGCGGCGGGTTGCTGCACGGTGAACCGGCGGAGGATCCACACGCCGTCGCTCTCCGGGCCAAGTTCAACCAGCACCCAAGGAAGAAAGTAAACCGTGATGTAACTCAGCGGAAATTTATCAATCACGCCCCAGTGCGGGAGGCCGGGGCCGAGCAGCAGCAGTTCGCCCGCGCCGCGACGGACCTGCTCCTTTTCGATCATCGAAGTTCCCGGCCCGTCCTGAAGGACGATGCTGATTTCACAGTATGGATGCCGTTCCGGATTTGGCGGCGGCGGACCTTCAGCGATCGTGGTGCTGCTGACTCAGCTCGGGCTGGTTTCCGTCAGCGGTTGGCATGATTCAGTGGCATCCAGCAGCCATGCAAGATTTGAAAACCGTCCCTCCTCTGGTTGGTTTTGCCCCATGCCAGTCGGAGAGGATTGTCACCTCACGAAGGTAAATTTCACTTGCGGCTGAAAGTGAATGGAACGCCTTGGTCCAGCAATTGATACGCGTCGCCCAGGCCCTGCAACTTCAGGTTGGTATGCAACATCTGGGGCGGCTGACAATTGTCCTCAAACAAATCGTGATGACAGGGAATCACCCGCTTTACGCCGAGTCGTTTGGCCAGCAATGCGGCTTCCGCCGGGCCGAGATTTCGGAACGCCCCGTTGATCACCACGGCGAGCACGTCAGGCATGTGCGGCGCGACGGCATCGGCGAGCAAATCGTGATAAGCGGTGTCACCCGTGAAATAAATCGTCGGGCCGTTTTTGACGAAAACGAGATACCCGACATGCGTGAGATCGTCGCCGCCGAACGGAATGGCAAACGTGGCGCGAATCGTGAGGTCGCCCAGGGTGACACTCTTGTTCGGCCAGATCATCGTGGTTTCCGCTGCGGGCACACCGATTGAGTGCAATTTCTCCAGCGCCTCGGCTGGCGCGATGAATAGTCCCCGCCCGCCCGCCTTGCGATACGGCTCGATGGTTTCGGGATCGAGGTGATCCTGGTGACTATGGGTGATCAGATAGCCATCAATGCCGACGAGGTCCTTCGCCGCAATCGGCGGCGGCACCAGGCGATCCATGCGGAAATCATGCTGCTCCCCGATGGCCTTGCAGGAATTGGACAGATAAGGATCGAGCGCGATGATTTTTCCCTGCGGCGACTTCACGATGAATCCTGCCTGGCCCAGCCACCAGATCGTCACCGCGCCGCGCGAGACGCGGTGCGCCACAACTTGCTTCATTGTCAAACGCTTCATGTTCCTGTCCTCATTTGTTCCCGCGCCTGCTTCACGACCTGAATCAAGTCCGCGGCGTTTTGCGAAATGCGGTCGAAATCCCGCCCGGCCAGCAGCGACTTGCTGACGAGTTCGCCGCCCACGCCGACCGCACAAGCCCCGGCCCTGATGTACTGCGGCGCGGTTTCGCGGTTGACCGCGCCGGTTGGCATCAAAGCGATCTGCGGATACGGTCCTTTCAAATCCCTAAAGAATTGCGGCCCGGCCACGTTTGCAGGGAAGATTTTTATCACATCCCCGCCAAGTTCCCAGGCCTCCAGCACTTCGGTCGGGGTCATCGCGCCGGGCATGCAGGCGATGTCTTGCTGGCGACAGACTTCGATCACGGCGGGCCGTACGGCCGGCGAGATGATGTAGCCCGCGCCTGCCTGGATTGCAGCGCGAGCGGCAGCGGCATCAAGCACGGTGCCAGCACCGATCACAACTTTGTTCCCGAGCACTGTCACCGCGTGCGAAATCACCGCGAGGGCCCCCGGCACGGTCAGGGTGATCTCGACAAATTCCACTCCCCCTCTGGCCAGGGCCTGCGCCACTTCGATCAATCCATCCGGCGATTCGGCGCGGAGAATCGCCACCACCCCGCTCGCTTTGAGGCGGGCGAGCACTTCCTGTTTGTTGAGTCGAGCCGCCATTGAAAATTCAAAAATCCCGGAAGAATCCGCCGGCTGTCCAGCCGCCGTCCACGCAGAGTGTCTGGCCGGTGATGTAACTGCTTTCCGGTGCGGCGAAGAACAGCACCGCGTGGGCGATCTCCTCGACGGTGCCGGGCCGGTTCAACGGCACATGGCTCAACATCCGTTGCGCTCGTTCCTGCATGATCGCATCCTGGCTGTAGAAAAGTTGCTTCGTCCCCTCCGTCAGCGTCGAGCCGGGCGCGACGCAGTTGACGAGAATGTTGCTGGGCGCGAGTTCGATGGCCATCGTGCGGGTGAGCTGGACCACGCCCGCTTTGGCGGTCGTGAAAGCGCACTGCAATCGCGCCGGCACCACGCCCAGCACGGAGGAGATGTTCACAATGCGGCCCGACTTGCGTTCGACCATGTGCCGGCTGGCGGCGCGGCTCACGAGAAAAAGCCCGGTCAAGTCCACGCTTAAGATGCGCTGCCATTCTTCCAGCGGGAATTGATCAATGTTCACCCGGTGTTTGATGGTGTTGACACCCGCGTTGTTCACGAGAATGTCGAGGTGACCCTGTTCCTTGATGATCTGCGCCACGCCGGCCTCGACCTGCGCATCGCTGCTGACATCCATGGCGAGCGCCGAAGCATTCGGGGCATGCGCCGCGGCGGCCTTGGCGGTCGCGAAATCGAGATCGGCATAGACCACGCGGGCGCCGTTGGCCGCAAGCTGGTCAGCGATGGCCCGGCCGATTCCCCGTGCCGCTCCGGTCACGAGTGCCACCTGGTTGGTGAGGTCAACTTTCATGTTTCATCAGACTGGCATTCCCTCGGTGCCGCGCTCAACTTGTTTTCTCGGGTTTGTGTTCGTTTTTCGTTTCTCCGGTGACCAAGGCTTGGGGGTGAGCAAAATCCTTACGACTGCTCCGATTGCCAACTTGCTCCCGCGATAGCACCAGACTTGGGATTCATCCGAACAACTCAAACGTCCGGTGCCGTGCCCGATGGCCGGGACGTGATATTCCATTTCGCTGAACGCGCCGAGCTGGCTGTTCACGTTGCAGGCTTGCACGGCAAAACCAAGATGGTCTGGCTCCGACCACGGTGCATCCACGTACTCGCCGGAGGGGTTCAGGAAGAAGTTCCGAATCACGAGCGCCCACTGGTTGTCCGTTTGCCAGAGATAGCCCATGCGATTGGTGAGCGACGCCGCGCGTAGGCTGATCTTGTGTTCGCCCGTCTGTCGCATCCGGTACCGCACGAGATGATCGGTAATGGCGATGTCCCGCGCAGGAATGTTGCCCTTGGAACTGAAGATCTTCTGAACCGAGGCGCGGGAGAATGTCGGAATCAGCAATTCTCCGCCGTGCGGCAGTTGCGTGATTTGCCACAAACCGATCCGCGAACGCGTGCGCCGGCTGGCGCCGAGCAATTCAAGCGTCGTTGTCTGGGTGTATCCGGCGTAATGAAGCCCTTTGAGCTTCAGGTCGCGTTCGTGGCGCA
>CAIKLQ010000121.1 GCA_903828255.1 uncultured Verrucomicrobiota bacterium
CCACGCGCACCATGAGGAGACCGGGTTCTGGCGCAGTTACATTTTCTCGATTGATCACAAGATCATCGGCATCCAATACGCCATCACCGCGCTCGCCTTCCTGCTGTTCGGGTTCAGCTTGATGGGCATGATGCGCTGGCAGATCGCGCATCCGGGGCAGGCGGTGCCGATCCTTGGCCCGCTGCTGGCCAATGTGTTCGGCGACGTGGCGGCCAAAGGCGTCGTCTCGGCGGATCTCTACAACACCTTCGGCGCGATGCACGGCACGATCATGGTGTTTCTGGCGGTCGTGCCGCTGCTGACGGGCGCGTTCGGAAACTACCTCGTCCCGATCCAGATAGGCGCGTGCGACATGGCGTTCCCCCGGTTGAACATGATGAGCTACCAGGCGTATTTCATCGGCGGTATAATCATGTTTGCCAGCTTCTTCATTCCGGGTGGCGCGGCGCAATCGGGTTGGACTTCGTATCCGCCCCTCTCGCTGGTCGTCCCGACCGATGGCCAGACTTACTGGCTGATCGGAATGGTCTTCCTGATCACCTCCTCCTTGCTCGGTTCGGCGAACATCATCACGACGATCATCCAGTTGCGCGCGCCGGGGCTGACCTGGATGCGCCTACCGTTCTTCGTCTGGGCGCAATTCGTCGCGTCGTTCCTGCTGCTGCTGGCGTTTCCGCCGCTTGAAGCCGCCGGCGTCATGCAGCTCATGGACAAGATCGCTGGTTCGAGTCTTTTCCTTCCGACGGGCCTGGCCGTCAGCGGCAAAGTCGCGGAAGTGGCCGGCGGTGGCAGTCCGATTCTCTGGCAGCACTTGTTCTGGTTCCTGGCTCATCCGGAGGTTTACGTGCTGATCCTGCCGGCGCTGGGCATCATCGCCGAGATCATCGCCTGCAACACGCGCAAACCGCTTTGGGGCTACAAGTCGCTGGTGTATTCGTCGCTGGCGCTGGGCTTCATCTCCTTCATCGTCTGGGCGCATCACATGTTCCTCACCGGCATGGGCACGAAGATCGCCACGTTCTTCCAAACGACCACGATGATCATCTCGATTCCGTCGGTCATCATTTTGACATGCTTCTTGATTTCGCTGTGGGGCGGCTCAATCCGGTTCAACACGCCGATGCTCTTCGCGTTGGCGTTTCTGCCGATGTTCGGCATCGGCGGCTTGACCGGGCTGCCGCTGGGTTTCGGCGCAAGCGACCTGCACCTGCACGACACTTACTACGTGATCGGCCACTTCCATTACGTCGTCGCGCCCGGCACGGTGTTCGGCCTCTTCGGCGGGATTTATTTCTGGTATCCAAAACTGACCGGCCGGTTCATGAACGAGTTCTGGGGCAAAGTGCATTTCTGGGGTTCGCTGATTTTCATGAACGTCGTGTTCATGCCGATGTTCGCGCAAGGCATGGCCGGCATGTTGCGCCGGATGTCCGATGGCGGCATCAACTACTCGATGGCGCAGGTCGGCCTCGACGGCGCGCTCAGCCCGACGATGATGGAACTCAACCGCGTGATCCTCTGGGGCGCGGTGGGCTTGGGTATCTCCCAAATTCCTTTCATCATAAACATTTTCTGGAGCATCAAACACGGCAAGAAGATCGCCAACGACAACCCGTGGGACGCGACGACGCTGGAATGGCAGACCGAAACGCCGCCCTACGTCTATAACTTCCGGAAGGAACCAGTCGTTTACCGCGGACCTTACGAATACAGCGTCCCCGGCAGCACGAAGGATTTCACGCCGCAGACCGAACCCGATCAGCCCAAAGCGAAGCACTAATCAGCATGGACATTCCTTTCACGACAAAGCCCCGTCCCGATACGGGCCTCTACAACGCCAAGATCGGCATGTGGCTGTTCCTGGCGTCCGAGGTGATGCTCTTCGGCGGCCTGTTCTCGGCCTACATTTTTCTGCGCGTGGGCGCGCCGGCGGGCACCTGGCCGCACGGCTGGCTCAACGTCACGCTCGGCACGATCAACACCCTCATCCTCGCGCTGTCGGCCATTACCACGCTGCTCGCCTGGGTGGCGCTGAAGTTGAAACAATTCCCGCGCTACAAAATTTTCCATGGCCTGACCATCCTCCTGGCGCTGACCTTCCTCAGCATCAAGTCCTACGAGTATCGCGACAAGTTTCTGCACTACGAAGTGCAGTTGAAGGACGGTCGCATCGCCGACGGGCACATGGTCGAGAACAAGAAGGAAGCCGACCATATCGTGCTGCACGGGCATTACTTCACCAACCACGCCGAAATCACGGCCGGCCCGGCACCGGGGAGCAAGGAACACGCGGAACTTCACATCGCCCGCGCCGACATCAAGAAGATCGGGAACTACGGCCCGGCGCATAACACCTTTCTCGGAATCTATTTCTGCCTCACGATTCTCCACGCGTTGCACATCCTCGGCGGCGCGATTGTGATCGCCTACCTGTGGGGCCCGGGCAGCAAGATGTGGTTCACCGATCCCGAGCGTTTCACCAACCGCGTGGAAGTCTCCGGCCTGTTCTGGCATTTCGTGGACCTCGTCTGGATCTTCCTGTTCCCGATTCTCTACCTGACCTGATAATCTATGAGCGACTCCTCTCCTGAATCCTACAAGAACTACACGCGGAAGTGCCTGATGATCTTCCTGGCCGTGGTGTGCGGCACGGGCCTGATGGTCGGCACGTCGTTCGCCCCATTGGCGAGCGGCCCGCGGATCGCCCTGATCCTCGCCATCGCCTGTGTGAACGCCTTCCTCGTGGCGAGCTATCTGATGCACCTGCTCACCGAGCGCAAAATGGTTTACGTGGTGTTGGCGTTCACCGTGGTTTTCTTCATTGTGCTGATGGGTCTGACTATTTGGGCCCACAATGACATGCCGCATCTGAAAGGAGTTTGACCATGTCCCTTAAAGCCGTTCATCTCATCTTCGTCACCGCGCTGACCTCGCTTTGCCTCGGCTGCGGGATTTGGAAGTTGCGCGAATACTCCGGCACGCACGCCGGCGGCGACCTCGCCTTTGGCATCGTGGCGCTGGTGCTGGCCGTCGCCACGTTGGTTTACGGGAAGTATTTTCTCAAGAAGCTCAAGAAGTACGGCTACCTGTGATGAACGTAAATTTCGAAAACCGGACGCCCGTTCTCATTAACACCCCGCTTCAGCGGGGTGTTGACGAGGGCGACGGAGTCGAAACCGTTTCAACGGTTTCGACCAGTGGAAAACCTTTCAAACGGTTTTCCCTTCGCGCCGCCGTTTTCACCCCGGTTCAGCGGGGTGCTAATGAGAGGGGCGACGGAATGGCGCGGCTGGCTTCGGGTTTTGGCTTGAGGCCCTTCTGGCGAATGGCCTTGGCTTCACTCGCTGGCTTCTTTCTGGCGCTGCCCTCCGCTTTCGCCTGTTCGGCCTGTTACGGCGACCCGGACTCACCCATGTCGCGTGGCCTGACCTGGGCGATTGTCGCACTGGTGGGAGCGATCAGCATGGTGCTGACCGGTGTAACGGCGTTTTTCGTGCATGTGAACCGCCGCACCACCGCGCTGGAGCAAGCCGCCAAGGACTCTGACCCCGTGAATTTGCGCAGTTGAAATATGGATAAAATTCTAAACCTCCCGATTCTGGCTTCCGAGGGCGGCGCTGATACCGACCGCCTGATTTCCTATCTGCACTGGCTGATGTTTGCGCTGTTCATCGGCTGGATCATCTATTTTTTGTTCACGCTTTTCCGGTTCCGGAAAACCGCCAACGCCAAAGCCGACTATGTCGGCGTCCGAAGTCATTTTTCCAGCTACCTCGAGTTAACGGTCGCCGGCATCGAGGCGGCGCTGCTGATTTTCGTCGCCTATCCGGTCTGGGCGCGGCACACCTCGGGCTTCCCAACGGAGCAGGAATCCACCGTGATTCAGGTCGTCGGGCAGCAGTTCGCTTGGAACGCCCGCTATCAGGGCAAGGACGGCGTCTTCGGCAAACAGGACATGGCCCGCGTGGCGCAGGACAACATGTTTGGCGTGGACCCCGCCGACCCCAATGGCAAGGACGACGTGCAGGTGCTCAATGAAATGCACGTTCCGATGGGCAAGCCGGTCATCTGCTACATTAGTTCCAAGGACGTGATCCACTCCTTCCGCGTCATGGCCATGCGTGTGGCGCAGGACGCGATTCCCGGCCAGCGCATCCCGATCTGGTTCAAACCCACCAAAGAAGGGCGTTACCAGATTTACTGCGCGCAGCTTTGCGGCAACGGCCACGCGGCGATGGCGGCCGGGCGGTTGGTGGTCGAAAGTCCGGAAGCTTACGACAAGTGGCTGGGGTCGAAGTCCGGCGGCCCCACCGCCTTGGAGTAATTCATCGCGCCGCGCGGCCAAAACTGTTTTACTTGGCTCCGAACGCGAGTTCGGCGCTAATTTTTTCGACGTATGGATTCCACTGAAAGACTCTCCCGCACGATCTGGATCGGCGTGGGCTTGCTCATCGTCATCCTGAGCGTGTCATTCGTGCTCTCCCAGTTGCAGCCACGGCAACGTCCCGCTTCCAAATTGCCCATGCTTGGCCAGGTCGCTGA
>CAIKLQ010000122.1 GCA_903828255.1 uncultured Verrucomicrobiota bacterium
GCCGGTCACCGACCGGCGCTCCGGCGCAAGGACGCGGAATCTTTGGACTAAATCCGATTGGCGCGCTGCCAGAAACGGGTCCGCCACGCACCGACCGCTAATCCCAGTCCGGCGAAAATGCCCAAAGCCACGTCCACCGGCTCGGGCCCGGCGGTGAGCGTCACCTGCCAATTCACCAGGAGCGATTGAGTGCTGCCGCCACCACCGGCCAGGTCCGCAAAGAAAACCTTCCCTTCTCCGTTGGGATCTTCAGTGAAGAAGTTGCCGAGGGTTGAGCCATCGGGTTTGTAATTCCCGGTGAGCGGGCTGCCAGCGGAACTACTGATACCGTGAATGCCGGCGTTCCCGGTATCCGAAAACGTGAAACTTGTGAACCCTGCGGTAGCCGACCCAAGCCGGTCGCTTTCCGTTTGCCCGCTGCGGTTCAAGAGGACAGCCGATCTGCCACCGTGGGTTAGCGCTTGGCGCGCTCCTGCCAGCGCTGCAGGACGATGAAAAATGCGGGCACGAACAGGACGGCCAGGCAGGTGGAAGCCAACATGCCGGTGGCGACCGCGAGGCCGAGAGATTTGCGCGCGCTGGCGCCGGCGCCATGGGCCAGCACCAGCGGCAGCACGCCGAGGATGAAGGTGAACGACGTCATCAGGATGGGCCGGAAACGGGCTTGGGAGGCTTCGAGGGTCGCCTCCACGATGCTCTTGCCAGCGGCGCGCCCTTCGCGGGCGTGTTCGACGATAAGGATGGCGTTCTTCGCGGACAGCGCGATGAGCAGCACGAGGCCGATTTGCACGTAAAGGTTGTTGGCCACGCCGAGAGCGAGCAGCGCGCCGACGGTTCCCAAGAGCGCCAACGGCACGGCAAGGATCACCGCGGCGGGGGTGGTCCAGCTTTCGTATTGTCCGGAGAGGACGAGATAAACGAGGAGGATGGCGAGCGCGAAAATGAAGTAAGTCGAGTTGCCGACGAGTTTTTCCTGATACGACATCGCGGTCCATTCGTAGCTCATGCCGGCCGGCAGAATTTTGGCCGCGATTCCCGCCATGGTTTGCAACGCCTGTCCAGAGCTGAACGCGTCGTTGGCCGCGCCGTTGATGGTGGCCGAGGGGAAAAGATTGTAGAGGGTGATCAAGGCCGGCCCTTGCGTGGGCTTGATGCTTGCGACGCTGCCGAGCGGGACCATTTGGCCGTCCGCACCGCGCACGTAATAATTATCGAGACTCCCGGTCTCCCGCCGGAAGGGCGCGTCGGCTTGGACATAAACCATGTAGTTATGTCCGAAGCGCGTGAAGAAGTTCGCGAAACTGGAGCCAAGATAGGTTTGCACCGTGTCATGCACATCACCCACGGAAAGCCCCAGGGTCTCGGCGCGGGTCCGGTTCACTTCGATGGCAACCTGCGGCACGGACGCGCGCAAGGGCGTCAGCGCCAGCTTGATCACCGGGCTGGCCTTGGCTTGAGCGACGATCGCGTCCGCGACGGCTTGCAGCCGGGCGAAGTCGTAACTGCCATCGGTCAGCTCCACCTGCATCTGAAAGCCGCCCGACAATCCCAACCCTTGAATCGGCGGCGGCACGAGCACCATCGTTTTCGCGCCCTGAAAAGCCGCCAGGCGCGCGGATAAATTGTTGAAGATGGCGCGCAGGTCGTCGCCTTTACCGCGCTGGCTCCAATCCTTGAGCATCAGGTAAATGATGCCGGCGTTGGCGAGCGAGGCGTTACCGTCCAGCGGCGACACGCCGCCGATGGCAATCGTGCGCTCGACGGCGGGATGTTCCTGGCAAATCTGCGCGAGCCGGTCCATGACCTGTTCGGTGCGTTCGAGGGAAGCGCCGTCAGGCAACTGCGCGGTGACCATCACGTAGCCTTGGTCCTCCGTCGGAATGAAGCCGGTCGGAATGCGCGTCAGCCCCCAACCCGCCAGCGCGATGAGGATCAATCCCATGACGGCCATCCAGCCGCTCTGTTGCACCATCCGGCGAATGAGGCGTCCGTAAAGTTTTTCCAGCCGCTCATAGATCACATTGAAGCCGCGGAAAAAGATATTCTTCCGGCGGCGGCGATCCAGCGGGCGCAACCACAGCGCGCATTGCGCCGGCTTGAGGGTGGCGGCGTTGATGGCGCTGATGATCGCGGTGGCGGCGATGACCAGGGCGAACTGGCGATACATCTGTCCCGTGATGCCGGGCATGAACGCCGGCGGCAGGAACACGGACATCAACACCAGCGTCACGCCCATGATCGGGCCGAACAATTCGCGCATGGCGTCCATGCTCGCCTGCTTCGCGGTTTTGCCGCGTTCGAGATGTTGCGCCGCGCCTTCGACCACCACGATGGCGTCGTCCACCACGATGCCGATGGCGAGCACGATGGCAAAGAGCGTGAGCAGATTGATGGTGAAGCCCATCACCGCCATCGCGGCAAAGGCGCCGATGATCGTCACCGGCACGGTCGTCGCCGGGACGAGTGTCGCGCGCCAGTCCTGCAGGAACACGACGATGACCAGCAGAACCAGCAACCCCGCCTCGAAGAGCGTGTGATAGACTTCGTCCACGGACGCGCTCACGAACACCGTCGTGTCGAACGGGATCGTGTAATTCAGGCCCTTGGGAAAGTCCTTCGCAAGTTCCGCCATTGCCGCCCGGACGCGCTTGGCGGTGTCGAGCGCGTTGGCTTCCGGCAGTTGAAAGATGGCAATGCCCCCGGCGACCTTGCCGTTCATTTTGAAAAACTGGCTGTAAGTTTGCGCCCCCAGTTCCACGCGGCCAACGTCCCGGATGCGCGTGATCTGCCCGCCGTTGGTCGGGCTGAAATTCACGATGAGGTTCTCGAACTGCTCGACGGTCGAAAGATTACCCGGGACCTCGAGGGTCAGTTGAAAATCCTCCCCCGCGGGGGCGGGCGGCATGTTG
The DNA here is from genome assembly GCA_903828255.1 of uncultured Verrucomicrobiota bacterium. Classification (GTDB taxonomy): domain Bacteria; phylum Verrucomicrobiota; class Verrucomicrobiia; order Limisphaerales; family JADLHS01; genus CAIKLQ01. The sequence continues at coordinate 2,910 of CAIKLQ010000122.1, forward strand.
ACCTGGCCCGCGGCCACAAACACATTCTGGCGCTGGATGGCCGCGATGACCTCGCGGGGCATCAACGAGCGCGCCCGCATCCGCTGCGGGTCGAGCCAGACGCGCATGCTGTATTGGCCGACGCCGAAGACGTTCACGTCCGAAACCCCGGCCAGGCGCACCAACTTGTCGCGCAACCGAAGCGTTGCGAAATTGCTCAGGAACAGCGCGTCGTATTCGCCGTTTTCGGAGGTCACCGTGATGATCTGGAGAATGGCGGTGGATTTCTTTTTGGTGACGACCCCTTGTTGCTGCACCGCTTGCGGCAACTGCGCCAGCGCGGCGGAAACCCGGTTCTGCACGAGCACTTGCGCGAAATCGAGGTCCGTGCCGACCTTGAACGTGACGGTGAGCGTGTAGCGGCCATCGGACGTGCAGGTGGACTGCATGTAGAGCATGTTCTCGGTGCCGTTGACCTGCTGCTCGAGCGGCAACGCCACGGTCTCAGCCAGCGTCTTGGCGTTCGCGCCGGGATAATTCGCCGTCACCTGGATGGTGGGCGGCGTGATGGGCGGATACTGCGCGACGGGCAGATAGAAGATCGCGACCGCGCCGAGCAACATCGTGACGCACGCGATCACATTCGCGAGCACCGGGCGTTCAATGAAGAATTTGGCGAACACGATCAGCGCGAGGCCAGGTCAGGCGGGGCGGGCTCCGGGGGCTTCGGGGAAGAAAGTTTCCGCTCCGAGAATTTTTGTAGCACGACAAAAAGGGCGGGCACAAACAACACCGCCAGGCAGGTGGACGCCAGCATCCCGGTGACGACGGCAATGCCCAGCGATCGGCGGGCGGCAGCCCCGGCGCCGCTGGCCAGCACGAGCGGCAGCACGCCCAGGATGAACGTGAACGACGTCATCATGATGGGCCGGAAGCGGACTTTCGACGCCGCGACGGTTGCGTCGAGGATGCTCTGTCCGGCCGCGCGGCCGGCGCGGGCCATTTCGACGATGAGGATCGCATTCTTCGCCGAGAGCGCGATGAGCAGCACGAGGCCGATCTGCACGTAAATGTTGTTCGCCAACCCGAGCGCGAGCAGCGCGGCCGCGGTGCCCAACAGCGCCAACGGCACCGCAAGAATCACCGCGCCCGGCGTGACCCAACTCTCGTATTGCCCGGCGAGCGCGAAGTAAACGAGCAGAATCGCCAGCGCAAAAATGAAATACGCCGAGTTGCCGACCATTTTTTCCTGCTGGGCCAGCGCGGTCCATTCGTAGCTCATGCCCGGGGGAAGGTTTTTGCGCGCAAGGTTCTCCATCGCGGCCAGCGCCTGGCCGGAACTGAAGCCGGCGGCGGGCGCGCCGTTAATCGTCGCGGAGGGAAACAGGTTGTAGAGCGAAATCACTGAGGGCCCGTGCGAGGGCGTGATCTCCGCGAGCGCGCCGATGGGGACCATGTCGCCGTTCCGACCGCGGACGAACATCCGCTTCACGTCGTCCGCGTTCAGGCGGTACTGCGGATCGGCCTGCACATAAACCATGTAGTTGTGCCCGAATTTGGTGAACAGATTCACATAGGTCGAACCCAGGTAGCTTTGCAGCGTGTTATAGACGTCGCCCACGTTCACGTTCCACGTCGCGGCCTGGGTGGCGTTCACCTTGAGGGAAAGCTGGGGCACGGAGGCGCGAAACGCGGTGAACGCATTCTGGACCTCCGGCGCGGCGTTGGCCTCGCGCACCATCTGGTCGGTCACGTTTTGCAGGCGGGCGAAATCGTAGCTGCCGTCGGTCAACTCCACCTGCAACTGGAAACCGCTCGACGCCCCGAGTCCCTGGATGGGCGGTGGCACGAGCAACCGCGTGCGCGCTTCCTGCACGGTCGCCAACTGCGTCAACAGGCTCTGAGAAATGTGTGCCAGGTCTTCGCTGCGTCCGCGTTCGTCCCAGTTCTTGAGCATCAGGTAAACGATGCCCGCGTTGGCCAGCGACACGTCACCTTCGAGGGGCGATGGCCCGCCGGTGCCGATGGCGATGGCCCGCTCCACGCCCGGCGTCTGCAACCCGAGGCGCGCGACTTCATTCATGACGCGTTCGGTGCGTTCGAGCGAAGCGCCGTCAGGCACCTGCACCGCCACCATCAAGTAGCCCTGGTCTTCGGTGGGAAGGAACCCCGTCGGGATTTTCGTCAGCCCCCAAATGGCCAATGCGACCAGCCCCAGCGCGAGGATCACGAATCGTCCGCTGCGTTGGACGATGAACTGGATCGCGCGGACATAAAAGGCTTCGGTCGGCTCGTAAACCGCGTTGAACCCGCGGAAGAAAAAGTTCTTTTTGTGCTTCGGCGCGGCGGGGCGCAACCAGAGCGCACATTGCGTCGGGCTCAAGGTCACGGCGTTGACAGCGCTGATAAGCGCCGTCGCCGCAATCACGAGCGCGAACTGGCGGTACATCTGGCCCGTGATGCCCGGCATGAACGCCGACGGCAGAAACACCGCCATCAACACGAGCGTGATGCCGACGATCGGGCCGAACAATTCCTGCATTGCCGCGATGCTGCTGGCCTTCGGCTTCCCGCCGCGTTCGACGTGCTGCGAGACGCCTTCGACCACCACGATGGCATCATCCACCACGACGCCAATGGCCAGCACCAGGGCGAAGAGCGTGAGCAGGTTGATGCTGAATCCCAGCACGGCCATCGCGGCAAACGCGCCGATGATCGTCACGGGCACGGTCGTCGCGGGCACGAGCGTCGCCCGCCAGTTTTGCAGAAAGACGATGATGACGAGCAGGACCAGCGCGCAGGCCTCGAACAGCGTGTGATAAACTTCCGTGACGGATTGCCGCACGAACGTGGTGGTATCGAACGGAATGTTGTAACCGAGCCCGGCGGGAAAACCGGGCGCGAGGCGGTCCAGAAGTTGGCGCACGCCGTCCGCCGTGGCGAGCGCGTTGGCGCCGGGGAGTTGGTAGATGGCAATGCCGCCCGCCGGTTTGCCGTCCACCTTGAAGACCTGACTGTAACTGCGCGCGCCCAATTCCACCCGCCCCACGTCGCGAATGCGGGTGACCTGTCCGCCCGCCCCACTGGCGGTTTTGAGAATGATCTGCTCGAATTGCGCCGCGTCCGAGAGCGCGGCGGGAACGTTGGCGGTGAGTTGAAAATCCTGCCCGACGGGCGTGGGCGGCATGCCGATCTGGCCGGCGGCGATGTTGGCGTTCTGCGCTTGAATCGCGGTGATGACGTCCTGCGGCACCAACCCGCGCTGCTGGAGTTGCTCGGGATTGAGCCAGATGCGCATGGAGTATTCGCCGATGCCAAACACCACCACGTCGCCGACGCCGGGGAGGCGCGCGAGTTTGTCGCGCAATTCGAGCGTGCCGAAATTGCTGAGGAACAGCGCGTCGTAACGGTCGTCCTTCGCGGCGAGCGTGATGATCTGGAGCGGCGAGGTTTCCTTCTTTTTGGTCACGACGCCTTGTTGCTGGACCGCCGCGGGCAATTGCGCCATCGCCGCCGCGACGCGGTTCTGCACCAGCACCTGCGCAAAGTCCAGATCCGTGCCGACTTCGAACGTGACGGTCAGCGTGTAGCGGCCGTCGCCGGTGCTGGTGGACTGCATGTAGAGCATCTTCTCCACGCCGTTGACCTGCTGTTCGAGCGGCAACGCCACGGTCTCGACTAAAATTTTTGCGCTCGCACCGGGATACGTGGTCGTGACCTGAACGGTCGGTGGCGTGATGGGCGGATATTCCGAAACCGGCAGAAGCAACATCGCCACGACGCCCAGCAGGATCGTGACGCACGCAATCACGTTCGCCAGAACCGGACGTTCGATGAAAAATTTAGCGAACATGACGGCGCGGCGGAATCCGGATCAGGGCGTGGCTGCGGGCGTGGCGAGCTTGTTTTCCAGGGGCGCAACCGGCTCGCCGGGACGGGCGTTCAGAATGCCGTTCACGACGACGCGATCCGCCGCCGTCAACCCGCTCCGGATGGCGCAGCCTTCAGGCGTGAGCGGCCCTTTCACAATCGAACGGCGCGCGACCACGTGGTTCGCGTCCACGACGAAAACGTAATCGCCCTGCTGATCATTGCCGATGGCGCTGTTGGGGATGAGGAGGGCGGGTTGCGGCTTGCCCAGCGGGATGCGCACGCGCACAAACAGGCCGGGGAACAGTTTCTTTTCGTCGTTATTGAAGAGCGCGCGCAGGGCGATGGTTCCGGTCGAGCCGCTGATTTCATTGTCCGTGAAGTCCAGCACGCCGGCATGGGGATAGCCCTGCTCGTTGCTCAAACCGATGGCCACCGGCGTTCGGCCAACGCTGGATTTGGCAGCAAGGCCAAGCTGGCGCATCCGCTCGTAGAGATGGAGCGCATCGCGTTCGTTAAGGTTGAAGTTGGCATAGATGGGCAGCAATTGATCCAAGGTCGCGAGCTTGGTCGCCACACCGCTGCCGACGAGATTACCCGGGTCGAGGAGCCGGCGGCCCATCCGCCCGGCGAACGGCGCCGCAACCCGCGTGTAGCCGAGGTTGATCTTTGCCAGTTCGACTTGGGCCTTGGCCTGGTCGCGCGAGCTGCGCCATTTTTCCACGTTCGCCGCGGAGGTGGCGTTCTCCTTGACCAAGGATTGCTGGCGCTCGTATTCGGACTGGGCCTGAAGCAGCGCGGCTTCGTTCAAGGCGAGTTGCTGCCGGTACGGCTCGGGTTCAATCACAAAGAGCAACTGCCCGGCCTCGACGAAATCGCCGTCCTTGAAGTTCACCGATTCGAGGTAGCCGCTGACGCGCGCGACGAGGTCCACGGTCTTGGAAGCGGCCAGCGTCCCGGTCAGTTCCAGAAATTCCGTGACCGGTTGCGATGTTGGTAGGGCGACGGTTACCGCGGGCAGCGGAACAGTGACCGCTTCTTGTTTGCGGCAGCCACCCACCAGCAGCACGATGCTGAGGCCGCCCAGCGCGCCGGCCAGGGAGCGGCGCCGGACGCAAGCGCCTGTCAGTTGCCGGAAGATCGAGGGCAGTTTTGGTGTCATACGATTGGGTCTGGTCTGGACGGGAAACTATGGGCCGGCCCCAGGGGACTGCTTCGGGAGATGCTGTTCCAGCTCCAGCAGCTTTCCCCAATCCGTGCGCCGGGCCAGCTCGGCTTTGACTTCGTCGGAAATCACGTCGCGCTCCCCGCGCAGCTCCCAGCCGCCCCCGAGCGCGCGGTAGAGGGCGATCAAGTTTAACACCACGTTGCCCTGCGCCGTGGCGACGGAATCCTCGACACTCAACTGGGATTGCTCGGCGTTCAGCACCGTGGTGTAGTCCGCCTCGCCTCCCTTGTATCGAATCATGGCGATTACCGTCGAGCGGCGCGCGGCGGCGCCGGCGGCGGTCAGGTTGGTGAGGGCCTGTTGTTCGGTGTAAAACGCCGACAAGCCATTCTCCACCTCCTGCTGCGCGGTCAGCACCGTGTTTTGATAGCTCAACACCGCTTGCTCAAACCCCGCGTCCTGCACTCGTACCTGGTTGACGAGCCGACCGTAGTTGAAGATCGGCCAGACCAGCGAGGCGCCGGCTTGGGCCGCCCGGTTCTGCCACAGGAACAGGTCCGACAAAGAGTTTTTCCCCTCGTTATTTGCGGAAAAACCAAACGCCCCGGAAAGCGAAAACGCCGGATACATGTTCGCTTTCGCCACGCCAATCAGCGCACTTTGGGACGCCGCGGACAACCCTGCCGCCCGCACGTCGGGCCGGCGGCGCAACAGATCGCGGGGAATGCCGACGCCCACCCCAACCGGCGCCACCGGGATGCGCCCCGGACCGGTCAGATGCTGGTTCACTTCATCGGGAGTTTCGCCCAGCAGGACGGCGAGGGCGTTTTTCGTCTGGGTCAGCGAGTTTTGCAGCCGCGGAATCTGCGCCGCGGTTTGATGCACGATGGTTTGAGCCTGGCGCATGTCGAGTTCGCTCGTCTCCCCGTATTTGTATTGGGCCGTCGCCACGCGGAGACTTTCCTGCTGCGCGGTCAAATTTTTCTGCGCCACGCGGAGCCGCTCCTCCGTTGTGCAGAGATTGACGTAGCTGCTCGCCACGTCCGCAATCAGCGTTACCAACGAGTCATCGAACGCCGCCACCGTCCCGAGAAACGTGGCTCGGTCCGACTGGATGGTGCGCCGGTATTTCCCCCAAAAATCAATTTCCCACGAAGCCGAAAACATTACCTGGTCCGTCAGGTAGTCGCTGTTCAGCTTCGTGTAATTTAGCCCGCTGGAAAGCCCTTGTTGCTGCGGAAACAGATTGCCGATGGATTGGTTGAGCTGGGCGCGCGCCCCGAGCACGCGAACGCCGGCGATTTGGAGCGACAGGTTGTTGCTATAGGCGGTTTCGATCAGGCCGTCGAGCACTGGATCGTTTAACCCTTTCCACCAGCAGGCATCTGCAGCATTCACCGGCTTGTCCGGCCCGACGGGGTCGGCTTGGAACTGGCCCGCGACTTTGGCGTTGGGGGTCTGGTAGTTCGGCCCCACCATGCAGGAGGTCAACAGCCCCAACAGCAAAGCTGCGGCGTCCCGCCCTCCCCACCGAACCCAGAAACCACCGCTATGTTTCGGGAGGTTCAAGGGTAATACTCGGTCCGCCCCCGCGACTCCAAGAGCGACAGGACCTGGCTCCGGCTTTGCAGCAAGGCGCTTCATCCGACACAAGAGCTGGCCGAAACGCGCGCAGCGGGCATTCGCAAAGGCTCCCCGGAGAGTGGGAGCTATTTGGCATTGGAAAACAATGCCTGAAGCTCTTTCCCCGGCGCGGCGTACCGAACCGCCGTGATCTTCCCCTGGTCATCCAGCGACAAGACACTCATCTTTCCCGATTGCTTCGGCAGCCGTTCCGCTAGCGCCGCGTCCTCCAGCACCAGCAGGCGATACGGCTTGGAGGACAGACGCGAGCGGGCGATCCGGCGTTTCAAGGCAGACAAATCCGAAATATTGACCAGCATCAGCGCGTGATTTTTCTCAAACCAGCCCGGGTCTTTAACGTCTTCCGGCGTGCCACTTTCCCCCGGGGTATTCAGGATCAGAAATTTTGCGTCGCCCGGTTTAAAAGTAAACTTGCCGCCGGCCTGATCCGCCGCTTGAAACCCGGTGAAGTTATCTCCGACCTGGAAGCCCCCCGCCGCCGCAGAAAGGCACCATAGCAGGCAAAATGCTGTCGGCCCGAATAATCGTAAATAGCTCATATAGGGATTGTGGGTAAGCCTGGCATACCTGTCAAACCGCGTTTTCATAGGGTGTCTGCTTCCTCGCCAGTCTTAGCGCCGGTATGAAAAGTAGCCGCTGACGTAAGAAGGCTCTGACTTTTTCGCAGGCCGCCCCCAAGTAACCAAGAGCTTTGAGCCTCCTTACGTCGGCTGCTACGAGCGAGATTGGTGTTTTCAAACAGGCGCTGCCACCGCGCGCCGGACGTTTTCGTCGGCTACTCGATTCCTGGATGCGAAAAATCAAAAAAGGGGAATGGCCACTCCCTACCTCCTTGGCGCGCCAGCATCGTGAGGATAGGCGCCGCCGGAATACGACAAAGCTGCATCAAGAGTGCGCGAGTATCCTTGGAACGAAGGTCATCATGGCTGATGCTGCTAAAGAGTTCGCTGGCGCTGTGGGTTCATGGCTGTTCATATATTTTGCGTGGGAATTCACAACGCTTTTCTGATCGGCCCTCACGGATTTTTCAACAACCGATAAAAACGCCGGCCCCCGACTGGGGTTACCGCCACCCGGAACTGGCCGCCGGAAATAACGGGCGTGGCCAGGGAGTCTGTCCAGGGGCCGTTCGCGGCGGCGGACTCCTGGACATGGTAAACGCTTTGATCGGCCGGCCAGGAAAGCTCCACCCCCCCGCCAGCGACCCGGTGCAAGGTGAGTTCCGGCACGGCAAAGAATTCAAGATGCACCCCAAACACCTTCCCCTGAAAGTCACGCAGGGGCGTCTTGGTGACGTAGAGGTAGGTCATCTGACCGCCGATCTGTTGGTTGGCTTCGAGGGCGTGGTAACCGACCCCGCTGGTCATGACCTGATGGTCATCCGCCCGGAATTTGTCCGCCTCTGCTGGCGCGTAGAAGTAATAGTCGTCCCGCCCGATCAGGTTGGTCACAGAATGGATCTCCGGGAAATTCCCCTGAAGCGAAGCAACGTAGTTGGAGTTGGCGTTAATGATCACGCTGTTGGTATCCTTGTCCACCACGAAGAGCTGGGTGCGCTGCCAGTCATTCGTGGCGGCGGGAATCACCGTCTGATTCGGGGCAGGAATTTCATAGAACTCGGTGCGGACGGCGTAGTTGCGGCCCTGATCATCCCGCAAAGCACTCTTCTTCATGTAAGCCCAAGAGGTCGCCTGGCCAAATGGCTGTAGAGCGTAGAGGTACTCGGCGGTCACGCCGTCGGCGAGCACCTGGTTTTCCCTGGCCAGGAGGTCATCCCCCTGCGCCGTGTCATAAAAAGTATAGACGCTCTTGCCGAGGATACTCTGCAGGTTGGTGACCCACGGGAAACTGGGCCGCAGGTATGCCAGATACAGTTCATTGGCATTGGCATAGAGTCCGTCCACCTTGTCGCACACCCGGATATGGGCCTGATCCCAAACGTTGGTATAGACCGGCAAGGTAGTCTGCAGAGTCTGGTCGTTGACCGGGACATCGGCGCTCAGCACGCGGAAGTAACGCTGCGGCAGGGTGGAAATGGGTTCGGGATCAACAAAGACCAACCCCCCGGGAGGCAGATAGGCGGTGAACACCGTGGAGTAGGTCCGCAAATCGGTTGACTGTTGCACGCGGATCTGGGCACCGGGGGAACCGGTGATGAGGAACTGGAAGTGTCCGTCAGCAGTGCGGGTGGGCCCTTGGAGCACCGGCGCGCCTGGAAACTGTTGCAACTTGAGAACGATGCTGCCGGAACCCGCGTCGGTGGGTTTGGAGGAGCCCACCGCAATCTCATATTCCTGGCCGGCCACCGCATTGAAGATCATGCGGCTGAAGTAAAGGACATCCCGCACGGCCATAATATTGTAGGCCACCTCCTGCAAGCTGCCGAGAGTGCTGCCGACGTAAACCCCGAGCAGCGTCTCAAAGCTGCTTCCGGCGGTGCTGACTTCCACGGGCCCGTTCGTCGGGGCCACCCATCGCCACCAGACCGAGTGCCCCCCATTTTGAACACCTGGGTGATACTCCTCAGCCTCATCCGCGCCGGACCGCAGATTGGAGGCGAACACGCGGTTCGAGGACCCGACTAACAAGATGCGTTGGGCGTAGAGGTCATTGAAAGGTTCGGCGACAAAACGCAGCGCGGCGGCACTGAACACACTGCCATAGGCATTGCTCACGTCCACCCGGTAAATCCCGGCCTCGGCCGCCACCACCGGGTCGAGAGTGAAGGTATCGTTGGTCGCCCCGGGCACCGGCAGCCCGTTGCGCTGCCACTGGTAGGTCAAGGGCGGCGTGCCCGTGGCGCGCACCCGGAAATGGGCGCCGGTTTCCGTTCCCTCTCCGCCCGCATAACTCGTAAAGTCCCGCGGCGGCTCCTGGATTTCCGGGGCGGTAGCGCCCTCCCCGGCCGCGAGCACCCCCAGCCTGACGTAGCCCTGCTGCCCACCATAACCATCCACGGCGAACTTATAGATTATTCCGGCCACGCCCTGGAACGTCACCCGGCTGCGCCGGTTGCCGCTGGCCCGGTCATCGTTCTCCGCTACCAGCGTCAGCGCCGCCACGTTGCTCCCGGTGTAAACGCTCAGGATCGTGTCAAAATCGCTTCCCTCGGTGCTCACCGTGACCGCTCCATTGGCCGTGGCCCGATAGGCCCACCAGATCGAATGCCCATTGGTCATGCCCCCGTGGCTGGGTTCACCCGGCTCGCGCGTGGCGGCGACGTTATAGCCGGACACGTCCGGAAACTGGGCGGGAATCAAGGTCGCCAGGACGAACGAATCATTGGCATGCTGCGGCTCGCTGCCGAACTGCGCGAGATTCAAGACCACCAGCCCCTTCGGAAGATTGTTGCCGTCCCGGTAACCATCCACGGCGATCTGGTATTGCACCCCGGCCACCGCGGTAAAGGTGAGGTGACACTCGCCTCCCAGCCCGCTATCTCTATCCGCCGCCACAAAGGTCACCGCCGCAACCGCATTCCCGGTGTAAACCGCCAGGACCGTGTCAAAACTACTGCCCACCGTGGTGAGCACGACCGTCCCCGAGGCAGGAGCCACCCAGGACCACCAGAGCGAATCGCCCCCTTCCGACCCCGCGTGGCCCGGTTCGCCGGGTTCCTTAGTGGCTTTGGTGTTGTCCCCCGTCACCGTGACGCTGCCACCCGTGATGGCATAACGGTCGGCGAAGTAATCGTTGCCCCCCGGATAAGGGGTCAGCACCTCGTGCAGGTGCAGCTCCACCGCGCCTTCGGCGGCTTCGCCGTCCGGAAACCGATAGCCGTCCACGGCGATCTGATAGGTCACGCCCGCCACGGCCGTGAACGTCACCTTGCTGCGGGCCAATGGATCCAGGTTGTCCGCGTCATCATTCGCGGCCACCAGGCTCAGGGCGGCAAGCCTGTCGCCGGTATAGACGGCGAGCAACGTGTCAAAGGAACTGCCGGCGGTGGTAATGGTGACCGTGCCGCCGTGCCGCGCCGGCCAACTCCACCAGACGGATTTTCCACCGAGGTTGCCGGCGTGCTCGGGTTCGTTGGTTTCCTCAGTGGCCCCGATGTTCGTGGCAGTCTCGAAGCGGTCCACGCCGGTGAGGGTAATGCGGTCGGCGAAATTGTCGTTCACGGAGAGGCTGGGGTTCACGTTCAGGCGCAGGTCGCCGGTCACGGTCACCCCATTGGTGTAGGGTCCTTTCACCGCGAGGTAATAGGTCGTCCCACCCACGGCTTGGACCTTGACGGCGGAGTCGCCGCGGTCCGAGCCTTGGTCGTCCTCGGCCACCAGGGTCAGAGCGCCCAAAGTGGAGAACTGATAGACGCACAGCAGGGTGGCGACCGCGCTGCCCCCGGTATCAATCGTGTAATGGCCATTGGTGGGGCATACCCAGAACCACCAGACCGAGGCATCGCCGGGGACGATATTGGCCGGTTCGCCCGGCTCTAGGGTGGCCCCCACGTTGTTATCCCGCACGCTCACGGCATTGGTGGGGAACAAGAGGGCATTAACAAAGAAGTCGTTGTCCGGGAGTTGCGCGAGGTGTAAGGCAATAGTTCCCGTCGCCGGTTGGCCGAAGGCGTCATTTACCCCGGCCAC
>CAIKLQ010000123.1 GCA_903828255.1 uncultured Verrucomicrobiota bacterium
CACCGCCCTTCATCAACTTCTCCACCTCATCCTTGCCCACCATACTCGTGTCGCCCGGCGTGGTCATGGCCAGTGCGCCGTGGGCGGCGCCGTAGTCCACGGCCTTTTGCGGGTCGCCGGTGGTCATCAGGCCGTAGATGAAGCCGGATGCGAAACTGTCGCCGCCGCCGACGCGATCGAGGATTTCAAGATCGGGATATTTGCGACTCTCGAAAAACTGGCCGTCCCTCCAAGCAATAGCGGCCCAGTCATTGATCGTGGCGGTCTTGGCGGCGCGCAGCGTGGTAGCGGTGGCCTTGAAGTTCGGAAACTCCTTCACCGCTGTCGCGATCATCCGCTTGAACGCGGTCACGTCAATGTGCAGCAGGTGTTCGTCCGCGCCTTCGACTTGGAAGCCGAGGCAGGCGGTGAAGTCCTCTTCGTTGCCGATCATCACGTCCACGTATTTGGCGATCTCCCGGTTCACCTCCTGCGCGCGCTTCTGGCCGCCGATGGATTTCCAAAGGCTCGGGCGATAATTCAAATCGTAGCTCACGACTGTGCCGTATTGTTTCGCTTTCTGGACACACTCGATGACGAGTGGCGGCGTGGTGTCACTGAGCGCGGCGAAGATGCCCCCCGTGTGCAGCCAGCGCACGCCCAGCTTGCCGAAGATGTGATCCCAGTCGAAGTCGCCGGGCTGGAGTTGGCTGGCAGCGGAGTGCCCGCGATCAGGGACGCCCACCGCGCCGCGCACCCCGAAGCCGCGTTCGGTGAAGTTCAAGCCGTTCCGCACGGCGCGCCCGCTACCGTCGAACTTCGCCCACTTGATGAACTGCGGGTCCACGCCGCCTTGCAGGATGAAGTCTTCGAGCAAGCGGCCTACGTCGTTGTCGGCGAAAGCGGTGGCTACGGTCGTCTTCATGCCGAAGCAGCGGCGCAGTCCCCGCGCGACGTTGTATTCGCCGCCGCCCTCCCAAACTTTGAATTCGCGCGCGGTGCGGATGCGCCCCTCACCGGGATCAAGGCGGAGCATGATTTCCCCGAGCGCCAGCAGATCGTAAGCGCAGGAGCCGGCCGGTTTGATTTCGAGTTTTGACATAGATTGGTTTGGGACAAATGCCGCCAGATTCACGGCGGGAAAACTCTGAAAAGAAACGGGCGCTGACTCAACCAATTTCGGAGGAACCGACGGTTTGGTAATTAGAGAACCGGTAAAGAATTCCGCGCCGGGCATCGCTGAACAGGTGCTGCGTAGCCACTATCCTCAAGCAACTGTGCCCCATTATTCTGCCCTCAATTACTCAGTCTTCCCCTCCGGCGCACAGCGGGATAACAGAATAATGGACTCCCAACGGGTGGACTTTTGCGGGGCCAATCCCGCCCGGCCCTGGGTTCCGATTTCTGCCAGCAGAGCTTGGCCTTGGCGCGTCGCGGGTTCCTCGGTCAGCCGGGAATGATCTTGCCCAGCACGACCGCGCGCCGCGCGCCCGTGACCGACGGGACATTGCTCGGCCGCCCTAGCAACGTCTCGTGCGCCATGATGGCAAAGGCCAGCGGCTCCTTAGCGGAACTGTCCATCCCAAAGTCTTCGTGAGTGAAGAGTGGGAATTCACCCTTCAGAGTGCTCCGAGACAAGCTGAAGCTTGAACTCCAACCACCGGCGGCCAGCGCCGTCAAACGACTTCGGAGCATCCGCACAAGCGTCGGGTTCTTCGCGCCGCCGCCGCCAAGGATGATTTCCAACCTCGCCAGTAGCGGGCGGTGGATTTTCGGAAAGGCGAATCGTTGGTAGGCGTCGGCAATGCTCTCGGACGTAAAGGCCGTCGCGGTCGCGACCAGATCGGCGTCGGCCAACTTCAGCTTGCGCCCCTGCGCCAGAAACTCGCGCAGGAACATTTCGCCGAACTCCTCGCGACCGGTGGTCTTCGGCGGCCGGCGCGCAAGGTATGGATGGGCCATGCACTGGGCGAGAAGCGCCTCGGAAACCCGGCCTCGATTCGCCCATTTCCCATCGCGATCATACGCTTGCTTGCCCCGGCTCAGCACGCGCACCAGCGCATCCATGAGCATGTTCCCCGGGCCAGTGTCGAAGGCTCGCACGTCGGCGAGTCGCGCCCGCGGCGGAAGCAAAGTCAGGTTCGCGATGCCGCCAATGTTCTGGATGATGCGCGGGCGCGACGCGTGGGTGAACAAAGCCCAATCGGCGTAGGGCACCAGCGGCGCACCCTGCCCGCCCGCCGCCATGTCGCGCACGCGAAAATCGGCCACCGTCGTTATACCGGTCCGTTCAGCGATGACCCCCGGTTCGCCGATTTGCAGCGTGGAGGGAGGCTTCCCATTCGGCAGGTGATGGACGGTTTGTCCGTGCGAACCAATGGCGGTGATTTGTTCGCGCTTCAACTTCGCCACCCGAATCACCGCCAGCGCCGAACGGGCGAACTGTTCGCCCAGGAGAAAGTTTAGCTCACAGATTTCAGCGACCGTGCCGTGCAGACAGGCATCGAGCAGTTGCTCCCGAAACTTCGCCGTGAAATTCTGGTGGTGATGAGCGATCACCTTCGTCCGCAAGCCTCGCCCGGTGCCGCCGATGCTGGCGACCACGGCATCAATGCCGTCCGCTGAAGTGCCCGACATCAGCCCGACAAAGTAACGGGAACGACTGGTGGCATCGCGAAGCGGATTCATGTTGCAAAGGTAGTGGAGCAAGCCTCCAGCTTGCAAGGTGTCGCCGACCTTTTATGTTTCCCCGATGCCCCCACGCAACACCAAGCCAGGAGGCTGGCGCCACTGGCGCGGCCACCTCATACACTGGCGGCCACGTTTTCTTATTTCACGGCTCATGCTGCGAGTTCCCCTTGCGCACCGAACCATCGTCGGCACTTGAGGCATCGGCACCAATGGGACTTCTTCTCCTGCTTCTGAGCCGCGATTACGATGATTACGGCGGCCGAGGCCAATATACTCTGGAATCCGCGGGATAGCCGACAAAACCAGGAGCAGGGCGCACACGACTCCCTCTCCCCCGCGGAGGGGGAGAGGGTTGAGGTGAGGGGGAAAAGCCTGCCCAGTCAGTGTATTTACACACAACCCCTCACCCTGAGCCTCTCCCCTTCCGAAGGGGAGAGGGAATCCGCTTCGTGCGCTTTTCGGACACCCTGCGGACCGCTCAGTAAGGATGACTAGCTTGGAATAATCGCAAGCTCAAGAGGCTTCTTGGCGCGTGGCGATGTCTGGTCGGGCATTGGCGTTCGCCGCCTTTGGCGCTGGCGCTTCCCCAGCGCCAACGGCCGCGAGTCGGACTTTGGCGCAGGGACAATTCTCACCCACCACCGCGTGCGCGGGCATCCCGTTCGGCCCGAGCTTCCCGTACCGACAGGTTGAGCTGGCATCCAGCCCGTTGTGGAACGTCCCGTTTGTTCCCGCCGCGGCACTGCCTCCGGGAAGCCGGGGGTGGTAATCAGACACCACCTGCTGGAGCAAAGTCTTGAGCTCCGCTTCGCTCCGCTCGGGCAAAACCGCCGCCAACGCCTTCAGGTTCGCCAGCACCTTCTCTAGCGACGGCGGCGTCGCCGTGAAGCGCATGATGGCCGGGTGGGCGGTCGGGGAGTAGTTCTCGCCGACGTAGTTCAGTTCCTCGAAACACTTTTCCCCCGGGCGCAGCCCGGTGTACTCGATGGCAATGTCCTGCTCCGGCTTAAATCCCGAAAGCTGTATGAGTTGCCGGGCCAAGTCCACAATCCGCACCGGTTTTCCCATGTCCAACACCAAAATATCGCCTCCCCGCCCGAGCGTAGCGCATTGCAGCACCAGTCCCACCGCTTCGGGAATGGTCATAAAATACCGTGTGATTTCCGGGCAGGTGACCCGGACCGGGCCTCCGGCAGCAATCTGTTTTTTGAATTGCGGAATAACGCTGCCCGAGGAGCCCAGCACGTTGCCGAAGCGCACCGCCATGAACTGGGTGACACCCCCGTTCCGCGCGTTGAGCGCCTGGAGGCAAAGCTCGGCCAACCGCTTGGTAGCGCCCATCACGTTGACCGGATTGATGGCCTTGTCAGTCGAGATCAGGACGAACCGCTCAACCTGATGCTCCTGCGCCAGTTCCGCGAGGAGCGCGGTGCCAAGGGCGTTGTTCTTGATGGCTTCGCCGGCCTGATTTTCCATCAGGGGCACATGCTTGTGAGCGGCGGCGTGAAAAATCAGCTTGGGCCGGTGCGCCGCCAGGATCTGGTTCACCCGGCTGCGGTCAGTAACATCGGCCATCACGGGTTGGATCAGCGCGCCATATCCCGCGTCCACCAGCGCCTGCTCCACCTGGAATAGTTGCACCTCGGAGCGCTCCACCAGCAGGAGTCGGGACGGCGCGTGGGCCGCAATCTGCAGACAGATTTCCGTTCCGATGCTGCCGCCGGCACCCGTGACCATGACCACCTGTCCGCAAATCAGTTTCCGAATGTCCAGGGTATCGAGTTTGATCGCGTCGCGGCCCAGCAGGTCTTCGATTTGCACCGGGCGGACTTGGGTTAAATGCACCTGCCCGTTGGTCAGTTGATCCAGGGACGGAATGGTTTGAAACGGCAAGCCCCCGGCTTGAAGCATTTCCACCAAATCCCGCAGGCGGCGCACGTTCGCAGAGGGAATCGCAATGATGACCCGGTCAATCCGATGCTTCCGATGCCCGCCTCCGGCCAGTAATTCCGGTTTACCCAGCACCCGCACGCCGTGAATCTCGATGCCCCACTTGGATTGGTCGTCGTCAAAGTAGGCGACCGGCCACATCCGAAAACGCGGTTTCAATAGAATTTCCTGCGCCAGCATGGTTCCCGCTTCCCCAGCACCAATGATCGCCACTCGATCCACGCGGCCGCTTCCCGCGCCACCTTCGCCGTCATCTCCCATCTCCATGCTGTAGTGGCGCGCGAGCCGCAGAAACAGCCGCACCCCGCCGACCACCAGTAGCGACAGAGTAAAATCAATGATCGTCACACCGATGGGCGGAGCGAAAACGGTGGACTGAGTCACGAGCCGGACAGCCAGGAGAACCACTGCGGCAATCGCAAGTCCGGTCGCCACCCGGACCAAACCCACCACGCCGAAGAAACCCAGATGCGACCGCAAGGTGCCCAACCGGAACAACAGCAGCACTTTCAACGGCACGACCCAGGCCAAACACCGCAGAATGTTCAGCGTTTCAGTGGGCGACAGCTTGAAGTCGAGCCGCAGCAAATAAGCCGCCGGGAGGCAAATCGAAAGCAGGCCGGCATAAAGCATCGCAATCATGAACTGCCGCAACCCCGCTGAGGGGCGGAATTCGTGACTCCATGACCGCATTTTTCTTAATAACCGTTTCACAATTTGACTGTCCCGTATCTAAACCCAAACTCCCCCGCGGCGCAACCTCCAAACCCCAGGCCCAGCGCCACCGCGGCCGCGCCGGCCGCAACATTACGCGGCCATAAAAAAGGCGACCCGTTGCCGGATCGCCATGCGTGAGCCGAAATGATTTCCAACCGAAAACGCGTTTTTGAGTTTCTCCTGCGCTCCAGCGCCCCGCTCGCCAGCGCGAGCACGGCGAGAATGCCCACCCCGCCACAATGCTTTTCTCCAACTGCTCCGCCACCAGAGATTGAGTGGCCGCCAGATTCAGGGCCCGCCCACGGCCAGCACTTTTTCAAGCTGGTCGAGCAGCAACGCCCGCGCTTCGTCAGGACCGTGTGCGCCCCAGACCGCCAAGCTGGCCACGCGCTGCCCGTGGTTGCCCCGCCCCCGCCAGACGCTCGTCAGTCGGTTGAAGCGACTGACGCCCTCGGTCGCAAAGGACTGTTCGGTCGCGCGGTCGTCCCACCGGGTGTAGAGGATGTAAACGGTGCTGCGGTCCTGCGCGAAGCTGTAAATCCGAAACGGCAGCCGCAGTCCTTGCACCTCGGCGGATTGCGGCGGGGAAACCGAGGACACCTCATATCCTGCCGCCGGCATACACACCAGCGGATTGTGGCTCTTGGCCAGGTAGCCGGCGGATTGCCCCGGCTTCCAGTAGAACCAGGAGAGTTGCCAGCGCGTGCCGTCTGCCGCCAGCCACTGCGCTTGTTTGGCATCGTCGTAGCGCAACATTTCCGCCGCTTTTTTGGCGATGGGCACTTCCTTGAACGCCGCCTCGGTCTCAGGCCACTTGAGACTCCAGGTCGCGGAATCTTTGAACCCTGACTCGACGTGGTGATACCAGGCCGCGACGGAAATCTCCACGACCACCAGCCACGCGGCTAAAGTGAAAGCGAGCTTTAGGAAGGTTGCGGGGGGCGATTTGGGCGCGGGAGTGGGAGTGAGATGAAGATGAATAACCGGGGAGTTCGACACCGCCCCGGCAGCCCTCACCCCCGGACCCGCGCCATGCAGGTTTGGTTGCTCCCGACTCCCCTCACCCAGACTGCGACCACCCGCTCCCGCTCCCGCGAGCGAGGGACTTGGAGCAACGGTGGCGTCAGACTCTCCCGAGCGGGGCAGAGTAGGTGGCTTAGGGCGCATAGCGAAGCTGATGAGCCACAAGCCAAGGAAGCACGAGACTAGGATGGACACGCCCGCGGGATCATGCCAGCCGGCGATCGCCTGCTCCCCACGGCGCGCGGCCACCCAGGTTAGCAGCAACATGCGGCCCAGATTACACACCAACGCCAGCCCGAAACCCGCAACGACGCAAAGCCCCCGACGCGCGACCACCAGCCGGTAAAACTCGCCGAAGAACAGGGAAAGCATCAAGGTCGCTTGAAGGGAACGAATGCCGCTGCACGCCTCATCAATACCCACGCTGCCCGTGGCCAGTTCGATGACATTGCCGTGTTGCATGGCCGGAATGCCGATCCAGCCGAGCGCCTCAATCGTCAGCGCCGTGTCCATCCGCGTCAGGCCCTGGATGACGGGGTTCTCGATGCCATAAGGCCAGGGGACGGCCACGAGGAAGAAGCAAATAGGAAAGGCGTATTGCGCCAGCCGCGCCGGTCCCAGGGCAAAACGAACCGCCAGCAACGTTAACCCGATGACTTGCCCCGCCAGCGCCCAACTAACCAAGGACCATTCCGGGTTGGCTTCTTGGATCAATCGCGTCGGCGCATAGGCGAGCGCGAAGAGGCCGAAAAGAAGATAGCCGAAGGCTGAAGGGAGCTGAAAGCCCGCCGCCCCCCGGCCGCGCGCAGCTTCCAGCTTCCAACTGCCAGGGGATTCCTGAACCCGCTGCCAAATCAGATACGCACAGAGAAACGGCACCGACCACCCATAGGCGTATTGCGGGTTCATATTCCACGGCACCCGGAGCCGGTTGACGAGTAGCCACCAAAGGTAGAGCAGGGGCAAAACGCCGAACGCCCAGCGCCAGATCGTGGACGCGGGGCGTTCAGTGTTTGCAGTCGTGCTCATTTCACAAACGAGTAGCCTATCCCCGTCCGAAACTCAAAACGAATCGTTTTCACCAACGCGGCTTCCAATTCGCAAATCCGGACAAAACCGGTCCCTTCCAACCGGCGCATGGATGCGGTGGTGTCGGCGCAGAACTTCCGGACCCAGTCGGCGCTGATCGAGTAAGCCCGCCCCGGCAACCGCGCGAGCAGATCAAACCCAAGCCCGCCCGACAAACCCGCCCAGCGAGGGAGATACACGCGCGGGGCTAAGGGATGCAGGGTTTGCGCGGCAACGATGACGCCGAAGCTGTAACGACCGCCAAAGAACCAACGGCCCGCGGCCAACTGGACGCGAGTTAATGCCAGTCGCGCTGGCGCGGCGATCATCCAGTCCAAGGCGCAGCGCGGGAAGTGGAATTGGGGAGGGTGGTAATCGGCTGACACTGCGTGAGCAATGCGGAACTCGGCGGTGGCAATCCAACGACGAGCGAGATATTGAAACTTGGAGTTGCGCCGCAGTAGTTCCCGGTGGAGGGCGCCGGTTTGACTGCCGTGGTCTTTCTCGGCGTTGGGGTCGTGCCGGTCAAACACCTGGGGCGGCGCCCCGGTCAGATCGAGCGTTTCGTCGGGTCTGGCGAACTTGGCCCAAGCTTCGAGGCCCATCCCGCACGCGGTCGCGGGCGTGGACGATGCAGATGAATCGGGCCTGCGTGGCGAAGGTATCCTTGGCGTGCTCATTGCGAGGCTCTCGGGACAAAACATAAGCTGGCCGTCCGGACCGAGCAGGCACAGCGTGGGCGTGATACGGCCCGAGCGTCTGCGGTTGCGGGTTTGGCTGGGGCGACGACCGCATCGAGGGCAGGGTGAACTGGGAACGCCCGGCAGGCAACCGCGGGAGCGCCGCCATTGCAAGCCCCTGTCGAGGATGGACGGGGCAGAGACTTGCGGCGAGTTGCTAACTCAGTTGCTAAAATGCAGCATTTCTTAGCAACTGTTTGCCTGTAGGTTCACGTAGATGCACTGAGGACTTGGGTGGCTGGCAGGCAGGTAAAACCTTCAAAATACCCAATAAATACAGGGAATTATTGATTTGACGGAGCGGATATGATCGGGCAGAATGTGGGGGGTGGCCAGAGTAGCTCAGCGGTAGAGCAGAGGACTCATAAGCCTTTGGTCGTGGGTTCAATTCCCTCCTCTGGCACCACCTTAAAAGCTAATAAAACCAGCATAAACACTGGCTTAAACACCGGTTCGCCTCTCGGCCCGTCAATTCTATTCAAAGAATGCAAAGGGGTGGAAACCGGCAAATTCTGGCAACCGCCGGCAACCGTAAGCCGGGTTTCGAGGGGGACCGATCATTGGGGCGGTGGTCACCCACCCTGACAACCTGGGCCGGCGGAGCCTGAAGAGTAGGCCCTGATACGCTACCCTAGCCCCGCGAATTATGCGGCCAGCCTGGCGCTGTTTAAGTCTCCTGGTTGGGTCGCACCGGCCAACATTCTCGCCGGGGCGGCACCGCGCTAAAAGCAGCGCTCCTTCCTCGCCTCCGCCGCGGCGCGGTAAATGGGCGACCGCTTCGCCGGTGCTCTGCGCTTCAGCGCGTGAACTGATCCCCGCTCCGATCTGCGCGGCCCAGGGTGGCGAGGGTTTCGAGGATCTCGGCTACGTCCTCGGGTTTGGCGCGGGTGAATTGGGTCGCCAAGTCCGCCGGCGTGACGGGGCCGGGGGCGGCGTGCAATGCGGCTTCCACGGCTTGCACCCGCTCGACCAGCGTTTTGCCCCAGGCGGTCTTGGTCTTGCGGATGGCTTTGGGCTTGGCCGGTTTTCGGGGCTGGGCTTCCGGCAAGGTGAGTTCGCTTTGTTTGGTCCCTACCGCGGGCGGGCGGGCTTGGTATTCCGGGCGCAACCAGTGGATGACGCTGCGCTGTTCCTCGGCGGCGCGCTCGGCGTTGAGGGCGACGAGGCGTTCGAGGGTTTCGGCGTCGGTCAACGTGGCGGGCCAACCATTCCGCTAAGACCGTCCGCCGACGTGTAGTGAAACAACTCGCCGTGCGGGAGTTCTTGCTCGAAAACGTTTTTGTTTGGTGGTTCGGAGTTCATGCGGCGAGGAGGTGGTGGAGGGTGGGATCCAGCAGGTGCGCGCCGAGGGTGCGGGTTTGGTGCAACTGCGCTTCCAGCGTGTCGCACCACCGCAGCAATTCCTCCACCCGCACCACAATCCGCTTTTGTTCGGCCAGTGGGGGGAGCGGAACGTAAACACTTTCGAGAATCCCCATGTTGATGTTCTTCTGTGCTGTTGATGGCGCAAAATCTTGAAGGCGTGACTTTGCGGTTCGCATGAAGAACTCAAAATACTCAGCGCCGCCGAACCCACCGTCAGGAATGAAACCAACCACGCTATCTGGAATACATGCCTCCATGCCGAGAATGCCGGTTTCGGCGATGTTCGCTGCAATCGTTATGCACATTGTCCCCGGCGGCCAAAGTTTGCTTTGAGCCAACCCCTTCTCGTTGTAGAGGCCGGTGTGCGTGCGAATGATGCCTTTTGCTCTGGCAACATCTCCGGTTTGAACGAGCGGGTATTTACCATCGTTGTAAAGGCTTGGTTCATTGCGTGGACGATGCCGAGATTTTCCCCGGGAGAATTTGCCAAGCTCAGGGAAGCGCGCCCATACCCAACCCGGCGGAAGGTCGAAAGGCTTGCTGTTCCCGTTACTCTCATCTGGCTCGGCCATTCCTCTGGGACAATTCCTAGCTCTGAGACGCCCGAGCAACTTCTCGGCTGGCTCATCCTTCGGATTCTGCGGGACGAGGCGGCCTTGGACTGCGAGTTGGAGGATGGCTTGGCGGAGTTGGAGAATGGCGTCGGGGGTGTCGTGGAGGAGGTGGAAATGGTCGCGCACGCGCTGCCAGGCGGCGGCAAAGGTTTGCGGCTCGCGGGCAGCCAGCAGGTGATGCAGCGCGGATTGTTGGAGGAGGCCGCTCGCGTGTTGCCGCGCCTGCCGCCGCTGCTCCAACTCGTCGCACAACGCCATCAACTCATCCACCTTGGCCACAATCCGCCGCTGCTCGACCAAGGGGGGAAGGCTGATACACAATCCGCTCAACGCCTCGCCGTTCACATTCGGCTGACCAGTCCCCGCCGACTTTGCGAGAAGTTGTCGCCAGTAGCAGGGAGATTCCAAAAACAGTTTCAGATACCGCGCTGAAATTTGTGACGAGGGGATAACGCGAATGAGATACGAAGCGAACACCGCCTTTACCGCCACGCTTGTAACCAAGAATGTCTTTCCAATAGTTCCGCCGGTTCGTGCAATCAGAATGTCATTATCGTGCAGCGCATATTTGGCAACTTCTTGCGCGGAGATTTGACATCCGGGCACAGTCTTCCAATTCACTTGGTTGTCTTGGATGTCTGTGATGCGTAAAAGGCGAACATCCTGCTGCGAGTGGTCGGCAGATGCGGTGTAGCCGTAGTGAATACGATTTGAAATCGAACCAAGGCGAACCCACTCCCACGCGCTCGGACATGTGAAAGGAGCTTCGTCCGCGCTAATTTGCGGTAGAGCTTCCACCTCTTTAAGTTTGCTGGCCCGGAGAAACTCGCGCTTTTCCGTTTTGATTTTCTCCAACAATTTTGCAGCCGGTTCATCCTTGGAGTTGCGTTCAACGAGTTGCCCGCGGATGGCAAGTTCCAACACCAGCCCTCGCATCTTGGCCACCGCGTCCGGTTGGTCGGCCAGCAACTCAAAATGCTTGAAGAACGTGGCGCGGGTCATAGGAGCAAAAGCTAAAACGCTGAAATTCTGAAAGCTGAAATTCGACCAGACACCCCAACGGCACTGGGGAACGCGGCCAATGGCGACCGGAGTTTTCGGTTGCTTTGATGCGAGCTTGCTAGCATGTTCTTTTCAGGTCTGCGGTGTCTGAACGTCGGCTTCATGCCGTCGCAGGGTAACCTGCTTAGGACACAAGCGGACAAACGATTTAAAGGTTCCGCCCCGGTGACAAGAACCCATTGGGTTCTCTCGCAAGAGTAGCCGGGGCGGTCATTTTTTCTGATCTTCATGCGTTAGCCGGGAAATCCCATTCCAGCTTGGAGCACATCCCACTCACGGCGCACAGCCGCCTTCACCCGATTGAATGAGCGATCATCGTTGCCGTTCCATTTCCGGTAAATCGCCCAGGTGCAGTAATCCGCGATCTGCAAATCCAGGTTTGATTTCGACGCATGATGCAGCACGCGATAACGCACCGAGGCCGGCAGCATGGCGGCCAGCGTCATCTTGACGCCTTTTTCCACCGCACCCCGCTTGCGCTGGACCGGCAGGCTGTCCGTGAGCACGATGACTTCGGCAAATTCAGCCAGCGGATAATGTTGGAGAATCTCCCGCAGCAAGGTGCCCAGCACTTTGGGAAAAAACTGATCTTCGTCGCGCAGTCTGGCCTCCACCTTGTTCTTTTCCACAATGATGGCGTCCACCGCCACTCCGGCCAGATTCCTCTCGATGATGTCGAACACGCCGTTGCGCACCGCCTGGGCGTTCTCCGAAGCATGGAAATATTCCAGCGCCGTGCCGCGCTCCACCTGATCGTATTTGAACTCGGTCAATTCCTTGTAGGCGTGGAACGGACGCTCTTTGGTGATGCCGCCCAGCACGAAATACTTGGTGCCGTTCTTGGAAAAATCCAGATTCCCGGCTTCATCGAGGAAGATATAGAGGAATCGTTGTTTGGCTGCGTCGGGCATACTCATCGTTCCAAGGCGGACTGCAATTCGCGCTTCAGCTTCTCCCGCGTTTCGTTCACGACGGCGACGAGTTGCTGGTATTCGAGCAGCAGTTTGTCCGGGTCGGCGTGGCCGGGATCAACGACGTTCGGATTCTTGATGTCGAGGTTGTGGCCGGAGGCTTTGATCTGCTCGATGGGCACGCGCCAGGCGAGTTCAGATTCCTTGCGTTTCTTCCACCACTTCTTTTCCGCGTCAAATTCGCTGATGTGGATGGGCTTGGTTTTGTTGTAGGACTTCACGCCCGGCGGATAGGGGTGTTCGTAATACCAGATTTCCTTGGTCGGTTCGCCTTTGGTGAAGAACAGGAGGTTGGTCTTGATGCCGGTGTAGGGCGCGAACACGCCAATGGGCAGGCGGACAATGGTGTGGAGGTTGCACTGGGCGAGTAGTTCCTCCTTGATGCGGGTTTTGACGCCTTCGCCAAAGAGCGTGCCGTCGGGCAGCACAATCGCGCCGCGTCCGCCGTCTTTCATCAGGTGCATGATGAGGACGAGCAAAAGGTCGGCGGTTTCCTTGGTGCGGATGGTGGCGGGGAAATTCTGCTCGATGCCGTCCTCCTCCATGCCGCCGAACGGCGGGTTGGTGATGATGACATCTACGCGGTCTTTCGGGCCGTAATCGCGGAGCGGCCGGGCGAGGGTGTTGTCGTGGCGAATCTGGCTGGGGACTTCGATGCCATGCAGGAGCATGTTGGTGGTGCAGAGCAGATGCGGCAGCGGTTTCTTTTCCACGCCGTGAATGGAGGCTTGCAGGACTTCCTCGTCGGCGGGAGTTTTGACGCCGTGCTTGCGGACGTGTTCGATGGCGCAGGTGAGGAAGCCGCCCGTGCCGCACGCGGGATCGAGGATGCGCTCGCCGAGCTGGGGATTGACCATGTCCACCATGAACTGGGTGACAGCGCGCGGGGTGTAGTATTCGCCGGCGTTGCCCGCGCCTTGCAGGTCGCGGAGCAGTTGCTCGTAGATGTCGCCGAACAGGTGGCGGTCGCTGGCGGAGTTGAAATTGACTTCGTTGATCTTGTTGACGACCTGCCGGAGGAGCGTGCCGGACTTCATGTAATTGTAGGCATCCTCAAAGGCGGCGCGCAGCACAGCGGCGCGGCCCGTGGTGGCGGTCAGGTTCTTGAGGTTGCGGAACAGGTCGTTGTTGACGAACTCGGTCAGTTCGTCGCCGGTAATGCCCTCGGCGTCGGCGACCCAGTTGCGCCAGCGCAGGCGCGAGGGGAGCGGGGATTTGTAGTTGTCGCGCAGGACTTCGAGTTCGCTTTCGTGGTCGTCGAAGATTTTCAGGAACAGCATCCAGCCAAGCTGGGAGATGCGCTGGGCGTCGCCATCGACGCCGACATCCTTGCGCATGATGTCCTGGATGGATTTAACGGTGGTGGAGAGGGACAAGGGCTTCCATCTCTCAGCGGACGTAATCGCGCGCCCCGGCGCGGACGCCGCCATGCAATCCATTTTTGGCGGCGCGTCCGCTGCCCCAACCTCAGAGACAACATCATGAGCAACACCCGCCACGCCCCATCCGGTTCCGCCCTGCATCAAAACCGCTTTGCCAGCAGCCCGGCGCTTGCATCCGGATTGCTCGGCAATCTCGTCGCCAAGCGCTGCAATACTTTGGAGCGCCGCGAAGATCGCGAGCAGGTGTTCTGGCTCCAAGGCGTGGACCACAAGGAAGGCTTGAAGCAATTCGTGGCCGACTGGCTGGCGGCGTGTCCTGAAAATCTTGGCACGCGCTCCATGCGGGAATTTGGAACCAAGCCCGTTAAGACTTACAACGCCAAAGAAGTCCGGCAAGTGCGCGGAGAATTCCCGCCGTCACAGCGTCATCATTTCCGGCTGAAGGGCGAAACGCGCGATGCACTGGCAGAATGCGACGCGCGGCTCTGGCCGTGTGATCGGGAGTGGGTCGAACGCGAACTCGAAGCGGAGTGCGACTCCATCTTGATGGATGCTTATGGCGATGGCCCCACGCCGGCGGGGTTGGCGCGCGGGGCACGCGAAGAGGCCGAAGCTGCCGCCAGGCCGGATAGCATCCTGGCGGAAACATTCCTTGCCGTTTGTCGCGAAGCGGCTTTGAAGGGGCTGGAAACCGACCTAAAAAATCTCTGTCTCGATGCTGAAGAAACGTTGGAAAGCGGCCCTTGGTATTTCCACGACCTCATTACCCGCCTGCGTGAATACCAACCTGCCTGGGTGGAAAAGCAACTGGCCGAATTTCGCGACGGCTTTGCGCCCACCGCATTGAGCCGCGTTATCTGGAATCAGATTGCCGAGGCATACCAGTCTCGCGGCACCGTCCTATTGCACAACGATGCGGCCGATGGCAAAAGTTACGCCGCAGAAGCCTGCGGCGCCGTCCATCCGGGCCAGGCCCGTTACGTGGACACGCCCTATGGTAACGACTTGGTGACTTTTCTCCGCGCCATTGGCGCCAGCATCGGAACCGCCCACGGCCAAAGCTTCAAGGCGAATCAGATTGCCCCGCGCATTATTGAGATGCTGAGCGGCTCTGGCCAAGCGCTAGTCCTTGATACCGCGCAATGGCTCTTTCCGGTTTCCGATTATCGGTATGCCCTGCCCGTGCGGCTCAACTGGATATTGCAGGAGCTTTCCAAGAAACGTGTGCCGGTGGTGCTGATCGGGAAAACCAAACTCTTCGAAACGCTTGGCCTGGTGGAAAAGCGCACAGACTGGGATCGCAGCGATTTTGTTAGTCAAGTCGAAGTAGTGGAGTTGCCCTCCAAGCTCAACGAAAATGACGTGCTCGCCGTGGCTGCGGCGTTGCTTCCCGATGGCGAAACCGCCGCCCAACGCAAGCTGGCGGACTTGATGCTTGTCTCGCCTGGCTATCTCCACGCCGGCCCGCCCGCCGCCCAACGCGCCCGGCGGATCGCCGCCGGCCATAACCACCCGAGCGTTACCGAAGCCGATATGGTGGAGGCGTTGGATACGCAGATGAATCCGGCATTGAAATTCATGAATGCGGGTCTGGAAATCGCCGATGCGGCGGCAGCGAAGTGCAAGAGCCAGGTGCGGAACTGGCGAGCGGACACGGCGGCGCAGACTGAAGCCAAAGCCGCCCGCGCCAAAGGCCGCAACCGGATTGTCACCAGCAACGACCTGGAGCGCGCTTCCGGTGGACAAGATTTAACCCGCGATTCAGCGCCGGTTAAACCCCGTTTTCGCGCGTCTGAACCGTCTGAATTTTCGCGCTCGCGCCCGGCGCGGGTGCAAGTCGCAACCGGCTCGGCAGAGTTGGAATCTGCCGACTTAGTTGCGGCCTGAGTCAGTCAAAATAAATTGCGTGATCCTGTCAAAAGGGTTGCGCAAGGTCCATGCCCCTATGTTTCTGGCACTGCAGCGACTCTCAACCCGGAACAAATCGGCGACCGCTTACACAGTTGATGATGGTCGTTGATTACCTCCGGAATGGCGAAAAAGGGCAAAGGATGTGGAAAGATTCGGAATGGCGGGGGTTTTAGGCAGTTTTTGACAGCTTTCTAGTTCCCGGTTGCAGAATGGCCCGAGCGCGTCAAAACCCCAATGTTTTCAATGGTTTCAGCTCAAAGCCGGATGCTTTGCATTCCGCAACTTGCAACCGCTTTCCGGCTTCCAACTGCAACCAAACCCAGCCGAGGGCCGAACCGAGCGCGACTCAAAACCCGGGTTCTGGACGCCCGAAAGGCACTGCAACCCGAATGCAGAAGACCCGCAACCCTCCCGCACACGACCAGCCATGCCCGGCGGACGCACGAAATCACATGCAACGCAACGCGGTAAGCCCCGGCCCGTCACCGCCAACAGCCTACCTCCAGCCCCGTCACGCACCGGAATCAAGTTGGCCATGACGGAACGAATCGCCGCCCCGGGCGTGGCGTGGCAGTGTGTCTGCAACCGGGCTGCCGCGCGGCTGCCGCGATGAGGCAGGCCGGGCCGCTACCGACCAAACGCCGGCTCGGTGGCGGTGCGGAAGGTGCAGAGCGAAGCGGGATCGGGATGCCGTTTGGGTGGGTTTTGAAAGAACCTCTATTTTCAGAAATCTTTTCACCCTAAGTCCGACAGGCTGCTAGGGACTCGCCAAAACCGGGTTCTGCCTCCATGCTGGGGATTGTGAAATATTCCGTAAGTGAAATCGCCGCGGAGGTCATCCGCAGCACGAGCCGCGAAAAGCCCGCCGATGCCGCGTTGCGTGAAGTGCTCAAGCCGCTGCGCGAGCTGCCGCCGTTCGACGCGGCGGAGGTGAGCCGGGCCGTGTTCATGTATTATCGCTGGCACGCGTGGCTGCTCGATGAGCGTGGCGTGGACGCCCGAATGCGTCTTGCGCGCCGGTTGGCGGAACGGTTCCAAGCGAACCCAACTACCATCCCGCTGGCCGAACTGCGCGCCAAAGCCGTGCCGGCGTGGACTACCGAGCAAATGGAAGTCAGCGACGACTGGCTGCGCTCGTTGCAACGCGAACCGAAGCTATGGTTGCGCGCGAAACGCGGGCGCGGGGCCGCGTTGCTGGATAATTTGCCGGGAACCCACGTCAGCCCAACGTTCCCAGAGGCGTTGGTTTACGCAGGGGAAACCGATTTGTTCAAGACGCCGGAGTTCCATGCGGGCGAGTTCGAGATTCAGGACCTCAGTTCGCAGGCGGTGGGATTGCTTTGCGATCCGAAGCCCGGCGAGACTTGGTGGGACGCTTGCGCGGGTGAGGGCGGCAAACTACTTCACTTGTCGAATTTGATGCAGAACAAAGGCTTGATCTGGGCGAGCGATCGCGCGGCATGGCGATTGCAAAAACTCAAGCGCCGGACGGCACGGGCGCAGGCGTTCAACTATCGCGCGGCGCTCTGGGACGGCGGCGCGAAGTTGCCGACGAAAACAAAATTCGACGGCGTGCTGGTGGATGCGCCGTGCAGCGGCGTGGGGACGTGGCAAAGAAATCCGCAGGCGCGGTGGACGACGACGCTGCTGGACGTGCAGGAACTGGGGGAGATTCAGCGGCGCTTACTCACCCATGTGGCGCCGTCGGTGAAGCCGGGCGGAAAGTTGGTTTATTCGGTTTGCACACTGACGCGGACGGAAACAAGTGAAGTGGCGGAAGCGTTTCGCGTGGCTCACGAGGACTTTGAACCGTTGGTATTCTCGGAGGGCGGGGGCGTGAAGGAATGTCAGAGCCTCATGACGTCGGCCGCTACCATAACGATTTGGCCCCATGACTCAGGCGGCAACGGAATGTTTGTAGCCGCCTGGCGCCGGAAACGTTAGTTCGACCGGATGAAGTCGTCGGCATCCATTGCGGTGCTGTCGTCGAAACGGCGGTTTGGTCCGGCGGAACGGATCAACACGCCGTTGTCCGAAAAATAAACCCGCAACGGCGTGCCCCACGGATCCAGCATTTCGCCCTTCTCGTTCAGTTCGTTCTTGCGACCAACGAGGATGATTACGTTTTTCCCGTTGTGACCTTGGAGTGCCTTGGCCACCTCGGCATTGCCGCCCAGCGGATAATTGCCGACGACTTCCTTGAACTTCTGGAGGCCGATGAAAAGATTTTCGACATCCTCGTTGAACTTCGCCGTGCGCGCCTTGATCTGAAGGCTGGACCACGCGTGCGAGGCCCAGCCGAGGCCGGTCACCACCGCTACCAGACCGAAGGCGATCAGGAATTTCTTCATTCCCTGACATGAGCACGAGCGATACCAAACGAGTCGGGGACGGCAGACGCACCCACCACCGCTCTCAAGTGCCATCCGCGCGGGGATCTGGCGCAACTGGCGGCAGGCAGGGCGCGGCGGTGCTGCCACGTACCACCAGTTCAGCCGGAAGGCGGCGGGCTTCCACGCGCTCGCGGCGAAGCATTTTTTCCATGACTTCCATCGCAGCCACCCCCAGGCGGTATTTGGGCTGGCGAACCGTCGTAAGCGGGACCCGAAAGTGTTCGCTAACCAAAATGTTGCCAAAGCCGGCAATGGAAATGTCCTGCGGAATTTTCAAACCCTGCCCCAAAAGTATCTCCGCACAACCAATGGCCACAGAATCGTTCACGGCTTGAACCGCAGTGGCGTTGCAGTTTTCGTTGAGCATCTGCAGTACCCCGGAGGCGCCATCCTCGATGGTGCTGCCGGCGGTGAACACCAAACGATCGTCCGGCACCAAGCCGGCTTCCCGCAACGCCCGCCGGTAGCCTTCCAGCCGTTCTTGGGCCCACGGCGCGACCAGTTGGCCGCTCAAAAAAGCAATGCGCTGGTGGCCCAGGCTGAGCAAATACCGGGTCGTTTGATAGCCGGCCGTGACGTCGTCCGTGCTGACGCTGGTGAAGGCATCGCAAAACGGCGCGGGATGACCCAGCAAGACGACCGGCGTTCCGTGCGCGAGCAGTTCGCGATAGACCGGCGCGTCAGGTCTGTTGCGATAAACCGGTGAAATGAAGATGCCATCCACGCGTCGGGAGAGGAGTCGCCGGATACAAACCTCCTCGCGCTCCGGGCTGTTCAAGGCATGGCAAAGAATAATTTCATAGCCGGCTTCGTGTGCGTGTTCTTCGATGCCCCGGACCACGCGGTTGAAGATGGGGTTCGCGAGCGAGGAGATGACGACGCCGAATAACTTGGTGGTCCGATTGCGCAAACCCCGCGCGGCGACATCCGGCACGTAGCCCATTTGCCGGGCCAGCAGTTGAACGCGCTCGCGGGTGGCGGTCGCCACTTCTTTCTGCGAGCGCAGAGCCTTGGACACCGTCATGATGGAAACGCCGGCGCGCACCGCAATGTCTTTCAAGCGAACCATAATTCAGTCCGGAGTTCTGAGTCCCGAGTTCCCAGTCCCCAGTCGTCCGGGCGCAAAGCCTCGCGACTCGGGACTCTTGACTCTGCACTGCTTAACCATTTTCCCCCCGCCAGTTCAGTTTCTGGCGCAACGAAGCGAAGAACGAACTGTCAGCCAGTTGCATCAACCGCACGGTGTGCGGGCTGCGCCGAATCATCACGACCTCCCCGCTCGCCAACTCCGCGATCACATCGCCATCGGCACTCAGCACGGTCGCCGGTTTTGGGCTGACGGCGCGGATGCGAATCTTGCTGGTGAGGGGCAGAATCAAAGAACGGTTCGAGAGCGTGTGGGCACAGATGGGGGTGAGCGCAAAAACCTCTGCCGTCGGCATAACCAGCGCCCCGCCAGCCGCCAGCGAATAGGCGGTCGAGCCGGTCGGCGAACTGATGATGAGGCCGTCGCCGCGATAACGCGTCAGCAACTCGCCGTTGACATCCACGTCCAATTGGATGAGCCGGGGCACCACGCCGCGGCTGATGACGATGTCATTCAAAGCGGCGTGCCGGATGATTCGCCCGCCGCAACGGGTCGAAGCTTCGATCAGCGCGCGGGTTTCAAACCGAAACTCCCCCTCCCAGACTTCTTTCAACGCGGGCGCGAGCGCAGCCGAGGAAACCGCCGTCAGAAAACCCAAACCGCCGATGTTGATTCCGAGCAGCGGCGTTCGCGAACCGGCGATCCCGCGGGCGACGCGCAGAAAAGTGCCGTCGCCGCCAAACACCAGCAGCAGGTCAACCTGCGCCGCCAGACTGGCAGCGTCCGGGCAGGTGTCGGTCTGGAGCCGGGCCGCTTGCGCGGTGGCCAAGTCAGCCGCCACAATCCGACCGCTGGCGCGAATCAACCGAGCGGCGTCCGCAACGACGTCGCTGCAAGTTATTTTTTCGGAATGTCCGATCAACCCGATCCGCTTGATTTTGTCACCTGGATTTTTCAATCAACACCAAAAATTCTTTATTTCCCGCTGGGCCGAGCAGCGGTGATTCCACCACCTGCCGCCACGACAGCTCTGATTGCGCCGCCACGAATTCGTTCAACTCGCGCAGCACGCGCTCGTGAATCGCAGGATCGCGAATCACGCCCGCGCCGCGATCCACTTCCGCCTTCCCCGCCTCGAACTGCGGCTTGATCAGCGCGACGATCTTACCGCCCGGCCGCAACAATGCAACGCCGGGCGGGAGAATTTTCCGCAGCGAAATAAACGAGCAATCCATGACTGCCACGTCAAACGGCACGAACGGTTGGGGAAACTGGGCCGGCGTCAGGTGCCGGGCGTTGGTTTTTTCCATCACCACCACCCGACTGTCCTGCCGGAGTTTCCACGCCAACTGCCCCTGCCCTACGTCCACCGCGAACACCCGCGCCGCGCCCGCTTGCAACAGACAATCCGTGAATCCACCAGTGGAAGCGCCCACGTCCAGCGCCACCGCACCCGCGACGTTCAATCCAAATTGTTGCAGCGCGTGTTCCAGTTTCCAGCCGCCCCGGCTGACGTATTTTTCTGGTGCGGTCAATGCCAACTCATCCTTGGCCTTGACCCCATCGCTCGGCTTGCGGGCCCGCTGACCGTTCACCAGAACCTGGCCGGCCATGATGGCGCGCTTGGCTTTCTCGCGACTTTCGCAGAGGCCGCGCTCGACCAAAGCCTGATCCAGTCGGGTCATGGCGAGAGAAGTGTTTGCTGGCCCTCTCCACGCACTCTAGGACGCTGCGCTCCGCGCCGGAGGCTCGGCGCCGGAGGCCGCGCTTCCGCCTCCGCCAGAACGATCCGGCGGTTCAGGGATTCAAAGCGCGGAATTTTTTCCGGGAAATTCTCCCCCGGTAGCCGGGCAAATTGGGTGCGGGAGGACTTTTTGGGGAAAAGGGCGATCATGAAATGGCGTGGCCGGCGAAATCGCAGCGTTGCAGTTGCGCCACCGGGAGCGGTCGCCGCGCCGAATTTTCAGGCGACGTGACTGCTGCTGTGAGCACGATTTTGCGCATCGCGGTAACCGCGCAGGAACATGGTCTTGTCGCCCACGGCCCGTTCGATGAGCTGCTTGACTAGGAACAGTTCGGAGGCGTTGATGACGGCATGGACGCTTTTCTGAAATGCCTGCATCGGGGTGAACGTCTGGAAGGAATTCCCGAGGAGAACCACCGCGGCATGACGGCGCTGGTTCATGGGCATGGTTTGCAAGGTGCGGAGCGCCACATTCTCCTCGATGGTAGTGGCGGCGAAACACTCCTCGAGCACCACCAGTTGGTAGCGGACCTGGCTAAAACGAATGAGAAAATCGCTGTGAGTGGCTGCGGTGTGGACCAGATAGCCAAGCTCCTGCGTCGCAGTGCGCACGGCGTCGAGCCATTCCGGCGTGGAGAACGCCAGCAGTGCGGGTCGGTCGTTTTCGCCAATAAGTTCAAACCTGTCGCTCATCTCAACGAATTTTCAGGGTGAGCGGGATGGGCGGCGCTTCGGCGTGCGCCACGGCGGTGGCTCGCATGCGCAGCCCGCTGACATCCGTGGTGGATTCACCCCGCGATTTTTTGATGTTATCAATGCCCCGCGTCACCGGCCCGCGTTTGCTGCAATAGAGCAAGGCCGTTTCTTCCGTGATCTTGCCCTGCTCGTAAGCTTCGAGGCAGGAATGATCGAAGGTGCGCCAACCGAATGGATAACTGGCCTCGATGATCTCATAAAACGACTTACCCTCCCGCTCCCCGAGCCGAATGGATTCCTGGGTGCGAAGATTCGCGCCCATGACTTCGAGCACCGCATACCGCCCGCCGCCGATCTGGGGTGCGAGCCGTTGGCTGACGACCCAGCGGAGCGTGTCCGCAAGCCGCAACCGCACCTGCTCCTGTTCCTCGGGCTCGAACATGCCGAGCACGCGATTGATCGTCTGGCCCGCGTCAATGGTGTGCAGGGTGGACAACACCAAATGCCCGGTCTCGGCAGCGCTCAGGGCGATATTCACGGTTTCGCGATCGCGCATTTCGCCGACCAGAATCACCTTCGGGGCCTGGCGCAATGCCGCGCGCAAACCGTTGGAAAAAGTATCAAAGTCCTGCCCCAGCTCGCGCTGGTTGAAGGTGGATTTCAAGTGCGGATGCACATACTCGACCGGGTCTTCCAGGGTGATAATGTGGACGGCCTTGTTGCGGTTGATTTCATCGAGTACCGCCGCGAGGGTAGTGGACTTGCCACTGCCGGTCGCCCCCGTGACTAACACCAGCCCCGTTTTTTCGAGCGGGATGCGGGTAAATATCTCCGGGAACTTCAGTCCGGCGAGGGTAGGAATGGTCGTGTTGAGCTTGCGGCACACGACCGAGTAATTTCCCCGCTGGGAAAAAATGTTCACCCGGAACCGCGCCTTTTCCGCCAATGCGTAGGAGCCGTCGCACGAGCCGCGCTTGAGCAGGTCATCAATCAGCCATTGATTCTCGCCGATCAGATTGAGGGCGATCACCTCCGCCTGGTACGGCGTCATGGACGCAATGGGCGGGTCCAAGATGACGGGTTTCAATTCGCCGAACGACTCCACCTGGGGCGGCTTCTCCACGGTGAACAGCAGGTCCGAAACCTCCGGCTGCGAATCCAGCATGGTGGCTAAAATCTGGTCTAGTTCAGGGCGCCACATACGTCAATTCAGTCCCGAGTCCACAGTCCACAGCCCAGAGTCGGGGACTGGCGACCCGGGACAGGGAATCGGAACTCGGGACGGCTTTGTCATTTTCACATTTCGTCCTCGTCCGGCGGCTGCGCTAGGAAGGAACGGAACTTTTTCTTGTCGATACACTTTTCGTAAGCCTCTTCCGCCGCAATACGCTTCATGCGCAGATGCTCCATGATCGCATCGTCGAGCGGTTGGTTGCCCATCCGCTTGCCCACCTGAATCATGCCCGGAATCTGGTGCGTCTTGCCCTCGCGCACCAGGTTGGCGATGGCCGTGGTGAACACCAGAATTTCCAGCGCCGCCACCCGCCCCTTCTTGTCAATCCGTTTGAAAAGGTTTTGCGCAATCACGCCCTTGAGCGCCTCGGAGAGCGTCGCGCGAATCTTGTTCTGCTGCTCGGCGGGGAAGACGTCAATAATACGATCCACCGTCTTGGCGGCGCTGGGCGTGTGCAACGTGCCGAACACCAGATGCCCCGTAGCCGCGGCGGTGATAGCCAGTTCGATGGTTTCCAAATCACGCATTTCACCGATGAGAATGATGTCCGGGTCTTCGCGCAACGCCCCGCGCAAACCCGACGCAAAGGACTTGGTATGCACGCCCACCTCGCGATGGTTGACCAGGCAGTTCTTGCTTTCATGCACGAACTCGATCGGATCCTCCATCGCGATGATGTGGTCCTTGCGGTTCTTGTTGCAGTAATCGAGCATGGTCGCGAGTGTGGTGGATTTGCCCGAACCGGTGGGGCCGGTCACCACCACCAACCCCTTGTGCAACATGCAGAATTTTTTCAGCACCGCGGGCAGCGGCGCGTCGAACTTCTCGAAGTCCTCGAACGACAGCACCCGGCTCGGAATCTGGCGGAACACGGCCGAGATGCCGTTCTTCTGCTGAAAATAGTTGGCGCGGAAGCGCGACACCTTGGGAATTTCATAGCCGAAATCCACGTCGCCCGTTTCCTCGAAAATCTTGATTTTGAATTCCGGCGCAATTTCGTAGAGCATCGCCTTGAGCACGTCGTTTTCCAGCGGCGGATAATCCACGCGCTGGAGTTCGCCGTTGATGCGCAACATGGGCGAGTTTCCGGTCGAGACGTGAAGGTCAGAGGCCTTCTGCTCAAACATCAAGTTGAAGAATGCGTCAATTTTGGCCATAAATTCCCCGCCAGCCGCGCCGGATCACGGAGCGGCGGCGGGCGCGTGCCGCCGGAACTTTTAGCTAAATCCACACCAAACTGCAACCTTTGAAACCGGTCATTGAACAAATCCGCGCCGCGATTGGCCCGCACGGGGCCATTTCCTTTGCCCACTTCATGGAACTGGCGCTCTATTGTCCGAATTATGGCTATTACGAGCAAAAAAGGGACACCCCGGGCAAACGTGGCGATTTTTACACCAGCGTCAGCGTGGGCGCGCTGTTTGGCGAACTGCTGGCGTTTCAATTTGCGGAATGGCTGGAACAATTGCCGATTGCCGATTGCCGATTACCGATTGTCGAGGCCGGGGCACACGATGGGCGGCTGGCGAAAGATATTTTGAACTGGCTGAAACTCCAGCGACCCACGCTATTCGAGCGAATCGAATACTGGATCCTAGAACCGTCAACGCGCCGGCAGGAGTGGCAACGGGAAACACTTGAAGATTTTGCGCCACACGTCCGCTGGGAGGCGTCACACCTCACGCCTCACGCCTCACGCCTCAACGGCATCATCTTCAGCAACGAACTACTCGACGCCATGCCTGTGCATCGTCTCGGCTGGGACGCGCAACGCCGCCTATGGTTCGAGTGGGGCGTGACCATCCTAAGCGAGCGGTTCGACTGGTGCCGCCTACCGAATTCAGTTCCCGCCACCCGCCACCCGCCACCCGCAGCCATCGCACCGGAATTGCTCGAAATCCTGCCCGAGGGATTCACCATCGAGATTTGTCCCGCCGCCGAAACCTGGTGGCGCGAGGCCGCCGCTCGTTTGCAACACGGCAAGCTAGTGACCCTGGATTATGGGCTGAGCGCCGAGGAATTCTTCGCCCCGCAGCGGCGCGACGGCACGCTTCGCGCCTACCGCCAGCATCAGATTTGCGGCGACGTCCTCGCAAACCCAGGTGATCAAGACCTCACCGCACACGTTAATTTCACCGCCCTCCAGCAGGCGGGTGAAGCGGTCGGTTTGAAAACCGAATCATTGCTGACGCAGGCCCAATTTCTGACGAGGATCGGGGCCCGCGCTTGGATC
The DNA here is from genome assembly GCA_903828255.1 of uncultured Verrucomicrobiota bacterium. Classification (GTDB taxonomy): domain Bacteria; phylum Verrucomicrobiota; class Verrucomicrobiia; order Limisphaerales; family JADLHS01; genus CAIKLQ01. The sequence goes on from CAIKLQ010000123.1 coordinate 24,861, forward strand.
CCGGAAAATAATTTTGGCGTCTGGAGCCAGGAACGTAGCCGACAGCTTCAAACGCTCACCCACCCGCAGCATCTCGGACGCGCCTTTCGCGTGCTGGTTCAGGCCCGCGGCGATTGCAGCTCGTAATGCAGGAAGGACAGGCAGTAAATCGCCGCCGTCTCGACGCGCAACACCAGTTTCCCCAAGGTGATGGGCTTGGCACCCGCGCTCCGAATCGCTTGCAACTCGGCCAACGTGAAATCGCCCTCCGGCCCAATCCAGACCGCCACGGCGCGGGCTTGCCTCCCCTGCCCGCTCTCGAACTCGCGCAGAAATTCCTGCGGGTGACGAGCGTCCCCTTGCAGCGCGCCGACCAGCGCCAACTCAAACATTTCCTTGCGCGCCAGAAATTCCTTCAACGCCACCGGCGCTTCGACCTTCGGCAGCCACGCGGCTCCACATTGCTTGCTTGCCTCAATCGCCACGTGCTGCCATTTCGTGCCCTTCTGCGCCACGCTGTCGTCATCCAGCCGCGCCGTCACGCGCTCCGTCAGCAGCGGCACGATGCGATGCACGCCGAGTTCGGTCGCCTTCTCGATGATGGATTCCAGGATTTTCCCCTTGGGAATCGCTTGCAGGAGGGTGAATTGGCAGCGCGCTGGGGGATGAATTGTCTGGTCCAAAACGTGCAACTCCACCGTGCGTCTGTCCGCGCTGCTGACTTCGCAATGAAATTCCCCTCCCGCGCCGTCGAGCACCGTGACCCGCTCACCCGGTTCGACGCGCAGAACTCGCGACGCATGATGCGCCTCGCCGCCGCTCAAAACGAGTGTCGGACCGTGGCATTGGTCGGGCGGAAGATGGAAACGGTGCATGGCAAACGGGCTGGATTCTAAAGTCTCGGGTCCCGGAGCCGAGGTTTGGATTCGGCGTTGGACTCTAAACTCCAGACTCCAGACTTTAGGCTATCGGAAAAGGTTTTTCGCCTTTTCAAAAAAGCTCTTGCTGATCGGGTTGACACTTTCGTCGCACAGTTCGGCGAATTCCTGGAGCTTCGCCTTTTGCGCGGTGGTGAGCTGCGTCGGCACTTCCACACTGACGCGCACATGCAAGTCGCCGTGCCCGTGGCCTTGCAGATTTTTCACACCCTTGCCCTTGAGCCGGAACACCGAGCCGGGTTGCGTGCCGGCGGGCAGGTGGATCAGGGCCTTGCCGCTGAGCGTGGGCACTTCGACCTCCGCGCCGAGCGTCGCCTGCACGATGCTCACCGGGACTTCGCACAGCAAATCGTCGCCGTCGCGCTCGAAAATTTCGTGCGCCTTGACGTGCAGCACCACGTACAAATCGCCGGGTGGTCCCCCGCGCAATCCGGAAGCGCCATTGCCCGTGGAACGAAGTCGCGCGCCCGTGTCCACCCCGGCCGGGATGCGCAGTTTGATCTTGGAAGCCTTCTCGCGGCGCCCCACCCCGCGACACGGCTGGCAGGGTTTGTCCACAACGCGGCCCGCGCCCTGACATTGGGGGCAGGTCTGCGCAATGCTAAAGATGCCCCGCGAACTGATGACCTGGCCGCGGCCCTGGCAGACCGGGCAATTGCGTGTGCGCGAACCCGCCTCGACCCCCGAGCCTTCGCACACCTCGCAGCGCTCCGGTTTGTTGACGCTGATCTCTCGTTCGCAGCCCATCGCAGCTTCCTCGAACGTGATCTCCATATCGTAGCGCAGGTCCTCGCCGCGCTGCGGTTGCGTCGGATCGTGCCGCTGGCCGCCGAAGAACTCATCGAAAATCCCCCCGCCGCCACCACCAAAGACTTCGCGAAACACTTCGAACGGATCGTGAAAGCCGCCCGCCCCACCGCGCCCCGCCCGCGCCCGGACATCGAAAGCCGCGTGACCGTATTGGTCGTAAGCCGCACGCTTTTGCGGATCGCTTAGAACCTCGTAGGCGTGCCCCAGTTCTTTGAAGCTTTCCTCCGCCGCCTTGTCCCCGGGATTCTTATCCGGGTGAAATTTGACGGCCATCTTGCGGTAGGCCTTCTTGATGGCGTCGTCGTCGGCCTCCCGGGGTACGCCGAGGACTTCGTAGCAGTCGCGTTTGGTCATGAGTCCGTGATCTGTGATGCGTGTAACCTCAGGCGGCCGGTTTTCGGGCGACGATCACGGTGGCGGGGCGAAGCAGGCGCTCCCGGAGCTTGTAACCCTTGCGGAGTTGCTGGAGAACCTGACCCTCGGGGACTTCCGCGCTATCCTGCTGCGAAACGGCTTCATGCTGGTGCGGGTCGAAGGGTTGGCCGGTAGCGTCCACCTCGACCACGCCGGCTTCGGCTAGGGCGCTTTTGAATTGTTGTTGGATCATCGCGATACCGGCTTGCAACGACTCCAAGCTGCTGCCGGCATTGGCTTGGGCGGCGCCGAGCGCCATCTCGAAGTTGTCCAACACCGGAATCAGCTTTTGGATGAGGGATTCGTTGGCAAAGCGGGCCGCGTCCTGGCGCTCGCGGGCGGCGCGTTTTTTGAAGTTGTCAAAATCCGCCGTGGTTTGGACCAGCCGTTCCCAAGTTTCGTCAGCCTTGGCGGCGCGAGCCTGGAGTTCTTCCAGTTGCTCCGGCGTCACGGGCGCTGGGGCGACGGACGCCAAGGGTTCAGCGGCGACCGCAGCTTTCGCCGAGGCGTCGGGCATGGGATCCGGTGTTGCAAATTCAGTTTTAGCCATGAAAAAAATCGAGCGGGTAGAATAGTCGAATCGCCTAGTGCGGGCAACTGTGGATATGGTCCACCCGCCGCAGCATGTCCGACAAGTCTGACGCGTCCAACAAGCGGTGCGCCGGCCCTGCCTACTGGGTAGTCACCAGTTTCTGGAATTCCGGCAGCCCTCGCAACGCGGCGAACTGGCCGTTAGTGCGCACGTCCGCCAACAGATCCTTCGCGGCGGGGTTTGTCGCGAGGCGCGTGGCACTGAGCGCCAACGCCCGGGTCAACGCCAGAATGGAGTCGGAGTTCTTGCTAAGCGCCGCCTTGAGTGAGGCGAGGTCGTACCACGGTTCCGGGTCGTTCGGCATCAGTTTGACGAGTCGTTCCAGAGTGGCTTCGAGTTTGGGCCAGTTGGTCATGGAGGCGTAGGCCTGAGCAATGGCCAGAACCGCATTGGGTTGCACATTCGGATCGTTCAGCACCCGGTCCAGAATCTGCGCAGCGCGATCCGGGCGTTGCATGGTCGCGTAGGTGGAGGCGAGATTGAAGGCGGCCTGGTAGTTCGTCGGATTGCGCGCCACTTCTTCTTCCAAAGGCTGTAAGTTGGCGCGATTCTTTTCGATCTCGGCACGATTTTTTGCATCCGCGTCGGCCCGTTGTTTGTAGCTCCGAAGATTGGCCACGAGGCCGACGACCTGGCCGTTATACGGATCAAGTTTTTGGCAGGTTTCAGCGATGATCAGCGCGTCGTCAAACCGGCCGTACTGGGTCAACAACTGGACGTAACGGAACACGGCCTCGGGACTGTACGGACAGAAGGCAAACGCCTGCCGGAAGGTGAAGTCCACTTCCTTGAGCAGGCGGGCGACTTCCGCTGGGGTCTTCGGGCGATATTCCTGCGGGCAATACGGCCCGAGCCGCCAAGCATACACGCCACCGATGGAACTGCGGAGTTTCGAGAACGCCTTTTGCGACTGGTCGTCGCGGATGAATTTGCGGTCGCCCTTGAAGCCGCTGAAGTCGTGCCGGAGATAAACCTTCTCCACAAACTCAGTGATCTCCTTGACCGTGGTGTCGTAGGTGATCCAGTTGCCCACGAGCCGATCCGCGTATTCCGACCAGAACTCATGGTCGCGCTCGAAGATTTCCTCGGTGAGCGACGGCAACGGCTGGCGGTTGATCTTCATGATCACACCGAACGGCGTCAGGTGCGGATACATCCAGTCCAGCGGGAAACTTTCCTCGACGAAGAATTCGTTGGTGGGATTCTTGTCGAACATGACCTTGGTGAGCAGGCCGTTGATGGCCATGACGGCGACTTGACCGGAGACTTGCACGCGATTCTCCACGATCGTCACGTTTTCACCCGGCTTGATTTGCGGGGGCTCGTTGGGGGACTGCTTGTCATGCTGCAAGCGCCGCTGGGCATCTTGCAGGTATTCCTGAAAACACCGCTGCGAATCGTCCGGCGAGGCGATGACCATTTCCTTGGGCGGATACACGCCCTCGCGCCGGCGGCGGGCCTCGATGTTCGCGCCGAGTTGGGTCAACGGCCGGTCCAGCAGGTTGAAAGCGATCCGGGCCAGCAGGTTGGTCTCGTAGTTCTGCTCCCGGGCCTTGCCGGAACGTAGCAATTCCTGGAAGAACGGCATGTCGTGCTGCGTGCTGCGATTGTAATGCGAGCGGATGTAATTGAGATACGTGCCATCAGCCAGGGCGTTTTGCGTGATGATATAAACGTCGCGCCGGTCATAGTTCGGATCGAGCGGCTTGCAGCTTGGCGGGATGAAACTCTCGCAAAAGATCATGTAGGTCGGGCAAAAACGGCCGGGGTCGGTGCCGCCGTAGAGAATGGCGTCGCGGGTCATCTCCGGGTAGATGAGTTTCGCCTTGGCCGGGTCCTTCATCATTTCCGCGCGGGCTTTGGGATCGTAATTCCCGAACTTGCCGTCCGGTCCTTTGAACGGCGGCGTGAACATGTCGTGACCGAACCAGTAGCCAAACAGGTGACCGCGCTGCTCGTTGTCAGACCAATGGCTCATGAACGAATGTACCGGCATGATCACAAACAACGCCAGCGCCAGCAGCATGGGGGCGCGTTTTTTCGAAATCACAGCGGCGAGCACAAAAATCCCTGTCGAACCGACTAGGATTATTGTGGCGGTGACGGGCATGGCGTATTGATCGGGCCGAAAAGTTTTTTGCAGTGCGCTGAAGAAAGCGGTCAAGCCACTCAGCTTCGGCGGTTCCCCGAGAATCGTCACAAAGGTCAACCCTAAGGAAATCGCCGAAAGCAACGACCCGACGATGAACATCGTCATCCGGTCATCCCCTTGCCGCGGCCGCGAGGCGAAGTAAAAGCAAATCAAGGCGAGCAACCAGCAAAGCACCTTGGCAAAGCCCGCCAAGGTGGAGATATCAATGCCCAATTGCGGGCTGATGAATGTCTGCAAACACGTCACCAAGCTTAACAAACCGATGACGCCCAGCGCCGTCAAGGCGTGACCATCGTTGCTGTCCCCCTCGGGCTTGAAAAATAGGCGAAAGCCGATTAAGACCGCCGCCGCGCTGGTCAAGGCTACAAACACAAATTTCAGAAAACTGAACAGGGCGGCGCTATCTCCGCCGCCGTGGGATTCGCCGAGCACCGCGTGGGTATTGATGGCCAGAGCAAAGATTGCGAGATCGAGCGCGACGAGGCCGCCGGCAATGGCCGCGCGGCGCGCGGTCTCGTAGTGCATGGCCAGCGTTGCCGCAATCAGCGTCAGCCCGTAGCCCACGCCCATCGCTACAAAGAGGTGTGACGCCGTGAAGAAAACGCGAATGAGTTCCCGCGCCTGCCGATCCGGAGGGGGGTTCAGCAGGATCAGCAATAATACCCCCATGCAAAGGTAGATCGCGGTGCAGCCGATGACCCAAGCACGCTCGCGCTTTTGCATGCGGCTGAAGTAGAGGAACGGCACCAGCGCCAGAAGCGCATAGACCCAGTTGAATTCTTCCACCAGCCCCTCCGCGAACATCTGCAATTGCGAGAAGAAACGGAGCGGGTCACCGAAGAAGTCCACCGGGTTCGTTTTTTCGTACTGGCCCCGCGTGAGCGCATGGAAGAAGCCCTCCACGGTACGCGGATAGCCCCATTGCATCGGCGGACAGGACATGCCCGCCAAGGGCATGTAGAGGTAGAACCCCGCCCCCGCCACCCAGAGCGCCGCGCACGCCAACCCCACGAGCCACTCCCAACTCAGTTTGTTTTTCGCAGTCAGATAAAACGCGCCGCAAATCCCCGCCAACAAAGCCAGCGCCCCAACCGCGTTCAAAAAAGCCACAAACAGCACTGCTCCGAGCGCCAGCGCAGCGTCCCGGGTGAGTTCGGCAATCGTCTCGCGCGTCATGACCGCAAACCAGACGAACGCCACGATGGAGCAAATGCCCACCACGTTGAAGATCGTGAACACCATCTGGCTGGTCTCCATGAACAAAAGCTTCTGCATGTGTAGGATTAAGCCGCACACATAGGCGATGGAATTCCACAGGAAAGTACTGCGGCCCAACTTGAAATCCGCAGCCGCAATCGCGATCTCCACTCCCATCGCGGCCACGATCAGCGTTTGGTGATTCGTGAAACAGATACCGAAAAGGAAGCACCCCCAGTAAAGATACCGGCGCTGATGCGGCGCATACATCCAGCGCAGCAGGCACACCAGTACCAGCATCAAGGACAGCACGCTGAACGAATACACTTCCACGATGATGGATTGACTCCACATGTAACCGTTGAAACCCAGCAAGGTGCCAGCGACGATCCCCGACACCACACAGATCGGGTTCTCCCAACGTCGTGCGATGTCCTTCAAATCCGCGATGCCCTCCATCATCATACTGCTGCCGCGCGACACGATAAAACCCAATAAACCGCACGCAAACGCTGCCGCCGTCGCCTCGCCCAAGGCCACCCGCCACGCAATATTTTTGAAGGGCAACAGCACCGACCAGAGCCATGTGTAAATAGTCCAGACCGGATAACCGGGCGGGTGCGGAATGCCAGCGTAAAAAGAGCCTACGGCGAGTTCCCCCGAGTCTTCAAGCGTCAGATCCGGCGCAAGGGTGTAATAATAAGCCACCCAGACTACCAGCGTGGTGAGCGCCAAGGTCAGCCAGTCAATCTTGCGGAACAGTGGCGGCGGGTTGCCGACGACTAGGGGGATTGTTTTCGACGGCGGAGTTCCCGCCGACGTGCCCTTGACAGTGGGCGTTTTCATCTTTTCCATTTTTTGTGTTAATCGTTCGTCTTACCAAGCGAAATAGAGGACGCAGAAGATGGTGAAGCCCCTCCATTTGTCCATCTAAAACTGTCCAGACGGTTCGCCTCACAGGCAAAACTGCCCGGTAAATAGGCCGCGTAATTCTGGTTACTCAAGCTCAGGGCCATGATCGCCCCCGGCCCCGCCGCTACCGCCCCGTCGCGGTGATCCGGATGATTCAAAATGGCCATGGTGAAGATCAAGCACGCCGCGGTGGAAATCAGCACCCGCAGCACCGCCCGCTCATCAGGAGGAGCCGACCCCGCGGCCCCAAAAAGCCCCCGCTCAAGCCCCGCCGACGGGCGGCGCGGTGTCCAGGAACGCAATTGTGTCTCCACCCGGTTCGTCTCGTTCATAAGCTTCTCCTTGCATACAAGCCCGCAGTTTTTCCAATCCATACCGATACCGACCTGCCGCCGTGTTTGGTGAAATCTCCAGCAACTCGCCGATGGCCTCGAACGTGCAACGATTCCAAATCTTGAGCACGATCACCTCGCGCTGCGCCGCCGGCAGCTCGGTCAGACAAAGCATCGCCATGCGTTCGGCCACCGACTCGTCAGTCGCGCGCTCGAACCAGCGATGCGATTCCAATTCCCGCGTCAGCCGCCGCCACAGCGAGCGGCGGTAATTCAACGCGGCGTTACGGAAACTCCGGACGCAATATCGCTCCGGGTCCTCCGGCCGCTCCGCCAACCGCAACAGTACCACGAAAGTCTCCTGCACCACGTCCTCCGCTTCGCCATGTGAAAGCCCCAACGCCCGGCCGTAGAGAATCAATCCGGCGACCTTCGCTTGATACAGCCTTTCGCACCAAGCAGATGTTTGATCACTGCTCACTTTCAACCCATTGACACCAGACCCGGCGGATTTGTATAAAAATTCGGAAAAAAGTTTTTTTTGGGGGGGGCAAGATTGAGCGCATCTGGCTGCCACCGCCAGGTCGCCACGCAGTCCGACGGGAACGGAGCGCGAGCCGTCCCCGGCTCGCAGAGCATACGCAGGCAGGGGACGGCTGGGCAATTAACGCCTCCCCAAACGCCACTCAGAACCGACCGGTCATACTGCGAAACCTGCCGCTTTCATCGGGAATAGGCGTGAACGATGAATTTGTGCCCGGCCCAGCCGTAGCCTCCCCAATCCTCGGCGACGACCCGATAGCGATCACACGCCTCTTTCCAGGCTTTTCGCTCGCCAAAGTCGTTGGACGCCCGGCAGCAATTCCAGTCATCAAAAAGCACCACGGCTCCATCGCTAAGCGCCCCGGTCTGGAAAACAAAATCGAGCACGTCCAAGGCCGACACGTACAGGTCGCAATCAATGTGGAGCATGGAAAACTTCGTTCCCGGGGCCATCTTGGGCAAGGATTCTGAAAACCATCCGGTGTGAATATGGACCGTGCCCGGTGGCAAATACTTCTGGCACGCGTGCTGGAGTTGCTCGGGGTTAAGCCCCTTGTAAGCGCCCGCGCCCCAAACCCCCGTCTTCACATGCACGTTCTCCCGATCCACCTCATGGACCGACGTCGGCAGACCATCGAAGCTGTCGAACAAGTGCAACCGCTTGTTTGCACGCATGAGCTTCATGCCCGCCGCGATCACCTTCGCCGTCCGCCCTGTGTGACAACCGAACTCGGCGATGTCTCCAGGCACGGCGGCGCAGACGGCATATTGAACGCCCCAAACCAAGGCCTCGGCCACCGGTCGGCAAGCCAGCGCGTTGTATCCGTAGTTCGCATTTTCCCAAAAGCTCGTCAGGTGCCGGCACTCGGGAATGGATTTCAACGGACTCCGCAATCTTGCCATCACCTTTTGCAAGAAACTCAGGTTGATCATCTCACCGCTGTTGTCTGCTTCGTTCGCCATAGGGTTAAAACCGTGCCGGTCTTAGGATTTATCCGTTTTGTGCTGACTCAAGGCCGCAAATGCTCAGCCTCAAGGTATAGACGCGACGATGGTGGAACGCGGGGCGGTTGTCCATTGCAAAACTCCCGGCGGTGGTCCGGCGGAGGTAGTTAACAGCGCGTGGTCCCGGAGCGTGACCGTCCCCGGCCACAGCAAAACGGAGCGGAGGCAACAGGCCTGAATTAAACAACCCGCCACGCGCAGGAGACTCGGGTCGCCCGAGGCCGGCGTAAAGCCGCGTGGCGGCCACCTGGCAATACGCAGGCGCGCTCCACCTCCACCGTCCCCGAATCCAAACCGAGTTCTAAAACCGGCTAAACAGTTAAGTCACCCACCGCCGCCAACTCCCTCCGCATCACTCCCGCGCAACGCCGCTCGCGGTTTCGGCCCGGTCAGCAGCGCCAATCCGATCCCCATGATGGCCAGCGCCCCCAGCGTCAGGCTCCACGGGAAGGACTGGTTTGCCAAATCCTTGCCGCCGCTGCTCCAGATCAAAGTGGCGATGAGGCCGTTATTCAAGGCGTGAATGAGAATGCTGCAATACAGTGATCCGCTCCGCCACACCGCGTAGCCCAGCACCAAGCCCAGGAGAAAGGTTGGCAGCAGCCGATAAACCGAGCCATGGAGCAACCCGAAGAGCAGCGCCGTGATGCCGATGGCCGCGCCCGGTCCCCAACGACGCAACCCCGACAACATCAGACCGCGGAAGAAAGCTTCTTCGCACAGCGCCGGCGTGAGCGCGATCACCAACCACAGTTGCCAGAGTGGCGCGGACCCAAGTTTCAAGAACTCCGCCAGTTCACGCAGTAGCGAGTCCGGCGGCGGCGCCAATCGCATCACCAAGCCTGCCAACCCGACGGAAGCCGTCAGACCAATCAAGACCGCGCCCACCAAGCTGCGCCAGTGCGGCCAGCGCAGGGAAAAAGTTTGCGCTAGCGGAAATTTTCGCGCCACCGCCAGCGCCACCACCGGCAGCAGCAGCACGCCGTATTGAGTTCCCAGCAACATGATCTGCGCCCCCTGCTCCATCAGTGCGAGGCTCACATAGAACAACCCCACGGCGACCACCGGGAACAAGGCCAACACGAAGCCCGGGGTCGCCACCACCGGGCGTTGTCGGTCACCCTGCAAGAAGGAGCGCCACGAGAACGCGCCGCCCAGCAGGATCTGTTCGCGGCCAAACACCCGCGCCGCCAGCGCCAGTGCCAGCCCGGCGTAGGCCAGCGACGACAGCAATGTGAGAAAAATCAAAGGACCCGCCGCCTGACTGATCATCAGCGTGCGAATGAGCAGGCAGAGGTTGAGCAGCGGCACGCAACAAGTCCAGGCGTCGAGTTCCACCCCGGGCAGCACCGTGGCCGACAGCGGCAGGAGTACCGCGATAGCTGTGCCAGACAGAAAATTTCCGGCGTCCTTCATATCCCGGGCCAGCGCGGCTACGGCCAGGAACAGCGCGGCGATGGTCCAGGTGGCCGTCAACAACAGGCCGCACACCGCCACCAGCATTCCAAACCCGATCAGTTGCACCTGCAACTGTGCCGTTATGCGCCAAATCATGAACCCCAGGCCCACGATGTTCGCCAGCGCGGAGACGAGCGAGACGCTCCAGACCGCCAAAAACTTCCCCGCGACAATCTCGAACGAGCGCACCGGCGCGCAGAGCAGGGTTTGCATCGTGCCCCGCTCCTTTTCCCCGGCGGCCATGTCCGCCGCCGCCATCAACCCACCCAACAGCGCCAGCACGATGATGATGAAAGGCATGATTTGGGCGGAGACGTTGCTGATCTGGCGCTGGATGGGGGCGACGTTGTCACCGCGAACATCGAGCGCCGTAATGAAGCCTTTCGGCAAGCTGCGCTCGCGCAGTCGCTCCTTCAGCAGGTGTTTGCGCAATCCCTCCAACTGCCCCGACAAGCGCGACCAGGCCTGCGCCGACTTCGGGATCACCGAGTCGTAATAAACCGATACGCGACCCATGGAATGTTGTTGCAGGTCGGCATCGAAGCCGGGCCACACGATCAACACCGCGTCGGCCTGCTTGCCGGTCACGACTTCGCGCGCGGCCCGCAGCACGGAGTCCTCCGGGGGCGGGGCAGTCGGAACTTGGCGCTGGCCCAGCCCAATTCCGAGATTGACCTCCCGGGTCGGCAGGTTGGTTTTCACCGCCGGCTCCAACCGGCCCGCTTCCAATTCGCTGCGCAGGGTGGCGGGAATGTTCTCCCACCGTTCCAACTTCAACTGGTGATTTGTCGGGGTCAGCCAGTCGAACAACGGCGCGGCGCCGACGCCCCAAACAGCGACGTTTGACACCTGCCGATCTTCCACCGCCGCGAAATGCTGCGTGACTCCGATGGTGGTGAGCAAGCCCAACGGGTATAGCAGCAAGGGCAAGCCAATGAGCACGAACATGGTCACCCGGTCCCGCAACGCTTCAGTGATCTCCTTCCGGAAAATGATCCAAATGATGGACAGGCGCATGGAATCAATCCTCGGTGGTGACGGGCAACTCCGGTCGTTGGCGGGCGCGTTGCAGGAACGCTTCCGTGAGATTCGCACACCCGGCGCGCGCCAAAATTTCCACCTGCGTGCCTTCGTCGGTGATGCGCCCCTCATGCAACAGGTAGATCCGGTCGCAGAGATATTCCGCCTCACTCATGATGTGCGTCGAAAGCAAAACCGCCCGACCGACGGAGCGTTCGCGGCGGATAAACTCCGTGATGAAATGTCCGCTGATCACGTCCAGCGCCGCAGTCGGTTCGTCGAGCAACAATACGTCGGGCTGGTGGAGAAAAGCGCGGGCAATGTTCGCGCGCTGTTTTTGCCCGGTGGACAAAGTGCGGCAGAGCCGGTCGGCAAAGGCCGCCATTTCCAACGCCACCACCAATTCCTCGATTCGCCCGGCCAGCTTGTCCGCCGCCATACCGTAAAGCCGTCCGAAGTAGCGCAGCACCTCGCGCGGCGTGAGCCGCTGGTAAAGCTGGGTGTCCCCGGAGAGAAAGCCGAGATGCGGCTTCCCCGCGAGCGGATTGGCGTGGAGGTCTAGCCCGTTGACCGACACGCGCCCCGCCGTCGGCGTGAGGATGCCCGCCAACATGCGCAGCGCGGTGGTCTTGCCCGCGCCGTTCGCGCCGAGCAACCCGACGATTTCTCCCGCGCCCACGGTCAGGTTGACGCCGTTCACGGCGGTCACCATGTCGAACTGCTTGACCAAACCTTCAGCTTGGAGTGCTGCTGTCATGTTTGCATTGGTTGCCTTCGCTGGGTTTTCAATCCGGCTATTTGACCACAGCCGCCCAGCAACGTCACGCCCGCTTTGTTATATTGATAGACCCATCCCTCGGAGCGCGGACGCCTCCGGCAGCGCGATCCTCAGCTATTGGTTCTCGCGGACGAAGGCGTCCGCGCTCCTGCCGCCAGTTGGTTTATGGCCTCAATGCGCGATTCCGAAATCGTGGCAGCTTCCCGGGAACCGTCCGCACCACCGACAGGTCTTAGAGTGCGCCAGTCCTCTGGCGCTTGCGACCACCCACGGCTTCCCAAGCGCCAGAGAGCCTTCCTCCTTTACCAACAAGGATGAACGTTCCGCCAATGGTATTGCGGAAGTGGGCCGGAGTCCCGTGCCGAATCGTGCGCCGCGTTTGGAGTGCGGCGAGCTTGCTCCCGCTTTTTCGCCTGGCGGCATCGGACAGCGGCAACAAGCGGCCCGCACTCCGAAGGCTACGCCCCCCGCGCCGGGCGAATTTGCGGGGCGTTCTTGTTACGAACGTCGTTGCATAGCTGACACTGAGTTGGGACAAGGAACGCACTTTTTCGTCGCTCCAACCGTCCTCCCGGCGCAACACCCCGCGCTCCAAATCCTCCGCGCTCGCATCATAATGATGGGTGGTTTCTGCATAGCGCAGCCAGTGCCAAAACCGCTCTCGCGGAAAAACGGCACGAGCCTTATTACGAGCTCAATTACGTCTTTTGGGTAAAGAAGACCTCCCGATTCATCCGCACAGCGGACGTGGCGACCGGGCGCGCCGAACTGGCAAACTTCAGCGTGTTTGTGAAGATCCGCGAGCGCTTTTCGCGCGTGTCACTCGGAATCATCTCCAAAAGTCTCCGTGCCGGGAGGTTAATGGCCCGTGTTTACTTCTTCAAAAACGCCGAGAACAAATCAATCGGCAGCGGCAGGAAGGTGGTCGTGTTGTGTTCGCTCGCCATTTCGCGCATGGTTTGGAGGTAGCGCAGTTGCAGCGCAATCGGTTCTTTGGCGATCAACCCGGCGGCCTGCACCATTTTTTCGGCGGCTTGGAATTCACCTTCGGCGTTCACGATCTTTGCGCGGCGTTCGCGTTCGGCTTCGGCCTGCTTGGCCATCGCGCGTTTCATGCTGTCCGGCAGCGAGACTTCCTTGACCTCGACGGCCGTGACTTTGATGCCCCACGGCTCGGTTTGTTTATCAATGATCTCTTGCAGCTTTTGATTGACGATGTCGCGTTGCGACAGCAGGTCGTCGAGCGGCGACTGGCCGAGCACGCTGCGCAACGTAGTTTGCGCGATGAGCGAAGTCGCCTTCCAGTAATTTTCCACTTTCACCACCGCCGCATTTGGGTCCACGACGCGAAAATAGACCACGGCGTCCACGGTGGCCGGGACATTGTCGCGGGTCATGATTTCCTGCTTGGGCACGTCAATGGTCACGACGCGCAAATCCATCTTCACCATGCGGTCCACGAGGGGCACGAGGAAGATCATGCCCGGGCCTTTCGCGCCCTGCAATTTGCCGAGCCGGAAAATGACTCCGCGCTCGTATTCGCGCAGGATGCGAACCATCTGCGGCAACACGACCGAGCCGAGGACGAAGATGGCGATCACCCACGGCACGAGTTTGAACAGACCAGTCAGGTTGGATAATGAGTCAGGCATAAGTTTCTTCGGTTAGGTTTGTTTTGGTTTTACTTTCAAAGTCAGGCCCGCGACGGCGACCACTTCCACCGCTTGGCCGGCTTCCACCGGCGTTTCGCTCGCGGCGCTCCAGCATTCGCCCTCGATAAACACCCAGCCGCCCTGCGAGTCAATGCGCGAATTCGCCGCCACGACCCGACCGAGCATGATTTCCGGGCCACTCTGCACTGGCAATCGCTGCGCCCGCAGCCCCGCGCCCACCACGCAAAGAAAAAACGCCGCCGTGACCACCGTCGCGGGAATGATGTAGGCGAGGGACAACTCGAACCCCGGCCCGGCGTGGTTGAACAACATGAGCGACCCGAGGAAGAAAGCGACGATCCCGCCTGCCGTCAACACGCCGTGCGTGGTGGCGTAAATGTCCGCGAGGAACAGCCCCAAGGCCAACCCGATGAACGCCAACCCCGCCATGCTCACCGGCAAAATCGCCGACATGTAGAGCACGAGGATCAGCGCGATGGCCCCCGCGACGCCCGGCAGAATCGCGCCCGGATTGCTCAATTCGCCCATGATGCCGTAGATCACCACGAGCATCAGCAGGAACAACACTTCGGGCCGCAAGACCAGTTGCGAGAACCGCTCCCATGCCGTCATGGGAATGGTCACGACGGTTGCCCCTTCGGTCCGCAACGTCTTGTTGCCGACGCCGCGGCCGTCGAGTTGTTTGAGCAGGTCCGGCAAATCTTCGGCAATGAGATCAATCACATTTAGGTCGAGGGCTTCCTTTGCACTGATGACCACGCTGTCCACGACTGCCGACCGCGCCCACTCGGCATTCCGATGGCGTTTCGCCGCGATGTTTTCAATGTCCTTGGCGGTGTCGTTCTCGATTTTCTTCTTCATCACGTCGTCGGGTTTTTCCTCGCCGCTGCTGCCGCCCATGCCGATGGAAACCGGATGCGCCGCGCCGATTCGCGTGTGCGGCGCCATGGCGGCGACATCCGCCGCCATAGTGATAAACGTCCCCGCGCTGGCCGCGTGTGCCGGGGCTGGCGACACAAAGACGACCGTCGGCACCGGCGAGTTGTAAAACGACTGAACGATGTGCTTGGTGGATTCGAGCAAGCCGCCCGGCGTATCGAGTTGAATGATGAGACATTCGTCCTTGCGCTCGCCGGAAAGTTCAATGGCTCGGGCAATGTAGCTGGCCGTGGCCGGGCCGATGGCGCCATCAATTTTGATGAGCCCAACCTGCGCAGCAGGCAGGGTCTCCGCTGTGCTGAGACCCAGCATCGCCACCAACATGAAAACCCAGCGTGTCATAAAATCCTCGCTGCACTGAAAACTACCAAAACGCGCCCGACCTGTAAACCGAATTGATGGCCGTTTCGCAAGCCCGGAGGCTGGCGCCACTACTCCATCACTTCCGTCACCGCGCTCAGGATTTTGGTCGCGCGCCGTGGGAGCAACCGGCTCAGCGGACGGAGCGTGAGCCGGTAAAGCACGGCAAAAACCCCAACCAACAGGACCGGGCCGAGCCGGTTCACGGGCGCCGCCGGCAGCCACGCACCGGCGCCGGCGGCAACAGATACATCCGGCCAATGAACGTGAGATACTCGCGGCCGGGGAGGTTGTCGAAGAGCGCCAGGTTTTCGGGGACGACGCCGATATGCCGCCACACTTCCCGCGCGCGATTTTCATCCGCCAAGTCTTGGCCGAGAATCCACATCGCGCCGCTGCTGGGTGACAGCAAGCCGGTGAGCATTTTGATGGTGGTGGATTTGCCCGCACCGTTCGGGCCGAGAAAACCAAAAAACTTTCCCGCCGCGCCGCGCAAATTCTAACCGCCCACGGCTCGCACCGGGCCGAATACGCGCATCAAACCGGTGGTTTCAATGCCAAAGCTCATGGCGTCGTCCGTCGGAAATTCGCGGCGAAGCCAGAGAGGTGATGGAAGGAAGTCAGTTGCAAAATGCCGATGGCTCACCGGGCTCAACCGCCCGTGGATTTCAAGTGCCGCTGGTAATCTTCCGGCGTGTCCAGATCTTCGAGCACCCGGGCCGCTGGCACTGCGACTTCAAAGATTTCCTCGGCGTGTGCATCCAACAAGCCGCGCAAACCCACGCCATCGTGGCGCGTCAGCACTTCGTTGCGCCAGCGGGCGGCGAACAGCAACGGGTGCCCGCGCCGCCCCGCGTGGGCCGGCACAATGATGCCCCGGCCCGTCTGGCGAAAGGCGCGGATCAGTTCGCCCACCAACTCTTGAGTGAGGCCGGGTTGATCGCCCAGCGCAACGAGCGTTGCCACACACGGCTCCGGCAACGCGCGCAACCCGCACCGCACCGAACTGAGCATGTCGCCATCGGCAGCAGGATTCTGAACGAAGGACACTGTGCGCCCGCGCAAGGCTTGTTGGATTTGTTTGGCCTCGCGCCCGACCACGACGGCGATTTGCTCCAACGGACTGCAAACCAGTTCGTCCACGACGCGCACGATCACCGGCCGGCCTCCCAACGGCAGCAGAAGTTTCTGCGTGCCCATTCGCGCCGAACGCCCTGCCGCCAGCACGACGGCGCAAATCATGACGGCTTCGCCTCCGACAACCGCAGCGGCAGTTCGCGCAGCCGCACGCCGGTCGCGTGGAACCCCGCGTTGGCAATGGCGGGAGCGAGGGCGATAATGGGGGTTTCGCCGCCGCCGACCGACGCGAGGTCCGGTCGGTTCAGCAAATGAATGTCGAGTTCCGGCACGTCGCTGAAACGCGGCACGTCATAATTGTGGAAGCTGGCATTGAGCATCCGGCCCTCTTCAAAACGCATCGCCTCACGCAACGCCGGGCCGAGGCCCATAAGGATCGCGCCCTCGACTTGCGCGCGCAGGTTGGCGGGGTTCAGGATCGCGCCGCACTCAAAGACTTCGCAGACGCGGCGCAGGATGATTTTCTGTTGCTTGGGCGCAATCTCGATTTCCACACACGCGGCGACGTATGAGCCTTTCTCCGTGCCGCATGCCAGGCCCACGCCGAAGTTCTTGCGCTTCTCCTTCACCCGCTCGCGCCAGTTGAAACGCTTCGCGGCTTCCGCCAACACGTCGCGCAGGCGGCCGGGTTCGAGATGCGCGAGGCGAAATTCCAGTGGGTCCGCGCCGGCAGCGGCGGCGAGCTCATCCATGAAACATTCGCGCGCAAAATTATTCGCCGTGGCTGCGAGCGCGCGATACGAGCCGGGCCGCAGCGGCGCGTCCGAGCCGACCGATTCGCAACGCAACTTGCCCGCGCGATACGGCGTATTCACCGCCGCGCTGCCGGAGTTGATGTTGATGAAGTGCCACGAAGTCAGCGCGCCCTGATCGTCGAGCGTCGCCTCAGCGTCAATG
This sequence comes from uncultured Verrucomicrobiota bacterium, assembly GCA_903828255.1. Classification (GTDB taxonomy): domain Bacteria; phylum Verrucomicrobiota; class Verrucomicrobiia; order Limisphaerales; family JADLHS01; genus CAIKLQ01. Next base: position 41,997 of record CAIKLQ010000123.1, read on the forward strand.
ACTGCGGCCGGTCGGAAATAGGCCCAAGTGAATTCCTCGGCACGCGTCCACTTGACCGAAACCGGTTTGCCCGCCGCCTGCGCGAGCCGCGCCGCTTCGATGGCGACTTCGCCCGTGTGCTTGCCGCCGAACCCGCCGCCGAGGTCGGGCACGATCACGCGCACCTGGTCGTTCGCGAGCCGGAAAGCCCGCGCCAATTCGCTGTGGTAGCCGAACGGATTTTGCGTGCCGGTCCACACGGTGAGTTGCCCCTCCTGCCACTCGGCGACGGCGGCGCGGGTTTCCATGGGCGCGTGTTGGATGTAAGCAGTGTGATAACTGGCACGCAGGATCTTCTTCGCGGCGGCCAATTCATCGGTGAAGGAATTCTTCGGCACACCGCCACGCACTCGTTGGCGCAGGTAATCGGAGATGCCCTTGCTGGAGGGATGGGGCGCGCTTTCCCACTTGGCCGTCTTGGCGATGGCTGCCAACGCCTGCTGCGCTTGAAACGTCGTCGGCGCAGCCACGCCAACAAAATCTCCATCCTGAACGGCGATCACGTCTTTCATCGCTTTCGTCGGTGCGAGATCAATCGCGACAAGCGTTGCGCCATAGGATGGCGCCCGCAGCACCTTCCCGCGCAACATGCCAGGTCGCCGGATGTCGGAAGGAAAGCGATGCGTGCCAGTCACCAGTTCGCGGGCGTTGGGCCGTGGGACGGACGTGCCGAGCACCTTCCAATCTTTGACCTCCGTGAGCGTGCTGCCCGAGGGCGCGGCTTTTTCGAGGGCCTTCGCCAGGTCATCGCCTTGCGCCAGTTCGGCGAAGGTCAGCGTGCGCTGGGTGGCGCCGTGTGTGATTTTGCCGTCGCGCAACTCGACCGCCGTACGCTCGACACTCCAGCGCTGGCTGGCGAGTGCGCACAAAACTTCGCGCGCGGCGGCGGCGGCTTGGCGAATGGCGGGAACTGTCCGCGGGGTCGAACCACTGCCGGCGGTGTTGCCATCGTTCGGCGTGAGGCCAGTGTCCGACATGACGAGTTGAATCTGGTTCGCCGGCTGGTGCAGTTCCTCGGCGGCGGCTTGCGAAAGTTGGGCGCGCGAACCTTGGCCCATTTCCACTTTGCCGGTGAGCACCGTCACCACGCCGTCTTTGCCGATGTGAATGCGCTCCCCAACGCCGCGGATTTGAGTTCCACCCGTACCGCCGCCGCGCCGGCCGCCACGCTCTTGCGAGAGGGACGCGAGCGGGGCCGTCGCGATGACGAGGCCGGTGGCGAGCAATTGAACGAACGAACGCCGTTTCAGGCCGAAGGAGAACTCGACCGGCGCAATGAGTTGATCGTCGTCTTCGAGGAAAGGTTCGCCATGCGATTTCGCCGCAAGGGAATTTTGGGCGTTGAACCCTGGGACCGGAACGGCTGGATTTTCGGGCGCTGCGGTAGTGGCTCGGGCGTCCCGCCCGGGCGAACAGAAACTCCCAGACGGGACGCCCGTGCCACTACCAGATACGGAGAGATTTGGCGCAGGTTCCATGTTCACTTTCGCGCCGCCGCCGCCGCGCGGCGAATAGCTTTGACGAGGTTCGGATAGCCGCAGCAGCGACACAGATGTCCCTCCATGCGCGAGAGAATTTCGGCATCGCTGGGGATGGGCTTGCGACTCAGCAAAGCAACCAGCCCCAAGACCATGCCGGACGTGCAATAGCCGCACTGGAAAGCCTGCTCGGCGAGAAACGCTTCCTGCACCGGGTGTAATCTCCCGGCGGGCGACAGGCCCTCGATGGTGGTGATTTGTTTGCCGCCGACGGACTCCACGGAGCGCCCACACGAGCGCACCGCCGCGCCATCCACCAGCACCGTGCAAGCGCCACATTCGGATTCGCCGCAGCCGTACTTCGTGCCCGTCAGATCGAGGTCCTCGCGCAGCACTTCGAGCAAGCGCCGCTCGGGATCGGTCGTCACGGTCCGAGGCTGACCGTTGAGCGTGAAGGTGATGGTTTTTTCCATGCCCGTAACCAGAGTATTATCCGCAGCCATTAAGACAGTCCTTGCGAAGCCTCATGTCGAGGAAAAATTGCGGCCTTTTCTCCGGGCTTCCAGCCAAGCAACCGTTGTTTTCCGAAGGCCGAAGTGCGGCTTGAGTTTTGGCCCACGCGGGCAAATACTTTCGGCGGCGCGCAGCACGTGCCGATTAAACCCTTATGATTCTCACAGGCATTGGTGACGAGGCCAGCAACACGATTGCTGGCCAGATTCAGGCGACGCAGGAACTCGGCTGGAAATGGCTGGAGCCGCGCGGCGTGGAAGTGCCCGGCTTTGCGAAAGCGAATTTCCACGACCTTCCCGACGCCGCATTTGATTCCGCCCTGAAGCAACTGGAAACCGCCGGCGTGGGCGTCTATTGCTTCGGCTCGACAATCATGAACTGGGCCAAGACGGTCGAGACCCCCTTCGACGTGACGCTCGCCGAGGTGAAGCGCGCCATCCCGCGCATGAAACGCACCGGGGCGAAATACATCCGCATCATGAGCTTCAAACCGGGCCCTGATGAGTTCAAGACGCCGCCGGAAGTCTTCCGCCGCGTACGCGACGTGACGAACATGTTCCTCGACCAGGGCTTGCAGCCGGTCCACGAGAACTGCATGAACTACGGCGGCATGAGTTGGCAACACGCGCTGGAGTTGCTCGACAAATGCCCCGGCCTCAAGTGGGTCTTCGACACCGCCAATCCGATCTTCAATCCCGACCGCAGCAAGCCCAAGCCCTGGCCCAAGCAGGACCCGTGGGAATTCTGGGAACACGTCCGCGATCAGGTAGCGCACATCCACGTCAAAGACGCCACCTGGAATCCGGCGAAGAACGACGCCGACTACAATTGGCCGGGCGAAGGCCAGGGCCGGGTGCGGGACATTCTGAAAGACGCCTTTGCCCGCGGCTATAACTCCGGCATCAGCATCGAGCCGCACATGGTTGTCGTCTTCCACGACGCGCAAGCGAAGGCCAGTAACGATTTAGCGATGCAGCAGAACTACGTCGAATACGGGCGGCGGTTGGAGAAACTGATCGCCGCCGGATGAATCCGCCCGGCTGCCGTCGCGCCGTCTTTCCGCGATGCCAACATCGGCCGGAAACGAATGAGGCCCTGCGCGGTTCTTCCGCACAGGGCCTTTGATTCGGCAAACGCTTCCGCGTTCGCAGTCGTTAGTGCGAGTGTTTCGGCACCACGGTGAGGTTGTAAACCATGTCCAACGGCCCATCCCAATCATAGGGGTCTCCCTCCGCGATGGCGAAGTGGAACGCGCCGGTGTAATGAATCCGATGCGGGCCGGCTGACGGCGGCGCTATCAGAAGGTAATACCCGTCCGCCACGGCCAACCCGAGCCCGCCGGTCGCACCAAAAATCCACGGCGTCGGCGCGTTGAAGTCGAACTGGGGCGACAGCGCGCGGAAGGAAGTGATGTTCTTCACGCTCACACCGTCAATCGTGGCGGACAGTGAGGAGGGAACGATGTGATCGGCCTGCCATTTCGCATTCGTGCGGCGCTCGGCCTTGGTCGCGCCGAGGCCTTCGAGGTCGGAAGCTTCCGCGTTCAACATACCGACGAAGAGCGCCTTGCCGGCGGGGATGCTGCACGAGCGCGTCATCGTGCCGAAGGGCGAGGCGAGATTCCAGATCCGCCCAGACTGGCCTTCAGTGACCTCAAAGGTCGGGGCATCCACGAACGGGTGCGTCGCGCCGGAAGGGCTGGTCATCGGCTGTTCCATCGCCCACTCCCACCAGGCCGCGCTCAACTGCTCGTAATCCTTTTGGGAACAATCCTGGCCGGGCCGGATGACTCGCGCTGGTTCAACCACGTTGACCTGATAGCTCACATCCAGACTGAACGAATTGTCAGCGTTGGTGGCGGCGAAGTGAATGGTGTGCCCACCCGCGCGCAGCGGATCGAGCATCAACCAATAGCCGTCGTCCACCGACGGCCCGTAGATCCCGGCGACCACGCCCCACACGTTGTTCTCGGGGAAGTTAATCATGTAGTCCTTCCCGGGCGGCGTTTGACAGCGATAGTTCCACAGGTTCGCCACCGGCCGCCCGTCAATCTCACAGGAAATTGAGACGAAGGCACCAATCGAGCCCTTGATCAAATTGCGGGCGTAGGCTTCCTGCGCGGGCGACCACGGGTTATCGCCATACGCGGGCGTATTGACCCAGGCCTGGTTGGCGATGGGGAAGAACAGCGCCTTGCCTGCGGGCACGACCACGGCCCGGTCGGACTCCCCGCCGAAATTACCAGCGAGAAACCAGACCGGCCCGGATTGGCCGATGTCGCCATTCCGGCCCGTGGGATCCGTCAGCGGATTGACGTCCGCAGGGATGGAATAAGCCCAGCGCCACCAGGCTCCGCTCCATTCCCCGTAGGCTTTGCCGTAGGGTTTGGAATTGATGGGAGCGATTCCCCGGTTGGAATTCGAGGGCGGGGGCGAGGACTGGCTGGGCGCGCTCGCAGCCAACAGGCTGAGCGACACGGCCAGCACGGCGGTTTTCCAGCCCGCGTCAGCGAGCTGCCAATGAGGTGAGGTGGTTGTACTCTTCATGCTTGTTTTCTTTCTATTTCAGGCGGGTTGGGCCTGGTTTGTTTGTTTTGTTTTGTTTTGTTTCTCAAGCCCGGAAGCCACCTCCCCGGCGGATTCCGAACTCAAAAATCTGTCGCCAAATTTGATAATTGGTCAACTGGCGCTTTTATGTCAAAGATAATTTTTCTTTGTTGCTCACTAGCGGTTATCGCCTGATTTGGCTCCTGATTTGCGTTGCCCAGCCCGGCAGCCACCCTCTCGGCGACTGCCGGACTGAAAAATCTTTCATTCAGGTTTCATCACGAGTTCACCGGACTCAGAAACATCAATCGCAGCGCCGCGCTCGATCTTACAGAAATCTTTTTCATCGCTTCCACCCGTGTACCTAAGCAAAGCGGGAAGAATGTTACAAAAAATCTGCGGAGGCCGCTTTCCCTGCTCAAAAAAGGCGAAGCTTAGACCAAGCGCGGCTTGGAAAACAGGTTCTATGGCGACAGTTTCCAATCCAGGTTCATGGCCGCCAATGCCTGCCGAATCCGGCGCAAATCGTAGATTTGGATCGGGCCGGTCGCGAGCGCTACGGCCAGTTTTGTACCGAAAAGTTTCTCTGTTGGGCCATTTTTAGCCACGCGAAGTTGCGCTGGCAGGCCAATTTTGGCACTTGCGCGCGGCTTCTCGGGCACGGCCTAAGAGCCTGTGTGAAAACTCTAGTTTCGGTCGTAGCAGCCGCCGTAAGGAGGCTCAAATCTCTTGGCTTTTTCGGACCGGAACGATCGGAACGGTCAAAGGTTAGAGCCTCCTTACGTCGGCTGCTACTTTCAAAACAGGCGCTGAGGACCAACTGGCCCGGCGCGGCGCGGCGGCGAACGGGGGACTGGAGCGCAAGGCTTCCAAGTTTGCGGAAGCGCCGCTTTCCAATCGGCGGCGCGGGCCGGGGCTAGGTTGGGGGAAGGCGTTCGTGCTGGCAGCGGGCCGTGGCGCAACTCGCAGCCGGGAAGGACGGTGCCACAGGCTTGATTGAGGGCGATCAGCGGGCCGTGATTTGGGCCAGAGCTTCGTCCACGGACGTTGGCGCCGCGAGCGCGATCCACGTTGGCGCCGCGTGCCGCTTGAACCAGGTCAACTGGCGTTTGGCAAATTGGCGGGTGCGGATTTTCACCAGTTCAATCGTTTCTTTTAGCGACCGTTCGCCGCGCAGATGTTCCGCTGACTGCCGGTAGCCGATGGCTTGCAGGGCGGTTCGGTTTTGCGCCAGGCCGACTTCGAGCAAGCGGCGCGTTTCGTCCACCAAGCCTTGCGCGAACATTTTTTCCACGCGGAGTTCAATGCGCCGGTGGAGATCGGGAGCGGTTCGGGAAAGGGCGAAGAACGGGGAGGCGGGAGGCGGGAGGCGGGAGGCGGGAGGCCAGTTGGCGCGTTGTGCGGAAAAAGGCCGACCGGTCAAACGGATCACTTCCACGGCGCGGATGACGCGGCGGGGGTTCTGCCGGTCAATCCGTTCGTAGGTCACGGGGTCAAGCTCGCGCAATTCGCCGAGCAATGTTTCCAGCGGGGCGGCTTCCAGTTCGGCCCGGAGCGCCGCGTCCGAAGGCGGGGCGGCGCCAAGCCCTTCGCGGAAGGCTTTGAAGTAGAGTCCCGTGCCGCCGCAGAAGACCGGCACGCGACCGCGTGATTGAATATCTTCCACCGCCGCGCCCGCCAGGGTGACGAACCTTGCGGCGTCGAACGCTTCAGTGAGGCCCACCACGTCAATCAGATGGTGCGCCACCCGCGCGCGTTCGGCAGGTGTGGGTTTGGCGGTGCCGAGGTCCAACCCGCGATAGACTTGCATCGAATCCACGGAGATGATTTCGCCGCCGATTGTTTCGGCGAGCCGGAGCGCAATTTCAGATTTGCCAACGGCAGTCGGGCCGGCGAGAAAGATGGGGGCGTTGCGATCTGAACTCGGCACGGGTGAGGTTTCAATTGGCTGCGATCGCGCGCCGTCGAAGGATGGCGAATAACCCCACGCCCGCCGCAAAAATCCCGATGCTGACCAAGTGGGCTGGCGTCAGTCCCGCGTGGCGATGCGCTTCCGAGTAATCCCCGCGAAATATTTCCACGAACGAACGCAGCGCGGCGTAGGCCATGAGGTAGGTCGCGAAAACCTGGCCATCAAATTTCTTGCGGCGGTAGAGCCACGCGAGCAATGCGTAGAGTCCCAGGCTGAGCAGCGAGTCGTAGAGCTGCGTCGGATGCACCGGGGCGCCAGCGGTGGCGTGGTCGAGCGGGAAATGGATGGCCCACGGCAGGGAACATTCGCGCCCAAAGCAGCAGCCGTTGAAGAGGCAGCCGAAACGCCCCAACGCATATCCCAACGCGATGCTCGGAGCGAGGATGTCGGCGATTTTCCCCAGCGCGAGTTTTTGGACCTTTGCGAAAATGATGCCCGTCAGTGCCGCGCCGATTAACCCGCCGTAAAAAACCAGTCCGCCCCGCTGGATCATGAAGATTTCCGTGATCGGCTGGCCCGCAAAGGAATCATTCCAGTAGGTCGCGACGTAAAGCGTCCGGGCGCCGATTACTCCGCCGAGGATCAGCCAGAGGCCCGCGTCGGAAATCTTTTCGGCGGGGATCCCAGTGCGCGGAGCGCGCCGCGCGGCGGTCCAGAGCGCCGCGAGAAACGCCAGCGCCAGCGCGATCCCAAACCAATGAACCGTCAGCGGGCCGAGGTGAAATGCGATTGGATGCACAGGCGGAAGCGTAGAAGCTCAGGGAAGGATGGGAAATTGATTTCTTGAAATACCCAAACACCCAAAAGATGCGAGGGTCGCGAGAGCGATCAGAACTCCGGCGGCACGGTGCGGGCCGGGCGCATCTTCTCCGCCTCGTAGATGGAGATCATGTGGCGCAGGTCCTCCGGGATCGAACTGCTGATGATGAGGTAATCAAAGTTTTTCCACTGCGCGATCTCCTGACGCGCCACGCTAAGCCGCTTTTGGATGGCCGCGGGCGAATCCTTCCCCCGCTTGCGCAGCCGCTTTTCGAGCGTGCCAATGGAATCCGGCGTGAGAAAGACTGTGACTAGCGCGCGTTTCAACTCGGAGTCTTCCTCGGCGCGCTGGCGAATCGTGGCGGCACCCTGTACGTCCACGCTGAGCAGGACATCCTTGCCCGAGCGCAGCTTGCCCAGCACTTCCGACTTCAAGATGCCGTAGCTGTGACCGTAAACCGTGGCGTGCTCCAAAAAGTTGCCGGCTTGCAGGCGCTTCAAAAACGATCCGGCGTCGAGAAAATAATAGTCCCCGCCATCCTGCTCGCCCTCGCGCGGCTCCCGCGTGGTGCAGGTGACGGCCCGGGTGATTTCCGGACGGGCCTTGAGCAGTTCCTCCTGCAAGGTCGTCTTGCCGCCGCCGGACGGCGCGGAGATGATGACCAGCAGCGGATGGTGACCCAAGGAAAGCTTGCCCTGGCTCTCGGACTTGGCCTCGCGATTGTCGGCACTCATTCGACGTTCTGCGCCTGTTCGCGGAATTTCTCCAGCTCCGCCTTCAGCGTCACGACTTCGCGCGAGATGATCGCGTCGTTGGCTTTCGAGCCGATGGTGTTGATCTCGCGGTTCATTTCCTGCGCCAGAAAATCCAGCATCCGCCCGACCGGCTCGGCGGACTTGCCCGAATCGTCGAACTGCTGAAAGTGGCTTTGCAGGCGGGTCAATTCCTCGGAGATGTCCGAACGGTCGGCGAAGAACACGACCTCTTTCAAAAGCCGTTCGTCCTCGTGCAACGGCGTATTGAGGCCCGCGCTATTGATGCGCTCAATGAGGTGCTGCCGGTAACGCTCGGTGGAAAGCGGCGACTGCTTTTGAATCCGCTCGGTGCAGTGGCGCATTTCGGCGATGCGCGCGCCCAAGTCCTTGGCGAGGTGCGCGCCTTCGCGGGAGCGCATCTTGAGGAGGGCGGCAAGCGCCGGCTTGAGCGCCTTCTCGACTGCGGGCCAAAGGTCATCAGCGTCGGCCAGCTCTTCGTCGGTCTGGAAGACGCCGGGCGCTCGCAGCAAGTGGTCCAACGTCACCGGCCCGGCGAGTTTGAGTTGCTTGGCGAGCTTTTCGAGTTCGCGGGTGTAAGCCTTGGCAAGCGGCACATTGATGTGCATCCGGGCCGAGGATTTGTTGGCGGACGTATGCAGGGACACGCGGACGGTCAAGCGCCCGCGTGCGACCTGGCGATTAATCAAATCGCGGATCGGCGCTTCGAGTGCTTCCATCTCGCGCGGAAGATTCACGGAGATTTCGGTTTGCTTGCGGTTCACCGAACTGAGTTCCACGGTGACCTTGAAACCATCTCGCGCACATTCACCGCGCCCGTAACCTGTCATGGACTTCATTGCGCGGAAATATGTCGGAAGCGGCGCGGACAGGCGAACTAAAATTTTGGGAAGGGCGGGGAAACCACCCAAATGCCCACGCCGGGAATAGTTGCTGATCCCCCGCCTTTTTGAGGAATTGGCGGACGATCCTTTCGCGCCGGAGATTACGTGGAACGCGACGCGATTGGGAGGCCAGTTCAAACGAACAGCATTGGGCGCTACGCCGTTTTCTTCTGGGCGGACCATCCGGTGAAGGAATCCAAGATCGCGAGTTTGAAACCGGCGGAACCATAGCCACCGGAATCAAACCAAGCTCACTCGGAAGTTGGGCGGCACCTGTTCAGCGCAAAAATGCAGTTCGTTTCCCCGCGCCTACCATTTCATGTCCGCCACCGTTCGGCCCGCCGGGATGAACGGCATCACGTGTTCAGTGTAGGGGGTCACCACGTCGAGGACGTAAGGCGTTTTGGCGTCGAGCATCCGCTGCAACGCGGGCTTGAGGTCGCGGCGGTAAACCACACGTTCGCACGGCACATTGAAGCTGTTGCACACCCGGACGTAGTCGGGATAAATCTGCGCGCGATGATCGGGGTCGCCGAGGTAGGTGTGACCGCGATTGCCGGCGTAGAAGTTGTCCTCCCACTGCACCACCATACCGAGATGCTGGTTGTTCAGAATGATCGCCTTGGCTGCGATTTTCTCGACGTGCGCCGTGGCCAGTTCCTGGATGTTCATGAGGAACGAACCGTCGCCATCAATATCAATCACCTGTTTGTCAGGCAGCGCGACTTTCACGCCGAGCGCCGCGGGATAGCCGAAACCCATCGAACCCAAGCCGGCGCTGGTGATAAACTGCCGCGGGTATTTGTATTTGTACCATTGCCCCGCCCACATTTGGTGCTGACCGACGCCGGTGGTGATGTAGGCCTCGCCTTTCGTCAATTCGTACAGCGCCTCGATGACCATTTGTTGGAGGATCACCTGATCCTCCTGGCCCTTGAGGTGGTCCTTCATGTGGTCGCTGTTCGCAATCTCCGGCGTGACGGCATAGGCAAACGGCGCTTTCTTTTTCCACTCGGCGACCTGCTCCAGCCACGGCGTGTGCGCGTTGGTCAGCGGTCGCTTCACGAGCATCGCGTTGAGGCGCTTGAGCGTGTCCTTAATGTCGCCGACCACCGCGAGATTGGCGCGACGGTTCTTGTTCAACTCCGAAGCGTCAATGTCCACATGGACGATCGTGCCGTGCTTGCAAAACTCCTCGAACTTGCCGGTCACGCGGTCATCGAAGCGCACGCCGAACGAGAGCAACAAATCCGCGCCGTCCTTGAGCTTCACCAGCGGCTCGTCAAAAGTCTTGCGCTGCTTGTATTCGCCGTTCACCGCCCAGTTCGCCGATGCCGCGCCGTGCATCCCAAGCCAACGCAGCGAGAGCGGATGAGTCTCTGGAAACCCCCCCACGCCCATGAGCGTGGTCGTCACCGGAATGTTCGTGGCCTCGGCGAACTTCTTCAGTTCCGCCGCCGCGCCGCTGGTGATGATGCCGCCGCCGCAATAAAGCACCGGGCGCTCGGACTTTTCAACCAGCCCCATGATTTCATTCAACGCGAGTTCGTCGGCGCGGAGATCGGGTTGGTTGTAGCCGCGCAATCCCTTCTTGATCTGTTCGAGAGTTGGCCAGACCGGCTGGGCCTTTTGCTGCTGCACATTTTTCGGCAGATCAATCACCACCGGGCCGGGACGACCGGATTGCGCAAGGTAAAAAGCCTCTTTCACCACGCGCGGAATGTCGTTCACGTCGGTGATGAGATAGGAATGTTTCACGATCGGCAAGGTGACGCCGATGATGTCCGTTTCCTGAAACGCGCCGCGCCCGATCATGTTTTGGTTCACCTGGCCGGTGATGGCGATCAGCGGGCAGGAATCCATATAGGCGTCGGCAATGGCGGTGACGAGATTCGTCGCGCCCGGACCACTCGTCGCCATGCACACGCCCGCTTTGCCGGTCGCGCGCGCGTAACCTTCCGCCGCGAAACTCCCGCCCTGCTCGTGGCGCGGCAGGATCGTGCGAATCTTCGATTTCGTGAGCGATTGGTGAATCTCCATGCTCGCGCCGCCGGGATAGGCGAAGATGACCTCCACGCCTTCGCGTTCGAGGGCTTCGACGAGGATGGCGCAGCCAAACATGGCCGCGCCGACCTCGGCGCGTTTGGTGGCGGGTTTCTTGCGGGTGGCGGTGGTTTCAGTTGTCTTGCTCATGAGATGGGGAGATTAAGAGTAAAGCTGAAGAATAACAACCGAACCCCGGTTCGCCGGAGTTTTTAATCGTAATCTTTTTCTTAGTCATAATTCTGATCGTCTTTTTTCTTCGTTTGTGGCCGGTGGCGCGGGCAACAAAAAACCCACAGCCGTTGCCAGCCGTGGGTTTTTGTCTAAAGCGTTTTCAACTTCGACAAGCGCCAACGGCATCGCCAGTTACGACGACTACCATTACTACTTGTCGAATTTTGCCGTTCATTACGACCTAAAAATAGAAATGCCGGCGAGCGACGTCAAGCTTTCAATCCGGTTGGCAAACGCCTCGCCGGCTCGCCAACTCGCGCCGTCAGCAACAAGTCCAATCCGAGTTGTCGCCACTCGATCTCGTGAAGCTGGATGACGTCGCTTAGATTTTTTGCGCCGTCGCCCGCCACGGCTTTGCGGGAATCGCGCCCGCCTAGAATTTTGGGCGCGTAGCAAAACGCGACGCGCTGAGCAAAGCCGCCGAGCAGAAACGATGCGTTCACCTCGCCGCCGCCTTCCACGAGAAGGCTGGTGACGTTTTCGGAGCCGAGCTTTCGGAGCAACCAGGGTAGCTCAATTGCCGATTGCCGATTGCCGATTGCTGATTGGGTCAGCGGAACGACGAGGACTCTCACCCGCGACGCCAGGGCGGCAATGCGGCGCTTTGGCACAAGTTGGCTCACGACGATCGTGGTCAACGCCGCTTGTTCATCGCTTACGACTTTCGCCGTCAGCGGCGTGCGGGCCATCGAATCCAAGACGATGCGCCGCAACTTTGGATGTTGGATGTTCCGATTTGATTTTGACTCACTCCGGAAAGTCAGCGACGGATCATCCGCCAGAATCGTGTTGATCCCGACGAGAATGGCATCGCTCCCCTGCCGGAGTTTCATCCCGTAAGCCCGCGCCTTCTCGCCCGTGATCCATTTCGATTCGCCGCTCGCCGTGGCGATCTTTCCATCCAGCGTCATCGCGGCTTTTACGGTGACGAAGGGCGTGCGGAGAACGATCCAGTGATTGAAAGCTTCGTTTAACCGAGCGCACTCGTCGGTCTCAGGAGCGCCGACGCTCCCAGGCGGAACGACTTCGATTCCCGCTTGCCGCAGGATTTGGAAACCGCGCCCGGCATGTTTTGGGTTCGGGTCCACTGCCCCGACGACCACGCGCTTGATCCCCGCCGCAATCAGCGCTGCGGTGCAAGGCGGGGTGCGACCGTGCGTGCAACAGGGTTCGAGCGTGACGTAAATTGTCGCCCCAGATGGCGAGTTCCCGCGCCGTTGGGCATCGGCGAGCGCCTCGATTTCCGCGTGCGGGCCGCCCGCGCGCCGATGCCAACCGCGTCCGATCACCCGGTCGCCCTGCACCAACACGGCGCCCACCATGGGATTGGGCGAAGTCGTGCCGGAGCCGCGCCGGGCGAGGCGCAAGGCGAGGCGCAAGGCGGGGCGCATCGATTCGATCGGGGCTGGATTTTTTGGCCGGCTCATCTGCTTGCAGGTCAGCATAGCCAACCGGGCGGAACGGCTCAATCCATTCCCCGCACAGGAAAGACGGCGCGGCGGTCGCCAATGTTTGACCCTCCGGATTTGGCGCGTCGTTTCCAAGGGATAGTCAGACCCTGAACGGCAGAAGCAAGTTCTTGAGATGGAGAGAGGCGGGACGCCGGGCCTCGGAAATCAAAAAGATTGAAACGTTGCCGCGCGCTTCTTAACGTCACGCCCATGAAATCTGTCTTGCACCGGATGCTATTTTGCGGCCTGGCCGTTTCGATGACCTGGATCGCCGCCGCCGCCGAGAAAACTTACACCCTCGCGGTCATTCCCAAAGGAACGACGCACGAGTTCTGGAAGACCATTCACGCCGGCGCGGTAAAGGCGCAACGCGAGTTGGCCGAAAAAGGCGTCACGGTGGAACTGATCTGGAAAGGGCCGCTGCGCGAAGATGATCGCGATCAGCAAATCCAAGTCGTCGAAACGTTTATGACCCGGCGCGTGGATGGCATCGTGTTGGCGCCGCTGGATTCGCAGGCGCTTGTGACGCCGGTGGTCAACGCCACCAAAGCCGGCGTGCCGGTGGTCGTCTTCGACTCGGATTTGAAATCGGACAAACAGGTCAGCTTCGTAGCCACGGATAATTACAAGGGCGGCGTGCTGGCAGCGGAGCATCTCGCCAAACTACTGGGCGAAAAGGGCAAGGTGATTTTGCTGCGACTCGCCGTCGGTTCCGCCAGCACCGAGGCGCGGGAGGCGGGGTTTCTCGACACGCTGAAAACGAAATATCCCGGGATCAAAATCATTTCCTCCGACCAACACGGCGGCGCGACGCGCGAGACGGCGTATCAAGCCTCGCAGAATTTGCTGAATCGTTTCGGTCGCGAAGTAAACGGGATTTTTTGTCCGAACGAAAGCACGGCGATCGGGATGACCAAGGCGTTGCGCGACATCGGCCGAGCCGGAGGCAAGGTGAAGATGATCGGGTTCGATTCGGGCACCCAATCGGTGTTGGATTTGAAGAACGGAGATTTGCAGGGCCTCGTGGTGCAGAATCCGATGCTCATGGGTTATCTGGGCGTGATGACGATGGTGAAACATCTGCAAGGGCAACCGGTCGAGAAGCGGGTGGATACCGGCGTGGTGCTCGTGACCTCGGAGAATTTGGCGGAGACTAAGATCAAGGAATTACTCCGCCCGCCAGTGGAGCAATACCTGAATTAAGCAAGGACCCGTGGCCAGCGGCAAATCCAGAATCTCGACGGTCATCAGTTTTCTGGGACCGCTTTTGGGCCTGGCGTTCGTGATGGGCGTGTTCATCTCCAACCCGGAGGTGCGTCCCTATTTTCTCTCCGGCGCCAATTTCAAAATCGTTTTCACCCAAACCGTGATCGTCGCCGTCTGTGCGCTGGGCATGACGCTGATCATCGTGGGCGGTGGCATTGATCTGAGCTTGGGCTCGGTGGTGGCCCTGACGAGTGTGGTGGGCGCGACGTTGCTGGCCAAGGCGGTGTCGCCGGTGTGGGTGGTGGTGCTGACGATTGGCGCGGGCGCACTGATCGGCTTGCTCAATGGCGTAACGATCGCGGCGTTTCGCCTGCTGCCGTTCATCGTCACCCTAGGCATGATGGGCGTGGCGCGGGGTCTGGCTAAATGGCTCGCGCACGATCAGACGGTGATCTATCCCGAAACGCCGCTCAACAACCTCATGAAACCCGACATGCGGCCCGAGGCACCAGATGCTCTGTTTCCGCTACCCCCGGGCGTGTGGATCGCGCTGGCGCTGGCGCTGCTGATGACGGTGGTCATGCGCCGGACGGTGTTCGGCCGGTACATCTTTGCCATCGGCGCGAATGAAACCGCCTCGCGATTTTCGGGCATTCGCGTGCAGCGACACAAGGCCATCATCTACACCGTGGCCGGCATGTTCTTCGGCCTCGGCGGGTTGATGCAAATGTCGCGGCTTACGCAAGGCGATCCGTCGGTGGCCATCGGCCTGGAACTGGATGTCATCGCCGCGGTGGTCATTGGAGGCGCGAGTTTGAACGGCGGCAGCGGCAGCATTTTCGGTTCGATGATCGGCGCGTTGATGATGGCGGTGTTACGCAACGGCTCCCAGCAAAGCGGCTGGCCCACCTACTTCCAGGAGATCATCATCGGCATCGTGATCATTCTCGCGGTGGGCATTGACAAACTGCGTCACGGACGCGCGAAGAGTTGAACGCTGTGGGTTTTGGATTCTGATCGCCGCAGCTTGAAAACCTTGCTCCAACTATCAGGCGTGACCAAATCCTTCGGGGCGGTGCGCGCTCTGAAAGGAGTGTCGTTCGACTTGCAGGCGGGCGAGGTCCACGCGCTCCTTGGCGAAAACGGCGCGGGCAAATCCACGCTCATCAAAGTCATCACCGGCGCGCACCAACCGGACGGTGGCACGATTGAAATCGCTGGACAGGCCACCCACCACCTCACGCCGGCGGCGGCTTACAAGCTCGGCATCGCCTGCATTTACCAGCAACCGGCGCTCTTCCCGGACCTGACCGTCGCCGAGAATATCGGCCTGCGCCTCGAACCCGCTTCCCCCGCCCGGCGGATTGATTGGCCCCGCCGCCGCACGCGCGCCGCGGAACTGCTCCAGCGCATCGGCGCGGAAATTTCTCCCGAGGCCGAAGTGCGCTCGCTCTCGATGCCGGAGCAACAGCTTGTCGAAATTGCCTGCGCCCTCGGTGCGGGGGCCCGCATCGTCATCATGGATGAGCCGACAGCGTCGCTCACGCAGAAGGAGGTCGAGTTGCTTTTCGCCGTCGTGCGCGACCTGCGCGCCAGCGGCGTCGGCGTGATCTACATCTCGCACCGCTTGGAGGAAATCTTTCAACTCGCCGACCGGGTGACCGTGTTGCGAGACGGTGAAAGCGTCGGCACGCGTCTGGTTTGTAGCAGCCGCGGTAACGAGGCTCAAACCCCCATCACCCCAGGTGAACCTGATCAGAGCCTCCTCACTTCGGCTGCGCCGCTGACAGAGTCCGAACTCATCCGCCTGATGGTCGGCCGTGAAGTTTCGCACATCTACCCGCCGGCTGAGTCCGAGTCGGGTGAAGTTGTCTTGTCCATCAAGAATCTCGGCTGCCAATCCAGCGGCGTGCAGAACGTCTCGCTCGAAGTGCGCGCCGGAGAAATCCTTGGTCTCGCCGGCCTCGTGGGCGCGGGTCGGACCGAGTTGGCGCGAATACTTTTCGGCCTTACGCCCGCCGACGCCGGCGAGATTATTCTGAAGGGCCAGCGCGTCACCATCCGTTCGCCCCAGGAAGCCGTGGCGCACGGGATTGCTTATGTGCCGGAGGATCGCCGCCGGCATGGCGTCATTCTCGAAATGCCCATCGCGCACAACCTCACGATGGCGATTCATCGCCGAATTTTTCCGGGAACTTGGTTGCGCTTTGGCGCGGAACGCCAGCTCGCGCTCGACTTCATTCGCGACCTCGACGTGCGCACCTCCGGCCCGGAAGCGCCAGGCGGCTCGCTCTCGGGCGGCAACCAGCAGAAAGTTTCACTCTCCCGCTGGCTCGCCACGAAACCCAAGCTCCTCATCCTCGATGAACCGACGCAAGGCGTGGACGTGGGCGCGAAGAGTGAAATCCACAAAATTATCCGCCGCCTCGCGAAGGAAGGGCTGGCCGTGTTGATGATTTCGAGCGACCTCCCGGAAATCCTCGGCATGAGCGACCGCATCGCCGTGATGCGCGGCGACACCCTCAC
>CAIKLQ010000124.1 GCA_903828255.1 uncultured Verrucomicrobiota bacterium
CGATGCCAGCAGCGGGCGGGGTTTGCTTCACCGCGAAGCCGAACACAAACGCGGCCACGATCCCCGGTGAGATGTAGCCTTGAAATTCCTGGATGAACTTGAACACTCCCCCCTTAAGGATCGGCGACAAGGACACCCCGCAGGCCACGGCCATGAACCCGAGGGTTGAGATGCGTCCGACCCGCACCAGGTTCGGCTCATCCGCATCGCGGCGCAGGTATCGTTTGTAGATGTCCATGGTGAAGACGGTCGAGGCGGAATTCAGCACCGAGGCCAGCGTGCTGATCACGGCGCCGGCCAGCGCGGCGAAAATGAATCCCCGCAGCCCATCCGGGATGAGGTGGCGCACGAGCAGCGGATAGGCCTCGTCGGGCTTGGACATCTCCGTGGCGTAGAGTTGATGCGCCATGATGCCGGGCAAAACCACCCCGATGGGCACCAGCAGCCAGAGCGCTGCGCAGAAAATCACGCCGAGTTGACCTTCCTTGAGCGACTTGGCGGCGAGCGTCCGCTGCATGATGAACTGGTTCAAGCCGCAGTAGTAAAAAATGGGAATCCACATCCCGCCGATCAAGACCGTCCACGGCAGTTCGCCATGAGTGCGCGGCAGGATCAGGTGCAACTTGTCCGCGTTCTGGGTGAAGAATTCCGTCGGTCCGCCGCACGCCTTCAGCCCGATGTAGGCGGTGATCAATCCGCCAATGAGCAGCGCCGCACCCTGAAACAAATCCGCCCAGACGGCGGCAAGCAATCCGCCCCATACCACGTAGATCAAGGCGAGGCCGGCGATCAACCCCACTGCCGTCGTGAGCTTGAAACCGAAGACCGTCTCCAGCGTGGTCGCCCCGGAGTAAAGCACGGCGGCCGTCGTCACGGTCACGTAAATGATAACCGTGAGAAACGACATGATCGCCCGCGCCGCGCCGTTGTACCGGTATTCCAGATACTCGGGCATGGTGAAAATCCCCGCGCGCAGGAAGCGGGGCAGAAAAAACCACGCCACGAGGATGATGCCGATGGCGCCAGTAAGTTGCCACGCACTCACGGCCAGACCCACATCGCCCGCAGCCTGTCCCGCCATGCCGACAAACTGTTCCGTGGACATATTCGCAGCGACCACCGAAACGCCAATGAGCCACCACGGCAAAGCGCGTCCGCCCAGAAAATAATCCGCCGCGCTTTTCTGGCCGCGACTCTTGTAGAAACTGAAGCTGAGCACAACCGCGTAGAAGACGACGAAGATGGCAATGTCTATGGCGGTGAAGCTCATGTGGTAGAAGCAGCTAATTGGTGGCGGCGATATACTTCACTGGTGGGTGCTCGGGATAGGCGGCTGAGTTATACTTCGCGCGAGCCCCGACGGAGCTTTGGGGCGGGGTGGGGATAGCTCGTCCCCCGTTACGAAAAACCAATAGGGACAGGTCGCTCCCACCCCGGCCGCTGGGCAACCGAAAAGCGCCGATCGTGACCCCTCCCAGTATAACCCCGAAGCGTCGGTGATTCCGACCGATGCGTCGGCTCCCTCGCCGGGAGCGAGAAGTGTCCCGTTGGTTACTCCACCAAGAAAATTCACGGCATGACGCACTCACATTTCGCCGAAGCGTAGGCGAAGCATGGCTTTGCCCACAATCGGAAAACGCCCGCGCCGAAGTATCAGCGCGCGAGTAGAAGCCGGCGCGGCCCGGAGTGTGGCCGTCCTCAGCCACCGCAACGTGGAGCGGAGAGTGGCGTCCTGAACTAACCAAACCGCTTGCGATACCGGGCAAAGCCGAAGCCGGCGAAAAAGTTTTCGCCCCCGACAAGCGGGCTCTACCAGAGACTGGGAATGGCGCGCGGATTTTCCTTGATGGAAATTTCCGCTTCCAGCCGGCGTAGGAGTTCCGCTCCGACGGGGTCGCGCCCCAGAGGCTCTCGCAGTTCGTGCAGCGCGGGAAAGCCGACGAATAAGCGCTGTTGAGCTCTTGATTTCCGCATGAGCCGGAGCGCCGCACCGCGCGGCAAGGCGGCCACCAAGTATTCAACGTCGCGCTTGACAGGCTGGCCCCCCTGCGTCAATCTATCCCGGAATTGAACGCGAGATTTCCCTTTAAGTACTGACGGACCTTAGGTCACCAGCACGCCGGTCGGTGGTCATTCCAATTTTGACATTTTAACTTTTGACGTCATTGGGCGTCTAAGTTTTAGGATTGGATTCACTGGAGCCAGAAATCCCGCAACAACAAAGCAACCGAAAGTATTTTATGGCCAAAGCAATTGCCAAAGGCGCAAAGTCCAAAACCGCAAAAGTCAAAGTGTCGGACGCTCAGGGTTACGAGATGCCCGATGCCGTCCCGCCGATCGCAGAACCCACCCGCCCGGCCCGGACGGCCCGGACGGCCCGAACTGCACTAGTCGCGCTTCCTACCCCAGTCGTTGTCCCTGAGCCCGAGCCCCTTCCGGTCATGGCGGCGTCTTCTAACGAGCTGCAGCCCCCGTCCACCCCGATTGAACCCCAGGATGTTTCTCAACCCGAAGTGGAAATCAGACCGAAGCGAACCGTCGCGCCACGGGAACAAGTCGCCTTGACCATTAACATCGCCAAATTGCAGGCGATGTCCATGACGGCCCTCAACGGCATGGCGCGCGAAGTCGGCGTCGAAAACTTCGGCACCATGCGCAAACACGAGGTGATCTTTCACATCCTCCAGAAGAACGCCGAGGCTGCGGGGGTCATGTTTTCGGAGGGCGTCTTGGAAGTCCTGTCAGAAGGGTTTGGTTTCCTGCGCTCCCAGAGTTTCAATTACCTGTCCTGCCCGGAGGACATTTACGTTTCGCCATCGCAAATCCGCCGTTTCGATTTGCAGACCGGCAACCTCATTGCCGGCCAGATTCGGCCGCCGAAGGAAAAGGAAAAATTCTTCGCACTGCTCAAGGTCGAAGCCGTTGATGGCGAGGACCCGGACAAGGCCAAGGAGAAAACGCACTTCGACAACCTCACACCGCTCTTCCCGAACAAGCGCTTCATCCTGGAAACGACTCCCGAGGAAGTGAACACCCGGGTGCTTGATCTCGTTTGTCCCATCGGCAAAGGAACCCGCGGCTTGATCGTCGCGCCCCCGCGCACGGGCAAGACCGTGTTGATGCAAAAAATCGCGAATGCGATCCTGAAAAACAACCCCGAGTCGTACGTCTTCATCCTCCTGATTGACGAGCGCCCCGAGGAAGTCACGGACATGGAGCGTTCCTGCGTGGGCGCGGAAGTGATCAGTTCCACCTTCGACGAACCGCCGGAGCGGCATGTGCAGGTGGCCGAAATGGTTATCGAAAAAGCGCGCCGCATGATCGAGCACAAGCGCGACGTTGTCATTCTCCTCGACTCCATCACGCGTCTGGCCCGCGCCTACAACACCATTCAACCGCACTCGGGGAAAATTCTGTCCGGCGGCGTGGATGCCAGCGCACTGCACAAGCCGAAACGCTTTTTCGGCGCGGCGCGAAACATCGAAGAAGGTGGCTCACTCACGATCATGGCCACGGCGCTCGTGGATACGGGATCGCGCATGGATGAAGTCATCTTTGAAGAATTCAAGGGCACGGGCAACATGGAGGTGTGCTTGGATCGCGCGCTGGTGGACCGCCGCATTTTTCCCTCGATCAACATCGAGCGTTCCGGCACCCGCAAAGAGGAATTGCTTTATCATCCGGACGAGTGCAGCCGCGTCGTCCTCCTGCGGCGGGCGCTCACAGGTGTCCCGCCGGTGGAAGCGATGGACCTGCTACTGGGCAAGCTCCGGAAAACCAAGAGCAACATCGAGTTCCTACTCGGCATGGATGTGAAATGAGGTCTGGTTCTCGGTCGTGCTTGAGATAACTCCAGCCTCCTGATGTGAGCGACTCATTACCGAGCGTCACCGTCATCATTCCCACGCGACCGGACCTGGCGGAAATTCTCGCCGTGACCGGGGCCCGCGCTCTCGATTATCCTCGAGATAGGCTCGAAATCCTCGTCGCGCGCGGCAAACAACCCTCCGTCCAGCGTAACACCGCCCTGAAATCGGCCCGGGGCGAGTTGATTTGCTTTCTCGACGATGACTCCCTCGCGCCGCCCGGACATCTGCGACGGGCGGTGGCGCATTTTCGCGATCCCAAGGTTCAGATCGTGGGCGGGCCGAATGTTTGTCCGCCGGACGCGCCGGAGTTGGAGCAGGTGTTCGCGTTGGTGCTGGCGAGTTGGCTCGCGTTCGGTCCGAGCCGGGCGCGCTATGCGCCGGTCGGCGCGGTGCGGGCGACTGGTGAAAAGGAATTGATTCTCTGCAACCTGCTCGCGCGCCGCGCGCCGCTGCTCGAACTTGGCGGCTTCAACGAGGCGCTCTATCCGAACGAGGAAAACGCGCTCATGGACGAACTGCAAAAGCGCGGCGGCAAACTGCTTTACGATCCGGAACTGAGCGTGTCCCGCCGGCCGCGTCGCACCCTCGCGGCCTTCGCGAAAATGCTGCTGAACTACGGGCGCGGCCGAGCCGAGCAATTCCGCGAGACTCCGACGCTCGGGTCGGCGCTGAATTTTGTTCCGCCGGGTTTTCTGGTTTATGTGGTCGCGCTGCCAGGGCTCTGGTTTTCCATTGGCAAGATCGCGCTATTACCGCTGGGGGGGTATGCGCTTGCCGTGTTGGGGCAGGGGCTTGCACTCGTCGCGCGCGGCGGGCTGATTCGCAGCCTAGGCGCGCTGCCCTTGATCGTGCTGACGCATTTGCTCTACGGTTTCGGTTTTTGGCGCGGGTTGTTCACGAAGCTCAAGGCCCCGGGCGAACGCGCGAACGTGCCGGTGACCTTGGAGCGAATATAGGATTTCGGAAGAGCGCGGAGCGGCCCCGCCGCGAGTTGACAGACGTTCTTAAGCAAACTGAAACCCGGCGCGCTGTCTCAGTCCCTGCGAAAGTGAGAAATTGCTTCGCCTGGCCTTCCTGCTTCAGGATTTCCAGGTGGAACCTTTCCGGCCTCACCCGCCGTGGGCAATAGCAGCACCGAAATGGCCATAAAACCATAGCCCATCCCGATGCCAATCCATTCCCAGAAAGCCAGGTTCCACAGCAGCGTGTGCCGAAAGGACTGACGAAAGTTTTCAGCCCACGCCAAGCCCGCCTGATGGCCCAGAAACATCAGGGCGCCGATGACGGCTAGGCAGATGACCGGCAGCAGGGTAAGCGACAACCAGGACCACACGAGCGCGCTCGACAGCGTTCTTAGTCCGGCGGAACGGTGCCGTCGCTCGTGGAGCGCGCCGGTAGTGCAGCAGAACATTCCGACGATGAAGCACCCCGCTCCGGCACCCGCCAGCAAGGCATGCAGCCATCGGAGGCCAATCACTGGTTGCGCGAGTTGGGTCACCATGGAGATCGCTGTCAACCCAAAGGCCAGGGCGAAAGTGGTGCCGGAGAAGCGCGCGAGGCGCGGCTCAATGGCTTGCAACCGTTGCGTCAAGTAACCGGCAAACGGCAGGAGCACCAGCATTGCCGCCATGACCCCGACCGACGCCAGCCAGTAGCCCCGGGGGTTGTCCTCCGGATCCGTGAGCTCCGAGATGACGCGCACCCGCCAGTCGAAACTGGTGGGGAAGAACATCGCCGCCAAGCCGAGCGCGCCGAAATGCGTTGCGAAGCTGAGCGGCAACAGCCGCTTCAATAGCGTGGCTCTGGAGACGTGTCCGGCGAAAGTGCTTTGCAGCGCGCGCGCGATCCAGGTGAAACGATTGGGCACAGGTTTTGGTGTGGTGCGGGGTTGGTGTGCTTCCAGCATCGGCCCAACCCTACTGGTTTCCTGGCTGGGTCCAATCTCGAAATTCTGTCTCCAGACCTCGCGGGCGCGTCTCTCCCGGTGCGGCAGCGCGCTGCGTGAAGGTCACGGTCCCGCGCTCCGCGACAGCTTCGCCGCCCCTTCACCAGATCTACTTGCAATTGGTTGGGCTTCACTAATCAGAGTTACCTGCACCCGGGGATTCGCGCTGGTAGAACCTGCGTGAAGGAACTCCACCTAGTTATGTCCCGCCGCGAACCGGGGCACCTGCCCGGAGAGAGTCAGCTCTGCGATCACGGCACCTTGGGCATCATAGGCCTTGCAATCGCTGAGCGAATGAAACTCCAGATAGCAACCACTCTCTAGTTCAATGGGAAAGGTGATGGTTCGGCCCCCGACCTTGATCGCCGGGTCCTTGCGTTTCACTTTCTGCAAGGGCAGGGATTTACTCTGGCAATGCGGTCGGGGTGATTAGCGCCGCTTTTCTGAACCCGGATGGTTCAAAAGCCCTCGTCGCTTTCAATGACACCGCTAACACCGTAACCTTCCAGGTCCAGTGGGGTAATCAATCCTTCACCTAGACGCTCGCCGCCTTCGCCGGAGCCACCTTCACCTGGGCCGCAACCCAAAGTGGCGGATACACTGTCATTCCCTCGACGCCGATCCAGGCGTCGAGTTTCAACTCTCTCTCGGGCCTACAGACTGAGCCGACCACGGACGCACAGGGTGGATGCGATGTCGGCTATGCCGATAATGGTGACTAAGCGGCGTATCATAATGTGAGCTTCGCCGCAGGCTACACCAACGTTACGGCTCGGCTCGCGTCGTACGGCGGCGGGGCGCAAGACACCCTCCAGCGAGTTTAGGTTTCCGGCTTTTTTTGTGGCATAGTATATGTGTAACGAATATACCACCCGCACATGAATACTCAAACCACCCCCGAATCCATCCTCCA
>CAIKLQ010000125.1 GCA_903828255.1 uncultured Verrucomicrobiota bacterium
ATTTCTCCCCGGTCATGGGCACGCAGGTGATGGTGGGCCGGTCGGTGTAGATGGCTTGTCCGCTGGCCGCGGCGAAATTCCCCTGGATCGCCTGCGCGGACGAGAGCGTGCCGTTGACACTCACCCCCGTTTGCATGGAATAACCGCTGACTATGGACGCCACGTCCACGAACACTGGCAGGTCCATGTAGCGCAGCTTGACGATGTTGAGCAACGTCTGCTGCTTCCAGGAATCGGCGATGGCCGTGCTGTAGTCGAAACGGTTCACCGTGATGTTCTTGGGGCCGAGATGCGTGCAACCGGTCAAGGCCAACGCACCCGCCAGCGCAACGGAGCGGAGAGTTTGTTTGTAGTGAGTTTCCATAGGTGTGGTTTTCAGAATTTCACGCCGACCCCCACGTTGAGCCGGAGATCACTGCAGCGGGGGACGACCCCGTTCCGTTCGGTCTTGGGATTCAACAGGTAGTCCCAGACGAACGAGACGTTGAGGTCCAGATGGCGCTTGATTTCGAACTCGAGCGTGGACACCGCATGGTGGGAATACAGGCCCGCCTCCTCGCTCGTCAGGGTAACGCCGATGGTCTCAATGAATTTTAGTCGCCGGGTGAGATCGGCCTTGAAGCTGGTTTGCAACACAGCCGCCGGGGTGGAAGAGACGTCGGCCTGACCCGGCTCCACGGTCTCAAACTTAGTGTATTGGTAGCCGGGGCCGCCGGACACCCGCCATTCGAGCCGCTCGCGGTCAAAGATGTAGTAACCCAGGCCCACACCGAAGGTCCCTTTGCCGGCAATATTGGCCAGTTGGTCCCGGTAATACTCCAGGTCGGCCGGGCGCAGAAACCAGTGCTGATCGAGGCGGATGTCGTAAATGCCGTTAACGCGCTGATTATTCGCATTTTGAATTCCCTCGGCCTCGGCGTAGTTGGCCAGGTAGTTCAGTTGGGCCATGGTTGCGGGCGTCCGACGCACCAGTTCGGCGCTGGTGGTCAGGATCGTCTGCCGGCTGTTTCCGGACTGCAAGCTCAGCCCGATGTTGAGGTTGCCGGACCAAAAATCAATTTCCCGCTTACCTCCCGGCGTGATGCCGGTGAGTTGGTCGCGGGGCAGGCTGACCGGCTCGGCCCCAAACACCTGCACCACCTCGTTGCTGATCACCACCTTGCCGTAAACCTGCTCCCGACCGTGGAATTTCGCGAACAGTGGGTTCGCCGGATAAACTTGTCGGACATCCTTCAGGTCCAGGGAAATCTCATCCAGCTCGTCGCTGCCGAACTCGACCTTCCGTTGCTGAATGTAATAGAGATGGCCGCGGAGCCATTCGCCCGACTTGAGCTGGATCCAGTCGGCCTGGTCGTGCCCAACGGCCGGGGGCAGCCACGCGAGGTTTGAAGTCCGCAGGTCGAGGGCCGCAGTTCCCTGTGGGGCGGGTGGGTTGGCCAAGGGAACCGGGGCGGTGACCGGAGGCTCATTGGTAATCGGTGAGTGGTTATCCGGAGTCGCTGGCGGGGCCGGTTGGATTTCGCGGATGCGGGTGCGGGGGATGGTGAGCTTGCCGCCAAGTTCGGTCTCGAAGACGACCGCCGCCCCGGTTTCCGCCACCACTTTGCCGGTGAAGCGGTCGCCGTTCGTGCCGATCAGCACGTCAGCCCGCGCCCCCAGCCCCACGCCCCAGAGGACGAGAGTGGCCAGTGTCCAGTGGCGCGTGGCGGGTGAGGCCCCGGCCCTTGGCCGTTTGCCACCAGCCACCGGCCGTTTGTCGCTCTGGATTTTCATTTTCTTTTCTTTCGCTGCTCAAGTCGCGAACCGGCCCGGTGGCCAAGGGCCAGGGGCGCTGCCACCGGCACGAACCAGCCCGCGCGTTTCACGAGTGAATCTTTCCGTTGCTTCAGTGACTTAACGTTTCAAATCGAACTGCTTTAGTTTCTTCGCCGCCGTGCCGAACGGGCCGAGTTGGTAAACCGCCGCGCCCGCCGGCGAAAAGGTGAACGTCTTGAACGGCTCGGCGATAAGCTTGTCGAGGTAGGCGGTCGGCGCGGTGCCGGTGCTGACGTGCGGATTGAAATGTTCGCCGGCCCCGATCTTCTCGAACGTGGACACATACTGGATTAGGAACTTGTCCAAGACCGGATTGTCGTGCGGTGCGGTGAAGGCGCCGATGGGGCCCGCTCGCAGGTTAAACGGACTGGCGGCCGCAATGATGTCCGCCTGCAACTTGAGGATTTCCGGCGTCGGTTTCGCGCAAATGCCGGCGACCCCCATCCCGCCGGACGGGATGTAATAAAGTTTGAAGGCTTCCAGCTTCAACTTCGTGACGTTGGCGGCGGCGAGAACTTTTTCTTCCGCGGCATAAAGCTTGGGCAGGTCCGCCGTGCGGACGAAACACTGGAGCATCGTGATGTGCGGCGTGTGCGCGGCGTCGAGAGCGAAGCCCTGCGGATATTCCTTGAGCAAGCGGGCGTTGTTGGCGGCGGCATGTTTAAGCATCGTGGCGTCCGGCTCCAACAGGATGTCAATGGCGGTCACGCTGATGGCTTGGTATCCTAGGGCCAGCGCGGCGGCTTCCGCCTGGCAATCGCCAATCGGGGGAACTGCTTTGGCGCGCAGCGCCGCGAACTCGGTCTTGGCCGCTTCCAGATCTGCGAGGAACGTGGGATCGGCGTGCAGTCGCGCCACCGTGGCCGCGCCCATGAACCGGCCCCACACCACGTCGCTAAACCAATGATGGTTGCACACAATGCGGCTCTCGCCGAACGCCCGGCCGCGCGCGAGGATTTCGTTTTCACGATCCGGCGCCAGCTCGGTCAGGATGAGCGCAAACCCCCACCCCAGCGCGGTATGCCCGGAAGGATAAGCCGGATCGTGCTCCAGAAAGTCGCGGGCAGCCGGCACGGCCAAGGGTTCGTGATTGTATTGAAACGGCCGCTCGCGTTTGTAGTGGTTCTTCGCGGCGTAGGTGGAGAGGCCGATATCCGTGAACGCGCGGCTCAACAAATTATGCAGATAGGGGGCGTTCTCCTTGGTGATCTGCGTATTGAGTGCGCAGGAAAAAACCTCGATGAAGTGCGGCACATTCAGTTCAAAGTCCGCCGCCGCCAGCGCGAAGCGCGGGCCATCGCGCAACGCGAACGTATTTTGGGCCACCTCCACATCGAGCGCGAACGCGGCCGATCCGGGCGCGGGCGGCGGGGGAATCAACGCGAGACTGTCCGGAATCGCCTTGGGATCCAGATACCCTTGCAGCGCACCCAATTTGAGTTGGGGCTGAAACTCGGGAATCGTGCCGAGCTTGGTCCGGGCGGACTGCGCGTCGGCGGCGCGGGCAATGGGTGAAGTGAAAGCCAGCGCGCAAACGAGCGCGGCGGCAAGCAGGGTTTGTTTGTGTATGGTTTTCATGGTTTCTATCTTTGTTTCCAACAAGCGTTTTGCTTCGCAGGTGAAGTCGCGGGCCGGCCATTCGGCCAGCCCGCGTGATTCACAAGCGCGGCGTTACTTGCTGCCCGCGCCTTGCATGAGTTGCTCCACCACCTTGTTGATGCTGAAGCTGCCGGTGATCTGGCTCGGCGGGAATTCCTTGAACGTGGCGAGCATTTTACCGACCTCGACCTGCGCCGGAACGAGGGTGAACGCATGATCAATCAACCAGTCCCAATACGTGTTCGATGTGATGTCGGCCCGTTCATAGGGATCCATCCGCAGATTGAAGATCTTCGGCACGCGCAGCGGGGTGAACGGTTCGGCCCAAATCCCCATCGTGCCCTGCTTCCGTTGTTCCGAGAACACGAACTTGAAGTTGTCGTAGCGCAAGCAAAACAGGTCGCCCTCGTCGCCGAAGTAGAAGAATTCCTTGCGCGGATCTTCCGTGGTCTGGCCGGTCAGCAACGGCAGCTGGTTGTAGCCGTCGAGATGCACTTTGAAGGTCGTGTCGCCGACTTTCATGCCCGTGAGGAGCTGCTCCTTCACGTCGGGAACGCCCGCGGCCGCGAGGAGCGTGGGCATCCAGTCGAGGTGGGAGATGATGTCGTTGTTAATCGTGCCGGCCTTGATGTGGCCCGGCCAGCGCACCATCGCGGGCACGCGGTAGGCGCCTTCCCAGTTCGAGTTCTTCTCGCTGCGGAAGGGCGTCATCGCCGCGTCCGGCCAGGAGTTCATGTGCGGGCCGTTGTCGGTGGAATACATCACGATGGTGTCGTCCGCCATGCCGAGGTCGTCCAGCGCTTTGAGCACTTCGCCAACGTTTTTGTCGTGGTCAATCATCGTGTCGTGGTAGGGGCTTTGCCAGCGGCCCGACTGCCCGATGCTCTCCGGCTTCGTATGGGTGCGGAAGTGCATGTGCGTGAAGTTCACCCAGAGGAACACGGGCTTGCCGGCCGCGTGCTCGCGCTTGAGGAACTCCACCGAGCGGGCGGCGAACTCGTCATCACAGGTCTCCATGCGCTTCTTGGTCAGCGGGCCGGCGTCCTTGATGGTTTGTTTGCCGACTTTGCCGAAGCGCGGATCAATTGTCGCGTCGTCCACGTCCGTGGCCCGGCAATCGAGCACGTTTCGCGGGCCGAACTTGGCGAGGAACGCGGGGTCCTTCGGGAAGTCGGGCAGTTCCGGCTCCTCGGAGGCGTTCAAGTGGTAGAGAGCGCCGAAGAATTCGTCGAACCCGTGGACGGTGGGCAGGTGTTCATTGCGGTCGCCCAGATGGTTTTTGCCGAACTGGCCGGTGGCGTAGCCCTGGGCTTTGAGCAACTGCGCGATGGTCACATCGCGGTGTTGGATTCCCTGCGCCGCGCCGGGCAGGCCGACTTT
Organism: uncultured Verrucomicrobiota bacterium; assembly: GCA_903828255.1. Taxonomy (GTDB): domain Bacteria; phylum Verrucomicrobiota; class Verrucomicrobiia; order Limisphaerales; family JADLHS01; genus CAIKLQ01. Next base: position 4,795 of record CAIKLQ010000125.1, read on the forward strand.
GGTGTTGCCCGTGCGCAGGCCGCATTGGCCGGTGATGAACGAGGAGCGACCCGCCGTGCAACTCTGCTCGGCGTAGTAGTCCGTAAAGATCACGCCTTCCCTGGCGACGCGATCAATGTTGGGGGTTCTGAACCCCATCAATCCCATTGAGTAGGCGCTGACATCGGTCTGACCGACGTCGTCGCCCCAGATGATGACGATGTTAGGTTTCTTGTCCGCCGCCTGAACGGTAGTCGTGACGCTCCAGAGCGCCGCGCCCGCCGTAAGCAGTGACAAGCCGTAGTGCTGCAGTTTGTTTTGTTTTTTCATGTTTGTTTTGTTGTCTGTCGGTTCTTCTGTCCGTCGCCCGGTTTGATTCCGTGTGCGCCGGGCAAATTGTTGTTGAGGGGCGGTGGTTGCTAAGCAGTGGGTCGCAGTCAGTGGGTGGATTCGGATTGGGTAACGGTTTTGAGGGGATGCGAGACGGCGGAGGCAATGGCCGCCAGCAGTTGAGTTTCATTCAGTGGCTTGAACAGGTAATCCGCGGCGCCCAGGCCCCGCACCCGTTCGGCGTTGCCCGGTTGATCGTGGCCGGTAATGACGACCACCGGCAGCGCCAACCGCTGCGCGGCGAGGCGTTCGAGAACCTCGAAGCCGTTGAGCTCCGGCATGTGCAAGTCCAGCAGCAGGCAGGTGGGCAACCGGGCGGCGCAAGCCGCGAGCAACTCCGCGCCGAGCGCGAACGTCTCCACCTCGAAGCCATAAGTTTTCAGGAGACGGCCGAGCGCTTTGCACATTTGCGGCTCGTCGTCCAGCACGGCAATCAGGGGCCGGGTTTGAATCATTGCGCTCAGACTGACAGAGCGACGGAGCGCCAGCTATTACACTTTAGTTTAATACGGGAAACAGGCGAGGGCCGGTGGCTGGTGACTGGTGATCAGTAATCGGTGGCCAGTGGCGGGTGGCAAGGGGCAAGTGACCAGTGAAGTCGATCAGTGAGTTCCCAGGCTCAATCGTTCTGCGGCACGCACGAGGTCGGCCAGCGACTCAACGCCCATCTTTTCCATCACCCGAGCGCGATGGATTTTGATATTCTGCTCGCCGGTGCCGAGGTCGCCGGCAATCTGTTTGTTCAACTGGCCCGCGACGACATGGGCCATTACCTCGCGCTCGCGCGGCGTGAGCCGGGCGAACCGCTCCCGGAGCTCAGCCGTTTGAGCCGTTCGCTCACATTGGTTGGTGGCACGCTCCAGGGCAGCGCGCACGGCGCGCAGGAGGTCGGCGTCGTTGACCGGCTTGGTGAGGAAATCCACCGCGCCGGCCTTGATGGCTTGCACGGTCATCGGAATGTCGCCGCGCCCGGTGAGAAACACGATCGGGAGCAGGATGCCAGCGTGGGTAAGGCGTTGCTGGAGTTCCAGGCCACTGAGTTCCGGCATCGCGACATCGAGTACCAGGCAACTCAGTTCTTCCGCGCGAAAGTTTTCGAGGAAGGTTTTCGCCGAAGTGAAGCCGCGCACGGTGAAGCCTTCCGCTTTCAGCAGTCGCGTGAGCGCCTTCAACATTCCAGGTTCGTCGTCCAGCAGGAAAACCGTGCCGCGGATTGCGCTCATGATTTTGCCTCCTCCGCTGCCGGTAGCTCGACGTG
>CAIKLQ010000126.1 GCA_903828255.1 uncultured Verrucomicrobiota bacterium
AAGCTTGCGAGGGAAAACTTCCCGAGATCGTCGCCACGCTGGCGCCGATGTTTGCGGCGAATTCGCCGGAGCGCATCAAACCGTTCGCTCTCCACCCGCAATCGCCCGTGCTGTCGCGCAGCGCTGGCATTTTGCCGCTGCAAAATCCGGATGGCGAAGTCGCGCGGTTGCGTCAGCGCACGGTGGAATTGCTGCGAGGCAACGAGCCGCTCCATCGCGAACTCACGGAGCGCGGGCTGAACGTGCCAGGCATCATCCACAGCACCGTGCTGCGCTTCCGCCAGCCGCCGCCGGACCTGGAGAAGTTTTTGGCAGCCTTCGATGACCTTCTTGCGGAGACAAGCTTTCCGCCGTTGAAAGTTGGAGAGGTGCTGCTGACTTCCGAAACGAAACCCTACATGCGGGGTGGAGAAATTTTGCGCCGGTTCGAGCTTGCGAAAGGCTGAAGTGCCCGACGGCTCACTTCATGGACAAGGCCAAGGCGCTCTCATAGCCACCACCAAATTGCACCTTGGTGAGGTCCTCAAAATGGAATCGGGAGTTTGCGCACCACTCCGCATATGGATCGAGGCCGCGAACAGTCAGGGTTTTCTCAGTCATCGCGACAGGTTTTCCAACCCAGAGCTTGTCCGGCAACCTTAATTCCGTTTCGAAGCAGAGAAGCGGAAAGCTCTCCGCAGCACCCGAAATCGCACTTCGCCAGGTAGCAACCGAAATTTCCGGAGCAATTGGTCTGAAACTCTTTTGCCGCGCAGCTTTGCATTGCCAGTAGCAGTCCCGGCTGAAGATTCGGTAATTGCGGACATCCGAGATGCGGATCAGACAGTAGCCGTTGAGAACAAAGACATCCCAATCGAGTTGATGCATCAGGATCAGCGTGTCACCAAATCCCACGACATATCCCGCCGTGCGCTCGTGGATTTTGGGTCGCCGATCAAACTCAATGAGGCTTTTGCCTCGTGTCCGCTCCAACAATCGTCTGAAAGCAGACTTCACAACTCACGCTGCCTTTGCAACGGACTTGCTTTGCAACGCGGCGAAGAGGCTCTCGAAAATCCACCGACCATCATCGCTGCCGAGGAGTGTTTCGCAGGCGCGTTCGGGATGCGGCATGAGACCGGCCACGTTGCGGCGTTCGTTGCAAACGCCGGCGATGCTTTGCACCGAGCCGTTGGGATTCGCCGTGTCAGTCAGGTTTCCTCCGGCGTCGCAGTACTGCCAAAGGATTTGGTTGTTCGCCTTGAGCTTCGCGAGCGTTTCCTCATCGGCGAAATAGCAACCTTCGCCATGGGCGATGGGGACGCGGAGGATTTTTCCGGCAGGAATCTGGTTCGTGAACGGCGAGTCGGCGGTGGCGGTTTTCAGGAAGACGTGTTCGCAGTGGAATTGCAGGTCGCGATTGCGCACGAGCGCGCCGGGTAGGAGTCCGGCTTCGGTCAGCACTTGAAAGCCGTTGCAGATGCCGAGCACTAGGCCGCCGTTGTCGGCGAATTGCTGCACGGCTTGCATGACGGGGCTGAAGCGCGCGATGGCGCCGCAGCGCAAGTAATCGCCGTAGCTGAAGCCGCCCGGCACGATGACGGCGTCGGTGTCGCCGAGCGAAGCTTCCTTGTGCCAGAGCAAGCGGGCGGTGTGGCCGAAGACGTTGCGTAGGACGTGGACGGCATCCTGATCGCAGTTGGAGGCGGGAAATTGGAGGACAGCGAAGTTCATGGTGGGGGCGGCGGGTTGCGTTTTAGGTGTTGCGGCAAGCGGCAATGGGGCGTCGCGCCATACTTGACGCAACTCGGAACCCGGAACCCGGCTTCATTCAATCTCCAGCCGATAGTCCTCAATAATCGGGTTGCTCAAGAACTTGAGCGCCGCGTCGTTAAGCGCGGTTTGCGCGGCGGCGCGATCCGTGCCGGGCGCGAGGTCAATCTCGATATATTTGCCAACATGGACGCCGGTGACGCCGGTGTAGCCCATATGTTCCAAGGCGCTCTGCACGGTTTTGCCCTGCGGATCGAGCACCGCTTTTTTCGGAGTGATGATTATTTTTGCCTTCATGCCAAGCGGGCTTGGCCCGCGAAATTTCACCGGCAGAGTGCGGCATGGAGCCAATCCGCGCCAGAAATTTTTCTCCGGCGGTTTTTCTAACGTAACTCCCCAACCCACCGCCAGGTGCCCACGCTCTTCGCCGGCAACGCCGCAACACAACTCTGTCCCCGCCAACGGATCTCGCACCGGTGTTCCTCGGCAGCGGGATTCGCCACAACCAGGATGAAATAGTGATCTGGCGTGCGGAACGCGACGTGGGCCGGCACGCCGCCGAGGCTTCGGCTCTCCACCCGCACGGCGCCGCGCGGGATGAACTTCATGAACTGTCCGTAAAGATGATAGTCGAGTAGATACTCCGGCTTGAGCGTCTGGGTATTCAACGCCACCGTTGCGTGCGAAGCCGCGAACGGGCCGTTGTTGGGCTTGCCGTGGTCGTCGAGCATCAGCACCCAAGCGTTGTAGCTGGTCGCCCAATTCCGCAACCGCTCGATCAGGTCCACCGCGCCCTCGACTCCGAAGACCGAGCCTTCGGAGAAATGCAGCGGCACTTTCGGAAATTCCTCGTGAAACACGCTCATCGCCGATGGTTTGCCCTCGTAACCGTGAAACGCCACGCCATCCACGAACGCCGCTGCCGCCGCATCGCGCAGAATGGCGCGTGGGTAATCGAGGCCCGGATCGGCGCCGGTAGTTTTCAAATTGTAGTTGTGGTCGTAGCACCAGATTTTCGTTTTCAACCCGGCCCGGCGCAGCGCTGGCCCGAGGTGATCGCGAATGAAGTCCCGTTCCTGCTCGCCGGTCCAATGGCAGGACGGATAGTGCCACTTGGGATTTTTCTCCTTGGCGCGGTCCACGCCGGGTTCGTTCTGGACGGTCACCGCGTAAATCGGAACGCCCTCCGCCTCGTATGCGCGGATGAACTTCACGAAGTATTCCGCATAAACCGCATACCACTGCGGCAACAACTCGCCGCCGATCATCGTGCCGTTGCGCTTCATCCAGCCAGGTGGACTCCACGGCGACGCGAAGAAAAGCAGGTCCGGATTTTTCGCCCGCGCCAGTTTCAGCACGGGCAGGATGTAGGCCCGGTCTTTCTCAATCGAAAAGCGTTTCAACTCCGGGTCGGTTTCGCCGGTCGCCAAATCGTTGTAGGAATACCACGGGTCGCCGGTGAAATCCGGCGTGCCGATGCAGACGCGCATCAGGTTCATGCCAATGCCGACGCTGGGGCTGACCACGCGCTC
>CAIKLQ010000127.1 GCA_903828255.1 uncultured Verrucomicrobiota bacterium
TTCAAAATCCTGCCCAAGTCCTATTACCAGCGGGTGCGGCAGGACAAAGCCGCCTACCGCGAAGTGCTGGTCGGCATGTTGAATTTGTTGAACCAGCCCAAATATCAGGACGCGGCGGCGCGCATTCGGGAAGGCGGCTCGCTCTACGTCTTTGGCTGGCCCATGCTGAAACTGGTGGTGGGCCATCCGGCGAACCGCTGCTTTCTCACGCTGCTATTTCTCCGCAAATGCGGCTGGCATTGCACGAAGTTGATCTTGAAGAAAGTCACCCCCGCGTTCGTGGGCAATCTGTACCTCCGTCTCGCGGGCTATCGGGCCAGCGCGCGAAGCGGGAATTGAGCTTGAGGGCAACCGGTTTTGTTTTGGCTGGCGTCTCCTCGCTCGCGGCTTAACATCACCCTCCAACAAAAACCAGTTTATCATCTGTAATCGAGCAATATGAGTCTTAAACCTGCCGCCGCTACGAAACCGGCTTCCGCGCGCTTCATCGGTCTGGCGGGCTTCACCGCGATTCTGGGCGTCCTCCTCTTGCTGCTGTTCCTGCGCGGCTTCCATCCATCGTGGGTGGTGTTTGCCAATGACGGTCCGCTGGGGGCGTTGAAGGCGGACCATGCGCAAGTGCCGGAAATGTTCACCGGCGGTTGGGCAGACTTGAATAGCTATGGCTCCCGGGACACCGGCGCGCCACCAGACCTCACCTTCGGTTTTCTACTGCTGGCAGGCCCGCTAGGTTTCGCGAAACTCTACGCGCTCTTCACCCTGCTGTTTCTGGGCGTCAGCGCCTGGTTTTTCTTCCGTCAACTGGGTCTAGGCCCGCTGGCGGCGATGCTCGGCGGATTGGCTACCGCGCTGTGTTCGGATTTTTTTGGCGTGTCGTGTTGGGGCGTCGGCTCCCAGGCGCTCTGTTTTGGACTGAACTATCTGGCTCTGGCCGTGGTCGTAAGCCCGCAGCCGCTGCGGCCATGGATCCGGTATCCGCTCGCCGGTCTGGCGGTGGGCATGGGGGTCATGGAGGCGTTCGATATAGGTGCGATTTTTAGCGTGGTGACGGCAATTTGCGTCGTGGGCCATGCGCTGTTGGCCGGGGGAAATACCGTGAAGAACTTCGCTGTTGGCTGTGGACGGGTGGCGACCATTGGCGCTTTTGCCGGACTGGTGGCCGCAGCGGCGCTCTCGACCTTGATTGGCACTCAAGTCCAGGGCGTGGCGGGGGCGGAGCAGGATTCGCGCAGCAAACTGGAACGCTGGGACTGGGCCACGCAATGGAGCTTCCCCAAGGCGGAGGCATTGGGCATCGTGGTGCCGGGGGTGTTCGGATTTCGGATGGACACGCCGGACGGCGGCAATTACTGGGGCAAAGGCGGTCGGGATCCGGCTTGGGACCGGTATTTCGCGTCGGGGAAGCAGGGCGCCCCGCCGCGGGGGTTCATGCGTTATGGCGGGGGCGGCAGTTACACGGGAGTTCTAGTGGTGTTGGTGGCGCTCTGGGCCCTGCTCCAATCGCTGCGCAAGGAGCATTCCGTTTTCGCTCCCAATCAGCGCAAGCTGATCTGGTTCCTGACCGGCGTCGCCGGCGTTTCTCTGTTGATGAGCTTTGGTCGCTTCGCGCCATTCTACCAGTTCTTCTACGCTTTGCCCTATGCCTCCACGATTCGCAATCCGGGCAAGTTCATGCATGTCTTCCAGTGGGTGTTGTTGATTATCTTCGCCCACGGTATCTATGGCTTGAGTCACCGTTATCTGGAAGTGCCCGCCGTGGCGACTCGCGATCTGGTGTCCCAGTTGCAAGCTTGGTGGGCCAAGGTCTCGTCCTTTGACCGGAAGTGGACTATCGGTTGCGCGCTCGCCTTGGGAGCTAGTTTGCTCGGGTGGCTGATCTACGGCTCCGCTCGCGCCCGCGTGTTGGCTTATCTGCAAGAGGTTCAGTTCGATGAGGCAATGGCCAAGGCCATCGCGACGTTCAGTTTGGGACAAGTGGGCTGGTTCATTCTTTTCCTGGCGCTCTCTGTCGGGCTGTTCACCTTGGTGCTCAGCGGCTATTTCAACGGGCGACGGGCCAGGACGGGCGGGCTGCTGCTGGGACTGCTGTTGGTGGTGGATCTGGCGCGAGTGGACACCCGGTTTGTCGTTACCTACAACTGGAAGGAACGATACGAATCGAGTCCGGTTCTGGATTTCCTGCGCACCCGGCCCTACGAGCAGCGCGTGGCCATTTTCCCGTTCGACCGGTTTGTGAACGTCAGCGCTTTGCCGCGGGAGTTGCGGCCCTTGGTCAATCAGTATTCCATGTTTGCCCAACTCTACGGCCTCGAATGGACCCAGCATCTTTTTCAGTACTACAACATCCAGAGTCTCGACATCGTGCAGGAGCCGCGCGTGGCGGCGGACAAGGCGGCCTTCGAGGCGGTCATGGCTTTCGCGCCGGTGCGGCGTTGGGAACTCTCCAACACCCGCTACCTCCTCGGCCCCATGCCGATGCTCGACTTCTTCAATCAACAGATTGATGTCGCGCAAAAGCGGATGCGCGTCGCCGCCCGGTTCGATCTGGTCCCAAAGCCTGAAAGCCAGGACTCCTCCAGCTTGCAACAGATCACGACGCTCATGAACACCAACGGCCAGTTCGCCGTGTTCGACTTCACCGGCGCCTTGCCGCGCGCCAGTCTCTACGCGAACTGGAAGGTCAGCACGAATGAACCCGCCATACTTCAGGCTTGGGTGAAAGACCTCCAATCGCGGATGCCGGCGGAAATGGGTTCGGCGCTGGCCAACCAGGACAACACGAATCTCGCGACGCTCAAGGATCTGGCCGACCCGGCGTTTGATCCCGCGCAAACCGTGCTGCTGGCCGAACCGCTCGCGTCGCCCGGCGGCACCAACGGAGCCGCTGGCGAGGTGAAGTTCGAAAGCTATGCGCCCAAGCACATCGTGCTCAAAGCGCAAACCGCCGCGCCCGCCGTGCTGCTCCTTAACGACAAGTATGATCCCAACTGGCAAGTCACCGTGGATGGTCAGCCAGCTAAACTGCTCCGCTGCAATTTCATCATGCGCGGCGTTTACCTCGACAAACCCGGCTCCCACCGGATCGAATTCAAATTCCTTCCTGCCACGACGGGATTATACGTCAGCCTCGCCGGGCTGACCCTGGGCCTGTTGCTGGTTGGCTATGTGAGTTTTTCCAAACGCGGTGCCGAAAGCTCCGCGCCACCGCCGGACCCGGCTGCGAAGAATTCTCCCAAGAAATAAGTGCCTTCTTTTGAAATCCCTACTGCCGTAGCCACCACCGTTAGTCGGCGCACGCTTTGCGGTTTCGTCGGAGTTAGCGCGTGGACTAACGACCACGGCTACGAATTTTAGGACGGGTTCTAAGCGGCCGTCTCGGCGGGGGGACGACGCGCATGCGCCAGAGCAATTCGTCAGCCGCGGTGCCGCTACAACCCCGTCGGATGATCGAGAAACACCCACGGCACGGCGAACTTGCGTGATAGATGCGCCGCCAGCGCCTTGACGCCAAACGTCTCGGTCGCGTAATGGCCGGCGTAAAACACATTCACGCCCAACTCCTCGGCCAGCGCGTAAGTCCAATGCGGCCCTTCGCCGGTAATAAAAGTATCCACGCCCGCGGCGGCGGCGGTTTTCAAATCGCCACCGGCACCGCCGGTCACGATGCCGAGGCGCTGGCAAACCGCCGGCCCGCCAGGAATTACGCGCGGTTGGGCGCCGGTGGCTTGCGCCAAACGCGCCGCCAGATCCGTGCGCGCGAGCCTCGTCGCCGATTGGAAACCGATCGTCTGGCCGTGACTCTCAAAAAACGGCTGGAGTTTTTTTAACCCAAGCGCGGCACAGAGTTGCGCGTTGTTACCGAGCTTGGGATGCGCGTCGAGCGGCAAATGCGAACTGTAAACGGCGAGGTCGTGATCGAGCAGCGCGCGCAACAGTTCGTATTTCTTTCCGGTCCAGGGATGTGCCGGCGACCAGAACAAACCGTGATGCACCAGCAGCAGATCCGCCTTCGCTGCAATGGCGAGTCGCACCGTCGCGAGACTCGCGTCCACCGTGGCGGCGATGCGCGTGACCGCGCCGCGATTCGCCACCTGCAATCCATTTACCGCGCCTGCGTAATCGCCGATGGCGGCGGTGCGGAGCAAGCGGTCACAATGAGTGACTATGGCGGGGAGTGAAGCCTTCGGCATGGCGGGATGAAATCAAATTGCGGTCGCGGTGCAAAGCGGGAAAGTGCAGTGGCGCAAGCCTCCGGGCTTGCGTTCGTACCGCCGAGCCTCTGGCTTGGGGTTTCTCCTCGGCCGCCAGCACATGCCGGGGGCCACCGTCACTTCCGCCACCTGAAAGGTCGGTGACACTGCCGCACAGCCGGAGGCGCGCGCCGCTACTCCGGCTATCACCGATTTTAAGGTTTCCAGAGTCGGTAGAACCGATTCCCCGTCGGCGGATTGAGGATGACCGTTTTGGTCGTGCCGTCGTCTGGTGGTGTGGCGACCAGGTTCGTCCAGTTCCCAGAACCGATGTTGTTGGTGTTCACCTGCAACTGGAAGCCCGTCGAAGGCGAGGGCCAGAAGACGGCCACGGTGTTCGTCGTCGTGCGCGTGATGGCGAGCAGCGGCGTGCCGGGTGTTTGCACCGCGTAGAGCGACCAGAATCCGCCGGTGAGCGAGAAGTTTCCGCCGGTCATCGGCCCGCTGGAATCGGGTTGGCCGATGGTGCCGCTCACAGTGAACACTCCGCCGGTGCTCGTGCCGCCGCCGCCGTCAATCGTGGACCAGTCTATCGAATAGCTTTGCGCGTGGGTGCTGATTGCGGCGACCAGGAACCCGAGCGACGCAACGAAGCTCCGCCAGCTCTTGGAGTGCGCCAGTCCTTTGGCGCTTTGATCCGCTCCCGAAGGCTTGTCAGCTTGCGCAAGCGGCGGAGGGTCGCCGCAGTCCAAGACGCTGTGCGCCAGCCATGCACCTTCTGCCATTTTCGATGTTTGGTTTTTCATTTCACCCCTCCGTTGTTTTGGTTCATCAGGCGTTCGAGCTTCTCCAGGCGTTGTCTTAGGTCCGTGATCTCGGCCTCCTTCGCTTCCAGCTTTTGGTTCAAGCCCTGGATCGCCACCAACGCCACGCCGTCGGCGTCCACGGTGGCGATGTGTCGCTCGTCGGTGCCCAAGCCAAAGCCGCCGCCGTTTGTCCTTTTTCCCGTCGCGCTTCATTGGCACAGTTCGTCTGTGGGCATCACGCTTCAGCAGTTCAACCAAATGGCGGCGCGCGTCAACGGACGCAAGTCGCGCGCGGCGGCGCCTGGCGGCGCGTTGCTGCCCCCGCGCAACCCCACCGGGCACAAAATCATCCTCGGCCTCGATCCGTCGTTGCGCGGCACGGGCTATGGCGTGATCGAACTCGCGAAGCCGCATCCGCGCGTGCTGGCGCAGGGGACAATTTCCTGTCCCGCCGCGTGGCCGCACTCACGCTGCCTGGCGAACATTGCGCAAACCGTCCGCGACCTACTGCGGAAATTTTCACCCACGGTCTGCGCGGTCGAAGGACTTTTCTTCGCGCAAAATCTAAAAACTGCCATCCTCATGGGCGAAGCGCGCGGCGCGGCGCTCGCGGTGATCGGGGAAGCCGGTTTGGACATCTACGAAATTGCCCCGCGCAAGGTGAAGCAGGCCATCGTGGGCTACGGCGCGGCGCAAAAGCTCGCCGTGGCGAAAATGGTGCAGCGGATGTTGCAACTTCCCGAACTCCCCGCGCCCGACGCCGCCGACGCGCTGGCACTCGCGCTGGTCCAGGCGCAGACGCAAAGCAGTTACGCTCTGACGCCAGCGAAGCGAATTTGAAGGCCCGAAGATGACAGTCGAAACCTTAAACATTCAACACCCAAGTGGCTGTTCCCCGCCGCAAGATTGGATGTTGCGTGTTGAAGGTGGAGGGCTTCCCCAGCTTAACCAATGATCACCTTTCTCCACGGCAAACTCATCGAGGCTCTGCCCACGCAAGTAGTGGTGGACGTCCACGGCGTCGGCTATGAAGTGCTCATCCCGCTCTCGTCGTTCGACAAATTGCCGCCACCGGGCGGCGAGGTGAAGTTGCTCACGCAGCTCATCGTCCGCGAAGACGCCCATATCCTCTACGGCTTCGCGAGCGCGGTGGAGCGGGACTTGTTCCGCATGTTGATCAATAACGTCAGCGGCATCGGGCCGAAGACGGCGCTGAACATCTTGAGCGGCATGAACGCGGTCGCGTTTCGCGGCGCGGTGGCGAAGGGCGATGTGAAAGCGCTCTCGCAAATTTCCGGCGTCGGCAAGAAAACCGCCGAGCGCATCGTGGTGGAATTGCGCGACAAGGTTGGCGCGGCCGGGGCGTGGGAAGCGGCGAGCGCCGCGCGTTCCTTGTCCGCCGCTGACCAGAAGATCAACGACGCCGTGCTCGCGCTCATGGCGCTGGGTTTCAAACAAGTGGAAGCGCACGACACCGTCCGCGGGGTTCAGGCGATGCTCGGCCCGGAAGCTTCGACCGAGGAACTCGTTCGCGCGTCACTCAAAAAAGGCGCGTGATGGAGACCGACAGTCCAGAATCCAGGGTTCAGAGTCCAGAGCCGGGCTTGCCGCGGGGAAGCAACCCCCCCAATCGGCAATCGGCACTCGGCAACCCAAAATCAGGGGGCGTGGTCGTGCCGCACAAGGCCAAGTGGCATCAGCGCCTGGCCGCCGTTTTGATCTACGCTTTCATTCAGTGTCTGGGCGCGACCATTCGGTTCAAGCTGAACGACCAGTCGGGATTTTTTGCCGGCGCGCCCAAGGAGAAATTCATTTTCGCCATCTGGCACAACCGCCTCTCGCTGTGTCTGCTGTTGTATCGCCGCTACGTCGCCCGGCCTGCGCCGGAGCATCGGATGGCCGCGATGGTCAGCGCCAGCAAGGACGGCGGATTGCTGGCGCGCATCCTTGAACTCTTCGGCGTCGAACCGGTGCGCGGCTCGTCCTCGCGCCGCGGCCCGCAGGCGTTGCGCGAATTGATTGCGTGGGGCGAGCGCGGCTACGACCTCGCCATCACGCCGGACGGTCCACGCGGCCCGCGCTATCATGTGCAAGAAGGCGTGATTTCCACCGCGCAAATCACCGGGCTGATCATCGTGCCCGTGGCGTATCACCTGAACTGGAAATATCAGATCAAGAGTTGGGACCGGTTCCAGGTGCCGCTGCCGTTCGCCGTCTGCGAAATCACCGTGGGCCGCCCGCTGCGTGTCCCGCGCGAAGCAACAAGCCCCGAGCGCGAAGCGTTGCGGCAGCAACTTGAGAACGCGTTGCGCTCGATCACGCGGGATTGAACGGAGCGCGGCCGGCCGGGGCCGCGCGTTTCAATCCGCACTCCAATTTGGAACTGCTAATCCTCGCTGGCCTTCGCTGATCGTGAGCGCATTCACGACATCTCCCCCACCCGCAACACTGTCTCGGCTACGAGCAATTCCTCGTCGAGCGAAACTGCCAACGCGCGCTCACCTCGCACGGCCGCGGCGAGTTCGGCGAAATCACCTTCGTAACGCTGATAGGCGGGAAGCGGCACGGACTGCGCGCCTTTCTGGTAAGGGCCGGCCGCTTCAGCCAGTTCAAGGCTGAGCATAGGCGGCTCGATGGGTTGAAGGATTGCCGTGCCCTTGGTGCCGAGCACCTCAAAAGAGCGTTGCGGCTTGGCCCCGACGTGGAGCGCCGTGTTGACCAGGATGGCGTTGGCGCGCTCGAATTCGAGCACGGCCACGTTGTTGTCCTTGAGCGAATCCTCGAACTTGCCGTGATGGCGGAGGAAGGGCGTCACAGATTTCGGCTTGCCCAACAGTCGCACGGTGGCATCCACCAAATGCGATCCCAGTTCGAACATCGCGCCACCGGGGAACTCACCCCACTCCGGCCGGCGCGCCGGCGCGAGGTTGTTGCTAATGAAGCCGCGGATCAGGAAAACGTCGCCCAGCCAGCCTTGGCGCACGGCCTCGACGATGGCGCGAAAGCCGGGGTTGTAGCGCCACATGAAGCCGATTTGCAGGAGTAACTTTTTCTCGCGGGCCAGCGCGACCACCGCCTGCATATCGGCGAGCTTCGCGGCGGGCGGTTTTTCCAGGTGAACATGCTTGCCCGCCTTCAGCGCGAGCAAAGCATGCGCCGCGTGATCGCGGATGTCGGATTCCACGGCGACTACGCGAGCGCGCTCGAAAAGCTCCTCCTGCGAGATGCGCTTGGCGCCGAGCTTTTCGCAAGTCTGCCGTCCGGCGGCAGAGGATTCGCAAACCCCAACGAACTCCCACTCCGGCGAGTTCATAGCCAGCTTGATCTTCTCCGGTCCGTGCGAGTACGTCGCGCCGAGGAAGCCGATCGGAATGCGGCGGGGAGTCTCAGCGGCCCGGAGCGAGAGTGGAGTGGAAAGGACCACCGTCGCAGCGACGGCGGTGGAGAGGAATTCTCGTCGGTTCATGGTTCAAGCTTGGAGGTGACGGCGTAGAGGTTGGCGCTGCGGAGGAAGAAATGGAGGCGGATGGTTTTTCCGGCGAGCTGGCGCGCAGAGGCTTCGCCCCATTTCAACGGAATGTCGCGCCGGTCTTCATCGCGAATGACGCATTTCTCCGCTTCAAAATCGGGAACGGTCTGGCCCTTGTCGTCCAGCACCGCGACCATCACGTACGACTGATCCTTGGCGAAGGGGCGTTCGGGCGCGGGCGTCGCGGCGTTCAGGAGCAGGTCTGCCGCCGGCATCTTGAAGGACTTCGTGGAGAACTCGCCGTTGGCCCGGGCGCTCACGCAACTGATGCGATCCTCCGGCAGGCCCAGCAGCATTTTGCCGCGCGGCCAAAGGAGGTTGCCGTGGATGATCATCGGAGGACTTTCGAGTCGCGGAATCTGGGGAAATACCTCCAGCGCATTGACGCCGCGGGCGGGACGTTCCCAGCGCAAGCCATCGAGGCTCGTCCACCATTCGTTGTCCAAGTGCGGCGCGTGCTTGCGGGCCGCGAGCGGGCTGGCGGCGTAGTTGAGCACCATCATGTAGGCGCGGTCGTGATACCAGAAGCCGGTGCCGCTGTAGAACTCCAGGTCCGGCGGATCGTCCGCATCCGGCACGGTCAGAAATCCCGCCGGGTGCGCGCCCTTGCGGCCATGCCGATCCCAGACATCGGGCAGCGATACCGACGGCTCCCAGTGGCGACCATCGGAACTGGAGCGCATCATCAGCACCCGCCGGTCGCGCAACGCATCGTCCCCCAGCGCTTTGGTGGGCCCGCCGTGATCGCGGAGGTGTTTGCGATACGGCTGGAGACTTTTGCTGACGACCACGAACCGGTGGAGCACCGGACTCCAGAACAGGCTCATGGCATCGCCTTCATAAAACAGCGGATTGCCAGGATGCGCCGGCCATTGCTTTCCGTCGGCACTGAAAAATGCCGTGTAGGCGAAACCGGAACTGTCCATCTTCAACTTCAACAGCAGGTATTCCTTCGCCTCCGGGTTGTAGGCCATCGCCGCGTGCTGCGTCCAAGTGGCGGCGGGTTCATCCATGACAGTCTCTTGATGCTCAAACGTGACGCCGTCGCGAGTGATTGCGCGGATGATTTTCCAGGAGTTGGTTTCTTCAAACGACGCCTTTCCCCGGCCCGCCTCCTTCAACTGTTGGCCAAACACTTCCCACGTTCCGTCCGGAAGCGGCAAGCAACCGACCACGGTGAACGCTGGTGGCTCGCATTCGCGAATCAGCCGCACTGGCGTCACGCCGAAATGCAATTTGCCCCAAGTGTCGGTGATGTCTTGCGGGCCGGAGAAGAGTAGTTTGAGGTGGTTCGTGGCAGGCGTTGGAGCGGCGGCGGCGCTCAACCATGCAGCGAACCCGACGAGCAGCGCGATGCCGGCGCGCGTGGCAATGCTCTGCCAGAGGTGGCGAGCCGAGGAGTTTTCGTGATTCACTTGACGATTCATTTTTGGAGGATGCCCACTTTGCCGATGATTCACCAAGTCGAATTCCGCGGGCGATCAGGTTCGGGAAGTCGTGCCGGGCGCGGAGCTTGCCCCGACCTTGCCGAAGTTCTTTCCGCGTACCGGGCCGGGGCGATCCCGGCGGAGAAACCGGTCGCGTGCTGGCCTACCCCGCTTCCCATTGCCGTGCCGAAAATTTGCGCGCGGTGCTCGCCCCGCCGGCAGACGCCTGATCTAGGCGCGGTCAGGTCGCTCTGTCTAACGCATGGACTTTTCGGTGCGCATCCAGTATCAAACTCCGCCATGCGCTCAATCTTTTCAGCCGTTGGCATCGCGATTTTAGCCGGAGGCGTTGCCGGCGCCGAACCCAACTGGCCGCAGTTCCGCGGCCTGCGGGGTGATGGCTGCACCTCCGCGAAGCACGTTCCCGTAACGTGGAGCGAAACCAACAACCTGGCTTGGAAAGTCAGCGTGCCCGGCCGGGGCCGCTCATCGCCCGTGGGGCTCGGGGATCGGCTCTGGCTGACGCTCGCGGTCGAACAAGGCGTGGTGCGCACGCGCCTCAATGGCGACGACATGCAGACGGCGGAGCATGTTTCGCTGGAAGTGGTTTCGCTCGACGCCCGCACGGGCAAAACCCTCTGGCACACGAAGCTCTTCGACGTGGACAAACCCGACGCGGTCCACTGGTTCAACAGTTGGGCCACGCCCACGCCGGTCGTCGAACCAGGACGACTCTATTGCGACTTCGGAACTTTCGGCACCGCCTGTCTCAACTCCAAAACCGGCAAGGTGATTTGGCAGAAACGGCTGCCCCTGGATCATCAAGTCGGCCCGGGCAGTTCGCCGGTGCTCTACAAAAATCTGCTGCTGCTCGTGCGCGATGGCCGCGATGCCCAATACGTCACCGCGCTCGACAAGAAAACCGGTAGCCAAGTCTGGCGCACCGAGCGCCCGCCCATCGAAGCCTCCAGCGGCAACTTGAAGAAGTCCTTCGTCACGCCCCTGCTCGTCAACGCGGCCGGCCACACGCAACTGATTTCGCCCGGCGCGCATTGGGTGGTCTCCTACGATCCCGCCACCGGCAAGGAATTCTGGCGGGCCAAGCACGGCGTGGGCTTCTCCATCGGCTCGTGTCCCGTGTTCGGCGCCGGTGTGGCGTACTTCAGCACTGGCTGCATGAAACCGGCACTGTGCGCCTACCGCGCCGACGGCGCGGGCGACGTCACCACCACGCACGCCGTCTGGAAAACGCTGCGCCAGGTGCCCGTCATGTCTTCCCCGCTGCTGCAAGGTGACACACTCTACTGGACCTCGGACGACGGCATGGCGAATTGCGCCAGCACCAAAGACGGCGAAGCCTACTGGCAAGAGCGGTTGAACCAACAGCAGCTCGCGTCGCCATTGCTGGCGGATGGCCGCGTGTATTTTTTCGGTAAGGAAGGAAAAACCACCGTCGTGAAGGCCGGCAAGGAGTTCGCGAAGCTCGCCGAAAACCAACTCGATGGCACCGTGATCGCCACGCCCGCGATTGTGGATGGCGCGATCTTTCTGCGCACGGACACGCATCTTTACCGGATTGGGACGCGCTGAGCAGCTTGGGATGGCTGGCCCGGGAAAGCGGGTTGTAATGTTACGGCGGGGTGTTATCCCCTTGAATCGGGCGGCGGAGACTTGCGGGACCGCATCCGATCGGAACCCTCGCCGGCGGTGGACGTTGAGGCGATTGCCCCCTTTCTGGCCGCGCGCGGCCGCCGATCCAATCGGCCATGATTGCGGCCCCGACTTTCGTCAGCGACCTGATCAAGCAGCGGGGTCTATGAGCGGCCAGCTTGAGGCACGCCGCTCGTGACGGGCATGGGCTTCCGGCGGCACCGGCTCTGGCGAGCTTCAAAAACTGCAACTTCAGCGCAACAGCTCCTTCACTTTTGCCGGCTGACTCGTGGGCGGCTGACACGCCTGGCCGGTGCAGAGGTAAACCATCGGCCCGTCTTTCGCGGGCAAAGCGCGGGCGAAGACCGCGACGGAACCAGTGTTGCCCAGCACCACTTTGTGGGGCTGATAAACGGCGTGCGCCGCGTGGATCAACGCGCGGGCTTTGGCGCTGTGCGGACTTGTCGCGCCGAGGCGGAGCGAAGGCGGATCGGCGGCGATGACGACGCGGCGCGGTTCTTCCATCGAAAAGTTCAGGGCAAGGAGCAGGTAGGGCACGGCTTGCGGGAGCTTTTCCAATCGCGTGGCGAACAACCGCAACGTGGCTTCGGCTGGCGCGCGAAAATCTTTGCGGTCGGTGATGGCGGCGAGCTTCAGCAGCGCGAGCGTGGCGACGGAATTTCCGCAGGGTTCGGCGCCGTCGTAATCGTCCTTCACGCGCAGGATGAGTTCGGTCGAGCTGGCCGCGCTTTGCCAGAAGCCGCCGTGCTCGGCGTCGTAAAACTTTGCGATCATGGCCTCGGCTAGCGCAATGGCGAAGTCGAGGTGCTTTGGCTCGAGGGTGGCTTCGTAGAGTTGGAGCACGCCGTCGAGTTGGAAGGCGGAGGCTTCGAGCAATTGCACGTTGTCCCGCTCGCCGTCGCGCCAGCGGTGGTAGAGCGTGCCGGTTGGGATTGCCGATTGTGAGGCCGGCTGCCACAACTTCGCCTGGATGAACGCCAGATTCTTCTCGGCAGCTTGGCGATACGTTTCATCCCCCAGCACCGCGTAAGCCCGCGCAAACGCGCCGAGCATCAGGCCGTTCCACGAGGCGAGGATCTTATCGTCGAGATGCGGGCGGATGCGCTTGGCACGAAGGGCGGACATTTTCTGTTTGGCGGAGGCCAGCAGCTCTTGATCGAGCGCCCCGGATTCCGCACCCTGAATCTGCGTAGCCGCCGCCGTGAGTCGGCGTATTTCATCATTGGAGAAAGTCAGCGTGGACTCGCGTCCGCGGCTACCAGGATTCGTGGGCGGAGGATTTACCACGCTCAAGACATTCTGCCCCGCGAGCGGCGTCGGATGGCTGTGATCTACGAAATTCCCTTCCTTGGTGATGCCGAAGTAGCGCACCGCCACGTTGAATTCCTCCGGCGTGAGGAGCTTCGACAACTCCTCGTGCGTCCAGCAGTAGAATTTTCCCTCGTGCCCTTCACTGTCGGCGTCTTCGGCGGAATAGAAGCCGCCCTCGGGATGGGTCATGTCGCGCAAGACATAGCCGAGAATGTCGCGCACCACTTCGGCGTGCCGCGCGTTGCCGCTGACGAGGTAGGCATCCAGATAGAGCTGCGCGAGTTGCGCGTTGTCGTAGAGCATTTTCTCGAAGTGCGGCACGAGCCAGTGCGCGTCCACGGCGTAACGCGCGAAGCCGCCGCCGAGTTGATCGTGGATGCCGCCCGCCGCCATCTGGTCGCAAGTATGCAAAACCATCCGCGTGGCTTCGTCGTCGTGGAAACGTTTCGCGTAGCTTAGGAGAAATGCTGGCTGGCTGGGCTGCGGAAATTTCGGCGCGCCGCCAAAACCGCCGTTTTGCGAATCATACGCCTCTTTGAACATCGTGCCGGCCCGGCCTAGCGGGTCGGCGTTGAGCGGCCGGTCGCCGGTATTCGTGCTGGTGGTGGCCAGGGCCAGGCGCGCGTGAATCGCCTCGGCGGAGGCCAAGACATCGCCATGCCGGTCGCGCCAGATGCTCACGATCTGTTGCAACACGGATAGAAAGCTCTCGCGTCCGTAGCGATTGTCCGGCGGAAAATACGTGCCGCCAAAGAACGGCTTGCGCTCCGGCGTGAGAAAAACATTCAACGGCCAGCCGCCCGAGCCGCTCGTGGATTGCACGAACGTCATGTAAATCTTGTCCACGTCCGGACGCTCTTCGCGATCCACCTTGATGCTGACGAAATGCTCTTGGAGAAACGCTCCGATCTTTTCGTTCTCGAACGACTCGCGCTCCATAACGTGACACCAGTGACAGGTCGAGTAGCCGATGCTCAGGAGGAGGGGCTTGTTCTCCGCGCGCGCTTTGGCAAACGCCTCCTCGCCCCAGGCAAACCAATCCACGGGATTGTGCGCGTGCTGGAGCAGGTAGGGGGATTTTTCGCGGGCGAGGCGGTTGGTGTGTTTGGGCGCGGTAGTGGGAGTGTTGGTTGACACGGCAGCGTTAAGTTGGTTTTGATTCGGTGCCCGGCGACCCCCGCCAAGCGCGAGCGCCAAAATGGTCGCGCAAATAATATGAACGGCGACCTTCATCCGGGACTAGCCAAGCATAGAGCGCGACGGGGCGCGGGGCAAAAGGAAGTTCACGAAGCCGCACCGCGGCGCTCGGGGCATTTTCAGGCAGAGGGCGGAAAAGAATCAACGCGGCGGAACCGCCAGCCAGCGCACTTGAGGCATCGGGCGGGAGAGGGTTTGGAGAACGAGGTTTTCGGCGAGCCGCCAAAAATCGCACGCTAGCGGCGGGCGCACCGCAGTGCCAAACGACGCTCGGTTTCAACTTCGGAGTCCGAGCTAAACCGTGGCCCCCCCCCCCAACGCCGGGCCGTTCCAAAACGGGAACTGCTTGGGCCCCTTGCCGGCTTCTGAGAATTCGCGCTTGCTTGGCGGGCGCATCGCCTGTTGCATATCTGCCAAGCGGCGATGCAACAAAACTACCCCAAACATTATTGTGGCGTGTTCGGAATTTACGGTCATCCGAACGCGGCCGAACTCACGTACTATGGCCTCTACGCGCTCCAGCATCGCGGCCAGGAAAGCGCGGGCATCGTCACATGCGACGGGCGGGACTTTAATGTGCATCGTGGCATGGGGCTGGTGTCGCAGGTTTTCAACGGCAACGTTTTGCACGACCTCGTCGGGCACATGGCCGTGGGCCATACGCGCTACTCCACCACCGGCTCCTCGCAGATTAAAAACGCCCAACCGCTCACGGCGGATTGCGTGCGCGGCCAGATCGCGGTGGCGCACAACGGCAATCTCACCAACGCTGCCCAACTCCGCGACGAACTCGAAGCGCGCGGCTCGATCTTCCAGACCTCGGTGGACAGCGAAATCATCGTCCACCTGCTCGCCCAACCCAGCGTCGGCACCGGCAATCACCAACTCATCAACGCCGTGCGCCGGCTCGAAGGCGCGTATTCGTTGGCCATCATGACTGAGCACGAGTTGATCGGCGTGCGCGATCCGCACGGTTTCCGCCCGCTGAGCATCGGCAAGATCGGCGATGCTTGGGTGCTGGCCAGCGAGACGTGCGCGCTGGATTTGATTCACGCTGAATTTGTGCGCGACGTCGAACCGGGCGAAATCGTCATTTTCAACAAGGACGGCCTGACCAGCATCAAGCCGTTTCCCAATCACACGCGCCGCGCGTTCTGCATTTTTGAATACGTCTATTTTGCCCGGCCCGACAGCACGATTGCCGATCGCAACATTTACAAAGTCCGCGTCGAGATGGGCCGCGAGCTGGCGCGCGAGTTTCCGGTGGCGGCGGACCTCGTGATTCCCGTGCCGGACAGCGGCAACAGCGCCGCGCTCGGTTACTCGCGGGAATCGGGCATTCCCTACGAGATGGCGTTCGTGCGCAACCATTACATCGGCCGCAGCTTTCTCCAGCCGACCCAGCTCATCCGCGATTTTCATGTGCGCGTGAAGTTGAACCTCATTGGCGAAGTCGTCCGCGGCAAACGCGTGGTGGTGGTGGACGACTCGATCGTGCGCGGCACGACCTGCAAGGCCCGCGTGAACAACCTGAAGGAAGCTGGCGCGACGGAAGTTCATGTGATGGTGAGTTGCCCGCCGCACATGAACCCCTGCGTGTATGGCATTGATTTTCCGGATCGCAACAAGCTGATGGCGGCGAACCATTCGCTCGAGGAAATCCGCAAATACCTCAATGCCGATTCGCTTCATTATCTTTCGCAAGAAGGCCTCGTGAAAGCGACCGGCCTGGCGAAAAGCTCCTTCTGCATGGCCTGCTACGACGGTAATTACCCCGTGCCCTACGATCCTGCCGTGAACAAGCACGTTATCGAACGCCGCAACGGCCGCGTGATGGGTTTGGGCGAAGAAGCCGCGGCGGGCCGGAATCAAATCAAGTTGCTGTGAGGCTGGCCCGGGTTGCGGGTTGCGGGTTCCGGCAAGTGGCTTCGGAACACGGCCGGCGATTCAGGAGTGGTTGGAAGTGTCCGTCGCTTGCGTCGGAGCGCAGCCGTAGCGCAGCCCAGCCGCGGCGCGTTCGCAAATCTCGACGCGGGGAATTTAACCAAGCATCTTTCCATTCTTCACCCGCTGTGGCTGGTCTCCGCGACCGCGCCGTGCTCCGTCAGAAAATCACGACCGCCACTTGCGATCGCCGCTGGGGTCTGCTTCCGGTCGCTGCGCAAAGCAGGCCTGTGCCCGCAAGTGAAACCGGATCGGGTCATTGATTTCGCCCCGCCGATCCATCAGGGCGACCCCGGGAATCAGGTGGTGAAGAGCCAGCGCGGCTGCGGCTTTTCCTCTGCGGGGCTCGCTAAAAAGAGAAAAGCCGGACAACAGGTCCGGCTTTTTCACACCCGGCGCTGAGAGAACGCAGCGCCAACAACGCCATCATCATAGCCGTCGCCCCGATCCACCATAGTCCCCATTACGGGGGACAGGCTGTGCCCGCGCGAAGTATATCAGTGGGTGCGGCCCGGAGGGTGGCCAGCGGTCAAGTCGGGCTGCACGGCTTTCAATGAACTGCAGCCAATCCGTCTTTCACGGGCCGGCAAAGCCACGCCAGCAAAACCATTGCGGAGATCACCACGCCGACGATGAAGAAGCCGTCGCCGTAGGACATCACGAAGGCTTCGCGGCGGACCGTGGTCGCCAGCGCGGCGAGCGAGCGTTGGCCCGCCGTCACGGCGTCCGTGCCCAGGCTGATAAAGTGACGCGCGAAACCATCGAGGCGTTCCTGAGTGGCCGGGCTAAACAAGCTCACGCTCTCGCCCAGGCGGACGGAGTGGAGCTTCGCGCGCAAATCGAGTTGCGTGGCCAGCAACGCAATCCCGATGCTCCCGCCCAGATTGCGCAGCATGTTAAACAGCGCCGATGCCGAACCGCTCTGCTCGGGCGCGATGCCGCTTGTCGCCAGCGCCGTGAGCGGCACGATGGTCAAGGGCATGCCGATGGCGCGGATGAGTTGGGCGAGCTTGAGCTGATCGTAAGCCGTGAGATTGGTCAGCGCGGAATTCATAAAGCAGCTCGCCCCGAAAAATCCGAGGCCGATGGTTAGCAGGACGCGTGCATCGAATTTTTTCAACAGCGCCGCCGCGACCGGCATCATCAGCAATTGCGGCGCGCCGCTCCACATGATCGTCCACCCGATTTGCTGTGCGTTGTAGCCCTGCACCTGCGCCAGATACATCGGCAACAGGAACGTCGCGCCATACATCGCGAAGCCGAACGCCAGGCTCACCACCGCGCCGAGACCGAAGTTTCGCTGCCCCAGCAGGCGCAAGTTGATAAACGGCTCGCGGCGCTTGAGTTCAATCACCACGCATGTCGTCAGACAAATCGCCGCCGTGATACCGAGGGTGGAAATCGTTCGCGAATTGAACCAGTCGTTGCGATTGCCCTCTTCGAGAAACACGATGAGTGAACCCAGCCCCACGGCCATCGTGCCGATGCCCCACCAGTCGCCCCGCCGCAGCAACGAGAGCTTCCGCGGCTCGTCGTCCAGTCCCCCGGCAATCGCCGCCAGCATCAACACCCCGGGGATGAGATTGAGATAAAAAATCGCGGGCCAGCCGTAGTTGTCCGTGAGCCAGCCGCCGATGGTCGGGCCAATGGCGGGCGCGAAGGTCGCCGTCATGCCAAACAACCCGTAGCCGAGTGGACGTTCGGCCGGCGGCAGCAATTTGAGCACGAGCGTGAAGGCCATCGGAATCAGCACGCCGCCAGCGAAGCCTTGTAGCACGCGGAACACGATCATGCTTCCGAGATTCCAGGCGAACGCGCACGCGATGGAAAACACCAGAAATAAAACCGTGTTCGCCAGCAAGTATCGGCGCGTGCCAAAGACATGCGCCAACCACACCGTCAGCGGAATCACGATGATCTCCGCCACGAGATAGCTGGTGGAAACCCACGACCCTTCATCGAGCGTCGCGCCGAGCGAGCCGAGGATGTCCGGCAGCGAGGAGTTGGTGATCTGGATGTCGAGCACCGCCATGAACGCGCCGAGCATCGCGCCCCACAGCGCGACCCAGCGGCGGAGAGCGGGTTTTGCAGGCGAAACAAACCCCTCACCCCTTCCGAAGGGGAGAGGGAACAACGTTCGGTCATTGGCTGTAGCTCGATTGGTCATTCGACAATCTCTGGCTTACGATTTCGCGACCGACAGTGGACAATTCTCCCGCTCCCTCTCGGAAGGGGAGCGGGCCCGGGTGAGGGGAAAACGGTTGAAGAAATTGGAAACATCCCACCCCCAACATCCAATGGTTTCGCAGCCGAACGCAATTGGATGTTGGGTGTTGGGTGTTCATTTCTTTTAACTTCACGACCGCACCTTGACCTTCACCGCCACCGACATCCCGGGAACAACTCTTCCCGCAAACTCCCGCCCGCTTTCGTCATCGAACACAATCTTCACCGGCACGCGCTGGACGATCTTGGTGAAATTGCCCGTGGCATTGTCCGGCGGCAGCAAAGCGAACTGCGCCCCGCTTGCCGGCGCGAGACTCTCGACGCGACCGGTGAATTCGCGACCGGGAAAACCATCCACGCGCAACCGCACCGGCTGCCCCGGCTGCAAATCCCGAAGCTGCGTCTCCTTGAAATTCGCCATGACCCAGACTTGCGGCTGCACGATCGCGAGCAGCGATTGCCCGGGCTGCACGCGATTGCCCACTTCCACGCTCTTGCGCCCGACGCGCCCTGCCGCCGGGGCGAGGATCTCTGTGTAACTGAGCTGGAGTTCAACCTCCTTCAGTTGCGCCTTGGCCGCCTGAACCTGCGCCTGCGCGGCGGCGACGCCCGCTTTCCTCGCGGTCAACCCCGCGCCTGCGGCATCGAGCGAGGCCTGCTCCGTGTCAAACTCCGCTTTGGAAATCGAACGGCTGGTGTCATGGAATAGCTTTTCCGCGCGGTCAAAATCCAGTTGCGCCTTGTTCGCCACCGCTTCGTCCCGCGTGACTTGCGCACGGGTTTGCGCGACTTGCGCTTCCGCCTGGGCCAGCGCGGCCAACGCCTTCTCGCGTTGCACCTGAAGCTCGTTCGGATCGAGTCGCGCCAGCACCGCGCCCGTTTCGACGCTTTGATTTTCGGCCACGAGCACTTCGCTCACGTTGCCCGCGAGGCGCGTGCTGACGGTGTGGATCTGCCCGGCGATGTAGGCGTTGTCGGTCGTGGTCCAAGTGCGCGCATAGTTCCACCATTGATAGCCGGCGGAGCCCAGCGCCAGCGCAATGGCGGCGACCCCCAGGCCCTGCGGAAGTTTTCGTTTGCGGTGCGGCGCTTGGCCCACCTCGGGCGCATGGCTCGAGGTGCGGGTCTCGGTCGTTGCGGGCGCGGCGGCCAGCAGGTTCGCTTCGCCGTCGGCTTTGCGGATTTCGATTCGGGTCGCATTCATTTTTATCACCGCCTCTGTTGTAGCTCGGGGGCGCGGAAGCGGCTAATACCTTGTTTCTTGGTGCGGCCATGCTTTTCGGATATGGTCACGCGATGGAACTGCGGCATCTGCGTTACTTCGTGGTGGTGGCGGAGGAATTGAACCTGACCCGCGCGGCGGCGAAATTGCGCGTGGCGCAACCGGCCCTCAGCCGGCAGATGCACGATCTGGAAGATGAATTGCAAACGCCGTTGCTCGAACGCCGGCCCGCTGGCGTGCAACTCACCCGCGCCGGCCGGGCGTTTTATCCGCGGGCACGCGCGATTCTCCGGCAGGCCGCCGACGCCGCGAACGAAGCCCGCACCGCCGGCGGCGCGGTCTCCGGCCGGCTGGCGCTGGGTTTTGCGAGCGGAATCCTTCTAAACCATCTCGCGCCGGTCATCGCCTGGTTCCGCCGCGCCCACCCGAAAGTGGAGTTCGATTTCTTCCACGCCAAAGCGACCGAACAACTGAAAGCCCTGCGCGATGCGCGGATTGATCTGGGCGCCTTGAACTTGTTCGCGCCGACGCCGGGCCTAGAACACCAGACGATCTGGCGCGTGCCCGTGGAGGTGGTTTTGCCCGCAACACATCCGCTGGCCAAACAGCGCGAGTTCGCGCTGGCGGATTTGCGCAACGAAGATTTCGTCATCTGCTCGCGCGAATCGCGACCGGAATTTTACGACGAATTTTTCCGCCAGTGCGCGAACGCGGGGTTTCATCCCCGGGTGGTGAAGGAGGTGGATGGCTATCCGACGAACGCCCTCGGTCTCGTCTCGGTGAACGCCGGGGTGACGGTTTTTCCGCACTTCGCCCAGGTCGAGCGGATGCACGGGATCGTCTGGCGTCCGCTCAGCAAGCCGAAGGTCTGGGTGGAATTCGCGCTCGTCTGGCGACGGCAGAATGTTTCCCGCGTGACGGAGGAATTCATCGCGCTGGCGGCAAAACATTTTCCGCCGCCCGCCGACTCCAAGCTCGCGCCGATCTGACTGTGCCGCCCGGGGCGCGGACTCGGCGGTTCGCGCTCCTATGCCGGCAAACCATCGCAATGGCTTCGCAACCATCCGCGCCAAGCGCCAGTGGCACTCCGTCACGCGGTCGGCCAGCTTGGGCAAGTGGGCCAAGCTGGAAAACGAGGCCGCGATGATCGGATTCAATTCCTGGCCGGTATGCCGGACGTGAATCGCTGGAATCAAACTGTCGGCAAGCATCAGGCCGTTCTGGCAAACGATCCGGAACATGCCGGCGTGAATCTGGTACCCGTTGCCGTTCGTCGTCCCAAGGCTCGGAGTAATAGGGTAGCTCAAGCGCCGTCAGGGGCTGCACCTGCTCGCGTGTGTGCTTGCACCCGCCGCCCCCCACCCGCTCCGTCCGGCAATTCAAAGGGTTCTCCGCCGCATACCGCGCCCGATACGCCCGCGCCGGCTGGAGAAAGTAAGCGGGGAGTTGCCGCAAGAAGCGGACAAGTTGGCGGAGGAAATCCGGGAGTTGTCTGGTGAAGCGGCTTTCCGCATTGTGTAGCCACGATGAGTTACGCTGACGCGATTCGATTTCTGCACGGCCTCCGCTGGTTCGGCGCGGAGTTTGGGCTGGAGAATACCCGCAAGCTGGCAGCACGGGCGGGCAATCCGCAACACCAACTCCGCTTCATCCACGTCGCCGGCACGAACGGCAAAGGCTCGACGTGCGCCATGCTGGAAAGCATTTATCGCGCGGCGGGACTGCGCGTGGGCTTGTTTACGTCGCCGCACTTGGTTTCGTTTCGCGAGCGGATGCAGGTGAATCGCCGGTGGATCACCGAATCTGACTTGGTGCGGTTGGTCAGCGAGATGCGCGGTGCTCCACCGGCTGGGCGGGATGTGGCGGCCACGCTCTTTGAGTTCGTCACCGTGATGGCCTTGCGCTACTTCGCGGAGCAGCAGTGCGAGTTGGTGATTTGGGAAACTGGTTTGGGTGGCCGGCTCGACGCGACGAACATTGTCACGCCGCTCGCCAGTGTCATCACGAACATTCAGTTTGATCACCAGCAATGGCTGGGCGATACGCTGGCGAAAATTGCAGCCGAGAAGGCGGGCATCATCAAACCCGGCGTGCCCGTCGTGACGGCGACCGAGGAGGAGGAGGCGTTAGCCGTGATCGAGATGGTTGCCAAGAAGCTTAACAGTCCGTTGACTTGTGTTGCCGCGCATCACGCATCACGCATCACGCATCACACATCCCCACGGTTACTTGGCGAACATCAACAACTCAACGCCGCCCTCGCCCGCGCCACCGTGGATGTCTTGAAAGAACAAATTCCCGTGAGCGAGGCGCAGATCCGCGCCGGATTCGCACAAGTGGAGTGGTCGGGAAGATTGCAGCTCGTCACCCGGGCGGGCGGACAGAAAATCCTGCTGGATGGCGCGCACAATCCCGCGGGTGTGGAAGCTTTGGCGGCGGCACTGCGGACCCATTTCCCTGACGTCCGGCCTACGCTGATTCTCGGCATGTTGGCGGACAAAGATTGGCGGCCCATGTGCGCGCGGTTGGCGGCGTTGGCGTCGCGAATTCTGACCGTCCCTGTGGGCAGCGAGCGGACGGCGCCGGCGGCGGAACTTGCGGCGGTCTGCCGCGAAGGGCAGCCGGTAACGACGCTCGAATGTACCGCCCTGTCCGAGGCGCTGCAAAAAGCG
The DNA here is from genome assembly GCA_903828255.1 of uncultured Verrucomicrobiota bacterium. Classification (GTDB taxonomy): domain Bacteria; phylum Verrucomicrobiota; class Verrucomicrobiia; order Limisphaerales; family JADLHS01; genus CAIKLQ01. The sequence continues at coordinate 22,196 of CAIKLQ010000127.1, forward strand.
GCGACCGATTCGTTCGTGGTCATCACCGGTTCGCTTTACCTCGTCGGCGAGGCCTTGGAACTTTTGGGGCTGAGCATCGAAGCCGGCGATGGGGAGCGGATTTTGAACGAGTGGAGTGGCGCAAAGCCCCGCGAACAACTGGCTCCACCGCGATGAACCGGCTTGATGGAATTCGCGCCGTCACGTTTGACGTCGGTAACACGATGATCGAGGTGTGGCCGTCGGTCGGGCATATTTATGCGGAAGAGGCGGCGGCGCACGGCCATGCGGGTTTCTCGCCGGAGGAACTCACCCGGCGTTTCCGCGATGCGTTTCGCGCCCACGGAGGAAACGTGAATACGAAACCGGAGTGGGCGCGGATCGTAACTGAAACTTTCGCCGACTTGCTGCCAAAGCCGGCGAGCGAGGAGATTTTCCCGGAGCTTTACGACCGCTTCACGCAAGCGAACGCCTGGCGAGTTTTCACGGACGTTGAGCCGACGCTGCGCGGTTTGCGGGAACGCGGGTTGAAACTTGGAGTGATTTCCAATTGGGACGACCGCCTGCGTCCGTTGCTGCACACGCTGCGGCTGGTTGGCTGGTTTGACTCGATCGTCGTCTCGTGTGAGGTGGGTGCGAGCAAACCAGCGCCCGCCATTTTCGCGACGGCGGTAAAGGAACTCGGAGTTCCGGCGGCGGGGATCCTGCATGTGGGCGACAGCTTTGAAGCGGATGTCGCCGGCGCGACCGCCGCGGGCTTGGGCGGTGTGCAAATTGACCGCCGGGCCACAAATCCCGGCGCGGCGAAAATTGCGTCGCTTCTGGACTTGATCCGGCCAACGTGAATCGCGGCACCGAATAAGCCTTCGGGACGATTGAACGCAGAGCTACTTATACCGAGTCTGGTGCGTTGCGTTCGGTCGCCAACCTGATTAGGATTCGCCCCTTAAGCGGCGGCACTCGCGCCGAGTTGTTAATCAAATCGTTTCAATGAGCACCATTTGTGGATTGTTCAAATCGTCGCTGGGCCGGAAGTTTCTGATGGCCGCCAGCGGTACGCTGCTGTTTCTGTTTGTCGTCGGACACCTGATCGGCAACCTCCAGTTCTTTCTGTCGCCGGAGGCCCTCAACCGTTATGCGCACTTTCTCCAATCGCTCGGCGAAGTGCTCTGGGTCGTGCGGCTTTTCATGCTGGCGATGATCGCCCTGCACGTCTGGTCGGCGGCGACGCTGACCCTGGAGAATCAGGCGGCGCGACCCCAGCCCTACGAAGGCAGCCGCCCGCCATTTGGGGCCAGCCTGGCGTCCCGCTCGATGTTCGGCAGCGGCATGATCATCGGCGCGTTCATCGTTTACCACCTGCTGCACTACACCGTGAAGGTCGAGGGTATTAACGGCTCGTCCATTCCGATCGGGCGGCTGCTCGATCCGGCCACCGGGCATCCGGATTGTTACGCCATGATGGTCGCCGGATTCAGCGTGGTGCCGGTGTCGTTGTTTTACCTGGTGGGCGTTGGCTTGTTGTGCTTTCACCTGAGCCACGGCATCGCGGCGATGTTCCAATCGCTTGGTTTGAGAAACGCCGCTTACAGCCCGCTCATTGCCAAGGCTTCCAAGGTAATCGCCCTCGCGCTGTTCCTCGGCTATGCCTCGATTCCCATTTCGGTTTTCGGGTTCGGACATGGCAAAGCCTATCTGAACGAAATCGTCAAGACCGTGCCGGCGAAAGCCGCGGCGGCCACCGCCGGAAAGGAGCTGGCGAAGTAACATGGCTACGTTGAATTCCAACATCCCGTCCGGACCGCTCGCTCAAAAGTGGGAGCAGCACAAGTTCGCCACCAAACTCATCAACCCGGCGAACAAGCGGAAATACAAGATCATCGTCGTCGGCGCGGGATTGGCGGGTTCGTCCACCTCCGCCACGCTCGCGGAACTCGGCTACGAAGTTCACAACTTCGTGTTTCACGATTCCCCGCGCCGGGCGCACTCAGTCGCGGCGCAAGGCGGCATCAACGCGGCGAAGAATTATCAGAACGACGGCGACTCCGTGCAGCGCCTGTTCTACGACACGATCAAGGGCGGCGACTTCCGCGCCCGCGAGGCCAACGTGCATCGGCTGGCGGAAGTGTCCGTGAACATCATTGACCAATGCGCGGCGCAGGGCGTGCCATTTGCGCGGGAATACGGCGGGTTGTTGGACAATCGTTCCTTCGGCGGCGCGCAGGTTTCGCGAACTTTTTACGCCCGCGGGCAGACAGGGCAGCAGCTATTGCTCGGCGCCTATTCTGCGCTGTGCCGCAACATCGCCAATGGCGGGGTGAAATCCTTCACGCACTCCGAGATGCTCGATCTCGTAGTGGTGGACGGCCACGCTAAAGGCATCATCGTCCGCAATCTTCAGACGGGTGAAATCACGCGGCACAACGCCGACGCCGTGGTGTTGGCGACCGGCGGTTACGGCAACACCTACAACCTCTCGACCTACGCACGGGGCTCAAATGCCACCGCGATCTGGCGCGCTTACAAGCGTGGCGCCTGCATGGCCAATCCGTGCTACACCCAGATTCATCCGACGTGCATCCCGGTGAGCGGTGATTATCAATCCAAGCTCACGCTGATGAGCGAATCGCTCCGCAACGACGGGCGCGTGTGGGTGCCGAAGAAGAAGGAGGATTGCAAAAGGAATCCGGCGGACATAGCTGAAGGCGACCGCGATTACTATCTGGAGCGGATGTATTCCGCGTTCGGCAATCTCGCGCCTCGCGACATCGCGAGCCGTGCGGCCAAGACGGTGTGCGATGAAGGCCGCGGTGTCGGCGAAACAGGACTAGGCGTTTATCTGGATTTTTCCGCCGCGATCCAACGCCTCGGTGAAGGCAAGGTGCGCGAGCGTTACGGCAATCTGTTCGCGATGTATCACGAGATCACGAACGAGGATGCCTATCGCACGCCGATGCGGATTTATCCCGCCGTGCATTACACGATGGGCGGCTTGTGGGTGGACTACAACCTGATGAGCAACGTCCCGGGCCTGTTTGTGCTGGGCGAAGCGAACTTCTCCGACCACGGCGCGAACCGCCTCGGCGCCAGCGCGCTGATGCAGGGTTTGGGGGATGGTTATTTCGTTTTGCCCGCGACGATCAGCGGCTATCTCGCCACGCAGAAACCGGACAAACGTCCCGCGACCGACAACGCTTCGTTCAAGCAAGCCGAGGAAAATGTCCAGACCCTCACGAAGCGTCTGCTCAGCAACAAGGGCACCCGCACACCGGCCAGTTTCCACAAGGCGCTCGGCAAGTTGATGTGGGATCACGCTGGCATGGCGCGCAACAAGGCGGGTTTGGAACAGGGCATCCAGCACATCAGCGCCTTGCGCGAGGAGTATTGGAAAAGCGTCAAGGTCTTCGGCGAGGCGGGTGAGTGGAACCAGTCGTTGGAACAAGCGGGTCGCGTCGCCGACTTTATCGAGTTGGGCGAATTGCTGTGCCGCGACGCGTTGCATCGCGAGGAAAGCTGCGGCGGCCATTTCCGCGAGGAGTATCAATACACCAAGGACGATCCTGAAACGCAGCAAGGCTTGGTGAACCCCGGCGACGTGAAGCGCCGCGACGACGCCTTCGCCTACGTGGCGGGCTGGGAATACGGCGGCGCTCCCGACAAAGCGCCAATTCTCAACAAGGAGCCGCTCGTGTATGAGGAAGTCCACATGAGCACGCGGAGTTACAAGTGATGAATGTTTGAGGTCACAGATAGTGGTCTCAACACTCCTACCGCACATGAGCGAAGCCAACCTCATCCCCGCCGGGCGCATCGAGCGGCGGATTCTGCTGCTTCGGAGTGAGAAGGTGACGCTCGACAGCGACCTCGCAGAACTCTACGGCGTTGAAACCAAAGTGTTGAATCAGGCGGTGAAACGTAACTTGGAACGTTTCCCAGAAGCCTTCATGTTCCAGCTTTCAAAAGTGGAAGCGACTCTGGTTTTAAGGTCACGAGTTGTGACCTTAAACGACGAATTTGCAGAAAAAACGTTGAAAACAAAGGGGGGCTTTAAGGTCACAGATTGTGACCTTAAAGCGGGGCCAGCATCGGAAGTTCCGCCCCTACGTCTTCACCGAGCAAGGTGTGGCGATGCTTTCAAGCGTGTTGCGGAGCGACCGAGCCATCCAGGTGAACCTCGCAATCATGCGGACATTCGTGCAGTTGCGACGGATCTTGTCGGCGCACGCCGACCGCGCGCACAAGCTCGCGGCGTTGGAGGGGAAATACGACAAACAATTCCGCGTGGTGTTCGATGCCATTCGGGAGTTGATGTCGGAGAAAAAGAAACCAAGGCGTGAAATTGGTTTCCACATGTTGATGCCGAAGCCCGGGAAGTCGGGCGGCGCAAAGTCCGAAAAGATTTGACCATGAAAATTACCTTGAAAGTCTGGCGGCAAAAGAACGCGAACAGCCCCGGCGGGTTTAACACCTACGAGTCGCCTGCGCTGAACGCCCACATGTCGTTCCTCGAAATGCTCGACGTGGTGAATGAGGAGTTGGCCATGCGGGGCGAAGAGCCGATCGCCTTCGACCACGATTGCCGCGAGGGCATCTGCGGCACTTGCTCGCTGGTGATTGACGGCAAA
>CAIKLQ010000128.1 GCA_903828255.1 uncultured Verrucomicrobiota bacterium
AGCCCTCGTGTTGGCTCCCATCGCGGTGGAAGAATCCCCGCTAGCCCTCGTGCCGCCTCCCATCGCGGTGGAATACTGTCCGCTGGCTGACGTCCAGCCGCCCAGCGCAGTGGAACCATAGCCGCTGGCGGTTGTGGCTTCTCCCATCGCGGTGGAAGAATTCCCGCTGGCTGACGTCCAGCCGCCCATCGCGGTGGAACGCCAGCCGCTGGCCATCGTGTCAAATCCCATCGCGGTGGAAGCCGGGCCGCTGGCCTTCGTGTCAATTCCCATCGCGGTGGAAGAATCCCCGCTAGCCCTCGTGCTGGTTCCCATCGCGGTGGAACCATAGTTGGTGGCCATCGTGAAGGCGCCCAGCGCGGTGGCAGCATACCCGCTGGCCGTCGTGTTAATGCCCAACGCGGTGGCATGATAGCCGGTCGCGCCGCTGCCATTGGTCAGCACGTTGGCCGGCAGTTGCGCCAGCGGGAGCGTGCCGGTCAATTGCGTGGCGTTCAGATTGGTCAAGCCGCTGCCGTCGCCGGTGAAGGTGCCGCCGAGCGTGAGGCCGGTCGCGGTATTCGTCACCACTGCGCTGGGCAGTTGCCCCAATCCGAGCGTCCCGGTGATGTTGGCCGCAGCCACGGCATTGGCGCTGACAGCGGTGGTCGCCATGAGGGCGTAGCCCACGCTGGTGACCCGGCGGTCGGGCGTGAGCAGTTGCCAACCCAGCGTGCCGTCATTAAACCACACCCGCAGATACACCGCGCTGTTGGTGAACACGCTGGCGGGGATGGCCTGCGTCATGTTCGCCACCGTGGTATCGCCCACGTCCACCGAGAAAATGCCCCGCGCCACGGTAAGCGCGACGGCGGCGGCCGGTTCCGCGCCGCCGCTGGAGCCGTCCTGACTCCAGTAAGTGGTGGTGCCCGCCGCATCCACGAGCGCAAATTTGAACTGGCCCGCGCCGGTGTAGTTGGTGCCGGCGACGGTGACCTTGCCCTGATGACTAATGATGCCGGGCACTTGCGCGGTCGCCGACAGGGTCGCCAGGGCCAGCGTGAGGAGGAGGAGTTTGGTTTTCATGTGTTTAAATTGTTTTGATGGTTGGGGGTCCGGAACTTTGTTTTCATAAGCATTCGGGTCAAATTCATGTCAATAACGGATGTAATTTATCACGCGGGTTAGGGATACGGGTATCCCTAGAGCTAGGGATATTCTAGGGATGCGGGCGGGGTTTGACCGCGGCCAGCCGCCGCCGCCCCGGCACCCCGGCACCCGGCGGTCGCGCGGTGGCGGAACTTCTCATAGGTTTGCTTGACGTGGCGTTTCACCGTGCCGGTGCTGACCGACAGGGCGACGGCGATGGCCGGGCAGGTCTGCCCCCGCGCCAAGCCTTGCAGCACGGCCTGCTCCGGCTCGGACAATCCATCGGTGGCGGGCGCTGTCGGGGTGCCGAGAGACAGTTGCTGGAATTGTTGGAGCACCTGCTGGGCAATGCCGGGACTCATCGGCACCCCGCCCGCTTGGAGTTCATGCAGGGCGCTGACCAGCTCGCGAAAGCCGCCCCCCTTGAGCACATAACCACACG
>CAIKLQ010000129.1 GCA_903828255.1 uncultured Verrucomicrobiota bacterium
CCTTCCGCCCGCTCATGACCGCGGCTAGCACTTCTTGCAACTCCCCTCGCCGCACCGGCTGGGTCAGCGTGGCGACAAAACCGTTGGCTTCCCAATCAGGGTCGCGATCCGCTTGGCCCAAGTTGGTCAACCGCACCAACCGCGTGGCCTGCAGATCCGGATGGGCTTTGATGGCGCGGCCCAGGGCGTTGCCGTCCATGCCGGGCAGTTGCCGATCCAGCAGCGCCATTGCGAAGGGATCCTGCGCGGCGTGGGCTTCGGTCAGGGCGTACAATGCGGACGGACCATCCGGGACCTGCGCGGCTCGCAGTCCCCAGCCCTCCAGCAAGCCCACGAGAATCTCCCGGTTGACGGGGTGCGGATCCACAATCAGCACCCGCACATCGCGCAGTTCGGCGGGGCCGCGCGCGGCGGCGCGTTTGCGGCCGGCGGGTTTTCCCAGCCGCACTGTGAACCAGAATTCCGAACCCGGGCCCACCACGCTCTCCACGCCGACTTCGCCGCCCATGAGTTCCGCGAGTTGCTTGGAGATCGCCAGTCCCAACCCGGTGCCGCCATAGAGCCGCGTGGTCGAGGCATCCACCTGCGAGAATTTTTGGAACAGCTTCGCCCGTTTGTCTTCCGGGATGCCGATGCCCGTATCGCAGACGCCAAAGCGCAGTTGCACGGTCTCCGCGGTTTCCGCGAACAGGCGCACGCGGATGACGACCTCGCCCTGAGCGGTGAACTTGAGCGCGTTGCCGGTGAGGTTGGTGAGGATCTGGCGCAGGCGGCCGGGATCGCCCCGGAGTTGCAGCGGCACTTCCGGGGCCACCACACAGCCGAACGCCAGACCTTTCGCGTGCGCCCGCAACGCCAGCAGCGCGGCGAAATCCTCCAGCACATCGGGCAGACTAAATTCCAGAGTTTCCAACTCCAACTGCCCCGCCTCGATTTTGGAGAAGTCCAGAATGTCATTGAGCAAGGTGAGGAGCGTCTCGCCGCTGGCGCGGATGTTCTGAGAATAACTGCGCTGTTCGCCATTCAGTTCCGTTCCCAGCAGCAACCCATTCATGCCGAGCACGCCGTTCATGGGCGTGCGAATCTCGTGGCTCATGTTGGCCAGGAACTCACTCTTGGCGGCGTTGGCGCGTTCAGCCTTAAGCGCCATTGCGGTGGCGTTGTCATTGGCGGCTTTGAGTTCCTCGTTGGCCGACTGGAGTTCCGCGTGGGACGCCGCGAGTTTCGCCTCCGCCTGCACTCGGTTCAACGCACCGCCACAGTGATCCGCCAGGGTTTGCAACAACTCCAAGTCTTGCGCGGTGTAAGCCTGGCGTTGGTAACTCTGGATACTAAAAATGCCGACGGGCCTCGTCCCTTCCCGGATCGGCACATACATCATGGACAGCGAGGGTCGGGCCACATCCCCAAAGGGGACGGCGTCGGCCGGCATGGCCGCCGCTTCCTCGCGCAAAACCAACTCGGCGCCGTGCGCAAAAACCCGCCGCACCCGGGGCGATGGAGTCCGGTCCGCGGTGGCGGCGGGATAAGCCATCGGTTGGCCGACGACGAGGTCTCGGCGCAACACATTCAGCATCCGGTCGTCCGCCGCCGAATAGAGGTCCAACAAGCAGGCATCCCAGCCGATCAAGCGGCCGGCCAATTCGCTGATGATCTCGCCAGCCTCCGCGGCGGTATGGGCCGCACTGAGCTTTCGTCCCAAATCCGAAAAGGCGGCGATGCGCTCCTCCGTCTGCTTGCGCTCGGTAATGTCGGTGAAGGTTGCGACCGCGCCCACCACCGCTGCTCCGTCACAGATTTGGTGCGACCAGTATTCGACTGGAAAAGAACGGCCATCGCGGTGCCAGAAACACTCGTCCGTGACGTGGACTTCCTGGGGGGACACCAGAGCTTGATTCATGCGACATTCGCTGGCGGGATACGGGGTGCCATTGGGCCGGGTGTGATGTACCAACGCATGAATGTGCTGCCCGAGCAAGTCGGCTTCCTGCGCGTAGCCGAACAGTTGCAACGCCGCCGGGTTGACGAACGTGCAGTTCCCCCGGAGGTCAACGCCATAGATGCCCTGGGGCGCGGCGTTGAGCAAGAGGCGGAAGCGCTGCTCGCTTTGCCGGAGCCGGTGCTCCGACTGCTTCAGGACGGTAATGTCCACATGCGAAACCACCACCCCGTCGTGGCCCGCGCTACCGGGAACCAGGCGTAGCGGGCTGGCGATCAGGCTGAACCAGCGCTCTTGCGTCGGGGAATGACAGGGGTATTCCAAGTTGAACCGAGGTAACTGGCCAGCTAACACGGCCTGGATGCCCAAGCGGGCTTGCAAGGCTACCGCAGCCTCTGGGGTGCGCTCGTTAACCGTCTGGCAAACCGCCAGATAACTGGTGCCCACTCCAGTATCCGCGACCGATTGGCCCGGCTCGCGTCCGTTTTCCAAAGCAAAACGCTGCCAGGGTTCGTTCACCGCAGTGATGATCCCGTGAGCGTCCAGCACGGCAATTTCGGCGGCCACCGAGTTCAAGATCGCATGGTTGAAAGCCTCGCTCGCCTGCAAGGCCGCCTCTGCCGCCTTGCGCTGGGTGATATTCTCTTTGATGGCGACATAGTGGGTAACCTTCCCGGCGGCATCGCGGACCGGCGAGATCACGGCGGACTCCCAATACAACGTGCCGTCCTTGCGGCGGGTTTGCCATTCGCCGCTCCAGGTCTGGCCGGACGTGAGTTGCGCCCACAGCGCCGCGTAAGTTGCCTTCGGCGTCAAACCCGACTTCAGGAGCCGCGGGTTGCGACCGCGCGCTTCAGCAGCGGAGTAGCCAGTCCTCGTGACAAACGCCGGGTTCACATATTCGATGTCCCCGGCCTTGTTGGTGATCACCACCGAAGCAAAGGTCTGCTCCACGATTTGCGACAGCTTGCGCACTTGCGCCTCGGCCCGCAGGCGTTCGGTGATGTCGCTGAAGATAAACTGCAGGGCTGGTTCGCCCTCGAACTCCACGGCGCCGCCCCGGACTTCCACCGGAAAATGGCTGCCATCCCGCCGCAGGTAACGCACTTCGCAGGGATACACGTCCGTCGCCCCGGCCAGAAAGCGGCGCATCCGCTCCCGGGCCGCGGCGTGATCGTCGGGGTGGACGGTCAGCTCGCTCGGGCGACCGATCAATTCCTCGGGATGCTGCGCGCCGAGCAGTCGGGCGCCGGTGGAGTTGATAAAGACCATTTTCCCGGCCTGATAAATGCCGATGCCGTTGGCGGAGGTCTCGACCAGCGAACGGTAGCGGTCCTCACTCGCGCGCAAGACCTCGTCCGCCCGCTGGCGCGCGGTGATGTCGCGCGTCACGCTGATAATATGGACGACCCCTTCCTGCTGGAAGAGTTTGGCCGAGACGCTGCACAGCATCGCCCGGCCATCTTTCCGTTGGAAAATCACTTCCAAGTTGTCGCAAGAGCCTTTGTCGTCCAAGGCCGCGAGGAACTTTTGGCGATCCGCTGGATTTTTCCAGAGGTTGACTTCCAATACGGACTTGCCCACCACCTCGGCTGGCGTGAATCCGGTTAGCGCGGTGAAACCGTCATTGACGCGGACCAAACGACCATCGGTCTTGCGCGTGATCAAAACGGCATCGGGATTGGTGTTGAAGATAACTTCCAGGCTGTCCCGGGCTTCGCGGGCGGCCGCCGACAAACGCTGACCGACGAGGAGGATAAAACCAAAGGTCCACAGCGACGTGACGATAAGCCCATCAAAGATGGCTACCACTTGATCGGGCGAGGTGGCCGTAACGCCCACGGGCGAACGGGAGGTCAGCGTGAGGAGCACGCTCACCAATAAAACCAGGCCGTGAAACAAAAACACGCCGGCCAGGAAATTGGCCGCCGCGGTCACGGCGCGAGACTTGAAACGGACGAGCGCCCAGGCGGTTGCAAACGACAGCCCGGCCAAGACCAGGAAAAGAATCGCGCGCCGCGCGACCACGTCATTGTAGCCGACGGTCAAGTAGATGGCGACCAAGGGATAAAGCACCAGCAACGCGCCGAGCGGACCGCGCCGCTCGCGGCGGCCAAAAAAACGCAGGATGCCGATATACAGCAGCGCCTGCGAGTAAACGAAAAGGACATTGTTCGCAACGATTGCGACCGGCAACAACTGGGGCACCGCACGGAGCGCCAGGGCCGCGAACGCGAGCGCAAAGGTCCCGATGCCCAGCAACCACCAGCCCGGTCCGGGATGATCTTTATCCAGCCGCCATTGGGCAAAAAGCGCCATGACCTGCAGCAGATTGATGCTGCTGAGGACAACCGCCAGCGTGTGGATGTCAAGATTCATGGCTGATTCTTTAGCTGGTTCCCCGCCGTTTGGTTAAGCCCATAGGATTTCCCTTTTGCTCAACAGAATTGAGTTCCGGGAATCCGCTTCCTGCCGGGCGCACCAGCCCTGCGCGGCGCGCGGCGAAAAAATCGGCGCGGCTCCGCCGGGTTTTCGAAAGAGGTTGCGAGGTTGTTCTCGTATGCGGTCTTTGATTCGGGTTTTGGTTAGCCCACCTTTCGGCGCGCAAGATGTTACGTTAGCCAAACCAATGGAATTTGCCTAGCAGAGAAAGCCGGATTCTTCTGTCGGGTGTTCACCCTACAAGCCGCGCGGGAGGTCGGTGGGTATTTCCCATTCATAGCATTATCCCTTTGACGCTCGAAGCGGCGTTTTCGGGTGTGGAACTCCACGACAATCCGCACCTCTCTGAGGACCACCAAGCCGGTTTGGAAGCCGGGTGATCGCGAGTTTCTCCGCCAGGTTCAGCGCCCACGCAGGCGATAGAATTCCTGCTGTGACCCGGGGAAATTGCGGCGGTATTCGAAGACTCCGTTGGTGTTCGGATACGGCCCGCTGAGGGGACGCCACAGGACTGGCGGTGAAAGATTGGTCGCCGCTTCGAGCGTGTAACCCACGTAATTGAGCGGCCAGTTCATCACGGCGGCGTTGGGTTCGAGTCGGAATTCCATTTCCGGTTCGGGTGGGGTGAGCACGAGGACGCCGGGGTAATGCAGCCGGAAGTATTTTGGAGACGCCAGTGCGGCGCGAGATTCGCGGTATTCGAAGTTCGGGCCGGCGCGGAAATACGGCCCGGTCACCGGCGACCACGCCAAGCCCGCTGGCATTTCCACCGCTGACTCGATCGTGAACCCGTCGTAATTCGTGCTCCAATAGACGACCAGCACCGAGGGATCGAGCCGGATGAACAATCCGAGGCTGGCGTAGCCGAGGGTGGTTGAAGTCGCCAGCACGCTGCCGGCAAAATCAATGTCGTAGCCGGGCGCCGTGGGCAGCCGTGTCGGCGGCGCGGCGCAGGCATCCCGATTGGAGGTGAGCGGGATGATCCACAATCCATTTGTCCCGCCTATGCGGCCGGCGCCGATGAGTTTGTCGCCACCCGGCGACCAGACCGCGCCGTTTGGAAAACCATTCCCGCCGCCGGCAAACGCGGTGATTTGATAGGTGTTGGTTTGCGCGCCGAGTTTCACCACCCACAGATTGCGACCGGCATCCAGCAGAGGGCTGATGTTCGGATCATCGGCAACGACGATGCTCCCGCCGTCCGGCGACCACGCGGGCCAGCGCGGACTCAGGATGTTCAGGCCGAGGTTCTGCCGCGAGACAAGGTCTGACGGGGCGAGGTAAAGGCCGGGGCTGCCGGGGTAGATGACTTGAAGCGCCACCCGGCCATCCACCGGATTCACAGACGGGGCGCCTTGTCGAGTGTCGCTGCTCAACGGAAATGCAACCAGTGGTTCGCTCACGCCGATCCGCCAGAGGAGTCCGTCTGCAGCGAAGACGAGGTGCGTGTTATCACTCTGCCAGTCGCAGCCGATGAACCGATTGCTGCGGGTGTGCCAGCGACTTTCCTGACCGGCAGGCAGATCGCGCAGCCAGAGGCTGAATTGATTCGTTGCCGGATCGTTCTCGCGCCAGAAGGCCAGCCAACGTCCATCGCGGGACACGCGCGGCTCGCGACCAGAGGTGAGGTAGGTTTCGCCACTGCCATCCAGATTGATCGCCCAGATCGAGGGCAGGCGTGAATCATACCCGAATTGATTGACGGCAGGGTTCTGCTGCGCGAAAGGATCGGGTTTGAACGTGAGGTATCTGGGGCCGTTCAGGTTGGCCCCATAGGTGGTCACCGTCCCGTCGGGCGTGATCTTGAAAATCTGGTCCCCCTGAAATTGCGCCCCGTAAAGGTTGCCGCTCGGGTCAAAAGCCAGGCTCCTGACTCCGGAAGGGAGCGTCCCAAAGTTGACGTAGGAGCCGCCGCCCGGGGGGATCTTGTAGATATGCACCGAGAAGACATCGGACGCGTAAAGGTAGCCGGCGGAGTCAAAGGCCAGTCCGTAGAGATTGTTGCCGCCGAGGGTCGCATAGATGCTCGCCGTGCCGCCGCCGGCGGGGATTCTTTTAACCGTATAACCACCGCCCACCGTGTAGAGGTTGCCGCCGCCGTCAAGCACCATGCCCGTCGTCCCGCTGGCAAGGGTCGTATAGGTGCTCACCGTTCCGCCGGGCGTGATTTTTTTGATTTCGAGTGATGAGGCACCCGCCACGTAGAGATTATTGTTGGCATCAATCACCATTCCATAACCGCCGAACCCGGGCAGCGTCGCAAAGTGACTCACCGTGCCACCCGGAGTGATCTTGCTGACGTCTCCACCGCCCGCCACAAAGAGATTGCCGCTGGTGTCAAACACCAGACCTTCGGGATTCGTGCCGAAAGGAAGGGTCGCAAAAACGGTCGTCGGGCCGGGTGGGGTGAATGAATAGACGATGTCATTGGCCGTGTAGAACATCGTCGGCACGGGGTTGCTGCCGCGCCGCCCATAGAACACGGTGCCGCCAGCGGAAATGTGCGGCACGTTCGGGTTTACAACCGGCGGGGGGTTCGTGTCGCTGCCGGGCACTGTGACCAATGACTCCGCCGGCACCGCGATGTTGCCGAAGGTATAACTCGCCAATTGAGTTCGACCGCGAGCGCCGACCGCGGTTTGTCCGTAGTATTGAACCGTTGCGTCGTTGGTGAGCGCGAAAGGCGCAGCGTAAGTCTGCCACGGCGCGCTGGCGCTGTTACGGTAATGCACCGTGTCGGTGGCGGTCTGTTGGCTGAACGAAATCTGAATCGGTCCGCCGTAAGCACCAGGCGGCGGCGCAATCGTAACGACCGAGGGCTCGGGTGCGCGCACTGGAGCGTAACCGAAGAACGAAATGTCCTCGCGATATTGGTTCGGCAAAACGTAAACAGTCCCGGCGGGCGGCGGGCCGAAATTATTCGTGGCTGGATTATTCAGACCTGTGGTGGTGCCGCCGTCGCTTTCCACCCTCACCGACAAAGTTCCCGGCAGGCCAATGATGGTGCTGCTCCATGCCGGCGCGCTCAACGAACCGATGAGTGTCGCGGCGCTGCTGGCAAACGGTTCGATCTGGAACAGCCACACATTGCCGCGCGTTCCGGTCGTCGTGACGGGCGTGAGCGCACTGCTGCTCGTCTGGGTGTAATTGCCGCCCGACTCTGTGAAGACCTGCGCAAACGTGGACGCGATCGAATTCGATGCGGACGAAAGCAGCGCGAATTTTCCAATCCCCAGCGGCACAACCCCGGTGATCGTGTTACCTGCTGGGCTGACCGCAAAGCCAGCCGTCACCGCCAACTGGCTCCCTCCGTCTGCCGGTACGCGCAGGCCAGACACAACGCCGTCCCCAAACTGAATGACAACCAGGCCGTTGGTAGGTTCGGCTACAAAGAAAACCCGCTGCACGGCAGAGGTGAACGTATTAACGGTTGCCGCGCCGAAACCGAAACCGAAACCATTATTCGTCAACGGTTGCACAATGATGTTCGACTGCCCGGGCACGTAAAAGAGCAGGCGCGGAGACGGTTCATTGTTGAATGAGCCAAAAACGTACTCTGTGGCCGGCGGCAGATTCGAGCGCAGAAGCACCGGCGCAGTGGTATTCGTGTACGCGTAGGCGACGAAAGTGTCGTTGCTGCCCCGTCGGATTGCCGCCAGTAACGTTGCGTCGCCAGTAAAGCGGGTAAAGGAATTACCACTCGCCAGGAAGCTTTCCGCGGCTATCTGATCCTGAAATGCAGCCGAACCGTCCGCGGTAAATGCGAGCAAGTCGAGCAAAGTGATGCCCGGATCATGGTTGCCGGCGGTCAGCCAGCTTCGGTTCGCCAGACTACCGTACGGCGCATCCAACCCGACCAACAGGCTGTTGCCTGGATGGGTGGGATTGATGATGGTTGGGGCAGGTGAATTGGATGGATTGGAAAGATTCAAGACCCGAATCTGGTTTAGATCCAGCGCCGTGACCGCGATGGAGTCGCGGTTCGTTTCGGCAAACCGTCCCATGGCCAGCGCGCCAACGGATTCGGCCCCGGTGGCGCGAGCTGCAGACCAGACCAGCGCGCCGTTGGTGTTCTGGTAACCGACCCGGACATTGCCGGTGAGTTTGTCCAACACGAGCGCGTCGGCGCGACCGTCGCCCTCGAAATCGCCGGCAGTGATGAACTCGTTGGGCGTCTCGTAAACGAAAGCGGCGTGCGTTGAGCAGCCCCAACCTCCAATCAACAAGCTCCAGAGCAACATCCAACTCGAAGCTGCAATTCTCCGGCTTCGCCCGCCGTCGCAGGCGAGGGAAGATCGGCAGTTGGGGTGTGGAGTTTTCATTCAGTTAAGCGGCAGTTCCACGTCGCCGGCTGAGATGATTTCCTGGATTTCCCGCTGGTCGTTGAAGCGCATGACGAAGTAGCGGTATTTCGCGCCCAACTGAACGGGCTGTAAATCACGAACGTAGAAGTGATAGTACAAATTGGGCGCTTTGTATGCGTCGTAGAACCCTGCGAACAGACGGTCGGGGATTGTGACTTTGTAATTGGCGTCAATGGTCCACGGTATGCGTTCGATCATTGGCGTTACTTGGACGATGTCACGAGAGACACGCGGGAAAAGCGCGTTCGTCAGTTGCTGGCGATAAACCACGATGGGCAGGAGTGGTTGACCAGCGCGGGAGTTGCCGAGCGCGCGGAAGACCCCGGTGTTCGGGTCCGTCGGCCCCTCATTGCCGGAATTGATACTGCCGGCATTGTATTGCAAATACTCGTCGGCATATTCTGTGTATGCGTTGCGATTTGGTTGGGTGCTGGCACCATAGGGGCCAGGGACGCCCAACTCGCCAATGCGCACGCCGATGGGATAACGAGGGTTGGGCGCAACGCCATCGGTGTCGTAAAAAACGACGGCTGCGACGCGGGGCGAAATTGGCGGCTGCGTGTCGTTGGGCCCAAGATCATCAAAATCCGCGATGGTCGGCGGTACGGGCCGGGCGGGCCACGGCACCGTGGCGAGCACAATTGGTGGCGTCCATGTGAACCGCCAGATTTCCGAGTTCGGACCAATGTGGCCCTGATCATCAACTGCGGCGACGCAAATATCGTAAGCCACGTTGGGCAGTACGCTGGCGTTAAGGGTGAACTGCGGTCCCGGTCCGAAGTTAGGGCCAATCGGCGTGGTCATGTGGGCCTCGCGGAGGGTGGACAACTTCGACTTGTGCTTGCCGAGGCCGAGGTAGCTCGCCTTGGGATTGTGCGAGAGGTACCCCGTCGTTTTGAGGCTGGCAAAACCGCTGGCTGCGGAAGGTGTAGGTGAAGAGACGCGGCTGATTTTGAATTGGAATCGTGCAATGCCGGACGTTGGGCAAAACCAGTTCAGCATCACCTGCGGATTGTTGACCGCACCGATAGGTTGTGGTTCGCCGAGTACGGGTCGGGGTAAGGAGGCCGGCTTGACTTCCTTGCAGCCGACAAAGGCCAGCGGACTGCCGTTGCCTTGATTGTCCAACATCTGGACGAAGTAACAAAGCCGCGTCGGAGTCGGCGGCATCGCGCCATCTTTCGTTTCGATAAGCTTGGTCGGATTCGCCGGATCGTAAAGCGCCGCGCCTTGCGCAAACAAAGTGAGCGGCCCGTCGCCCGCGCGGCGATAGACCCGATATTCGCGGGTGTTTTTCGTGAGCCGGAAACGCACGCGTAACGGAGCCACCGGGCCATCAGCCGCCGCGCGCGCGACGTGTTGGTCGCAACCGGCGTCATTTGCCGGCAGATTCACCGTGCAACCTCGGAAGGATGGTAGCGGTCCGACGAGGCAGGCGGGATAGGAAACCCAATAAACCGCGTTGGAGTCCGGCGTCACGACTGCGATATCGGACCAAGTGTTGTTCGTCAGCGCCTGCACTAGCAGCGGCGTTCCGGACGCAACGCTGAACTGCATAGCGACCATGCCGCTGGGATCCGGCGTCACATAATACGCGGTGGTGCAAAAGCCATTGCCGTTGTTCAGCACGTTTAGCAACGGGTCGCTCGAACTCAATGCCGTGGTCAACAACTGGCCGGCGTAAAACACCGCTTCGCGTTGTTGCGTCGGCGGCACGGGCGCGGTGAAGGTGCATTTGGCCGCGGCCGAAACCTGATCGTAAATCGTGCCCACGATGCAACCGACCTGAAGGGTGTGCGTAGAGAGGTCGCCAGCGGGCAATGCGTAATCCAGTTGTGCGGTATCATCGTCAGGCGCGAAATACACCGGGCCGATATTGTCCACCTGGGTGCTGATGGTAGGGATGGGGTTCGTGATTGCGAACTGCACCCATGCGATACCGCGATCGCGCCGCACGCAACTGAGACGGAAATTCCACGTTTGCGTGTCCGCGTTGATGATGTTGGTGGCAAGACTTTGAAACATCACCACCGGCGTGCCGCAACTGCCAACCACTTCGCCCGTGGTTGCGTCCGGGCCCTCACGCTGCCGCAACACACCCCAGGCGGGCGCCGTGTGCTGTGAAAGTAGTGGATCACAACCCGCTTGGTTCACGGCCCGGAGCGTGTACCAGACATTCGTGAGGTTCGCGTTCGTCAGCGCACCCGTGGTCGTGTCGAGGAAGTAATTGCGATTGGTTCCGATCACCTGCGGGGCCACGCCGATGAGCCCGTTTGTGGGGGCAACATCATTCGTCAGCGCCGCCGTCGGATTGATCCAGCGGTAAACCCAGTAGTGCGTTGCGACGTTCGTAGGGTTGAGGTTTTGATCCCAACTGACCAGCAGGCGGGCCTGATTCGTCGAGCTCGGCAACACGGCGTTCTCCACGCGCAGGTTGGTGGGCGGAGCCGGCGGCAGGCGACGGCAGGCGCGAGCCAACCCGCCGAACGACGCCAACCCGTCACGACCCAGAATGTCCCGTGCCGTGACGAAGTAATAGAATTGCTCGCCATCGCCAAACACCCGGGCGGTGGTGCGACCGGTGTCGGCAAAGAAATACGTGACGCGGTCGGCGGGATTTTCCGCACCGCCCAAACCTGTGCCGAGATCCAATTCCACGGACGGCATCACCGGAGCCGCATTGGCGCGCAAAAAGTTTGGATTGGAGTTGAGCTGCGCAAGTGATGGCGCATTCACGTCGAGGCCAGCAGCCTCGGCATTGGTTCGCGCAATGCGCCAGACACTGTAGCCGAATTGCAGCGGCGAGAGCCGGCGCAGTTCCGGCGGCGAACCCCAGCGCAATCGGACACGCAGGTGATCACTGGGGTTATTGGTGACCGCTTGGAACGGCTTCCCCGGCGCGGGCAACACCACGGGCGCACCGGGAACGACCGTCACGCGACCCACGACATCGCCGACCGCGCCGGTGGTGGGATCAAGTTCGCGCAATTCGTAAGTCGTCACGCTGTTGATTTGCTCCGCGAAGGCTCGCCCAAGGCAGCGGTTCATTCCGGGATGGCCGTTGCCAAGCAACACCAATACTTCGCCCAACTCGGGATCGGTTTGCGCAAGTTGCATTGCCGTGGCAACGCGTTGCGCGAGTGGTTGGCTGAGGATCCCGGGCACTTTCCTCAGCAGGCCGACGATGTTCGTATTGATTACCTTGGCGAAGGCATCGTTCAACGAGTTGAGATCGTCACCCAGCGCGACGGACTGATTGAGCAGGTTGTTGATGGCCGGCGCATCGGTCTGCCGGAACAGCGTGCCGCGCTGCGTGAATAAGTTGGCGCTGCCCGCGTTCCCAACTTTACCAAACACGGCAAAGCGCCGACCCGTCAGAACGCTGCCGTCCGGACTGTCGAGCAGGACGTAGGACCATTCGTTGTTGGAAGCGTCGTGCCAGGTGGTGCCGACGGCGAAGACCAGATTGGAGAGCGGGGTTTGGGCGCGGGCAGCGGTGGTGGCGGCAAGGAAGAGGAAAAAGAAACTGGCAACACTCAACATTCGACGCCCAACGTCCAAGGCCAGACGCCAGCGCCGCGACTTGGGCGTTGAAAGTTGAGTGTTGGATGTTGAATGGTCGGACTTCACAGGTTTCAAAAATCAATGTCGTAATCAACGCCACCGTCGGTCACGATTCCGGTAACCTTGAGCGTCTTGCAGGCTTTGAGGCAGAACGGACACGCGCCGATCTTGCCGCACAGCCGCGCCTGGCCCTGCACGGTTAATTTGCCCACGCTGTCGAGCCGCATGGCCGTGGCCCATTCCGCCGAGGCGCTGATGATGCAGATCAGATCCACATTCACACCGACCTTCTGGCGGCCGCCGATGCTGCCGAAGCGGGGGCCGCCCTGGTAATACAACGCGCCATTGACTTGCGCTCCAACATCGAGAAAACAACTCGACGTGCCAAACAATATGTCCGAAAGCGAAAGCGAGGCGCCGAACTGGAGATAAACGCCCGTGAACTCGGACGCGTTGACGATCAGCACATCCTCGACTTCGGGATCTACGAACCGCAGCGGGTCCAGCGAACACGCCTTGCCCGCGAAAATGCCCGCGTTGAAATCCACGGGAATCCCCAAAATAGTGACCGTGGCCCCGGCCTTGGCCGCGAAATAATTCTCCGTCTGCCCAAACGCGAGCGACGCGCCAAAATCATTGATGCTGCAGCCCTTGAAGCCGATCTTGCCCTTCACCTCGAACATGCCGCCCACCCCGAGCACCGCGCCGCTTTGCAGCGTCCAGCGCGCTTCGACACTCAGTTTGAGCGGCTCGCCCCCGGTGATTCCCAGCCAGTCCAGCGGCACGTCCCGCGCACCGATCACCACTTCCGCTGCCGGCGCTCCGGGCGGGATGCAACTGATCGGCGTCGTGGAGGAGGTCAATTCCTTGATGTCCATGTAGGCCGAGAAGTTCATCTCGTCCGGCAGGTTCATCTGGATGGCGGCGTCGAGATGAATCCGGCGGAGCGAGTCGCCCTCGAAGGTCGGCGCGCCCCGGATTTTGGCGGAAAGTAGCGAACCGCTCATCAGCCCGCCGCCCTTCATGCTTTTGAAACCATCCTGCGCGCCGCTGATCTGCGAGGCGAGTCCGTCGCGGATCGCGCGGTTCACCTGGTCGAATAATACGTCCGTAAGTTGGGTCAGCAGAGAATTCTTGTCCGCCATGAACTGCCGGAGCGCCGTCTGATATGCGCCGGGCACGGGCGAACCTAGGAACGTGCCGAGCAACCGCTCCCGAATTTCGCGTTTCGCCCGCGCGGGATCGGCGGTGAAATAATCGTTCGCGGGCCCGACGCCAGCGGAGAGCAGACTCGTCACGCCGCCGCTCGCCTGCTGCAAATACGTGGTGAGCGACGCGCTCGAATGATTGGCGGCGTTGAGCGCGGAGGCGAAATCACCCGAAGCGCCGATGATCTGCGCGCGCAACTGGCTGAACTGGGCGCGCAGTTGCGTCAGTTCCCCTTCGATGTTAGCGAGCGTGGGCTCGAGCTCCTTCACCAGGTCGTTGACGAAGTCGTCGGCGAGACTTCCGACGAAGCCCAGCGCCGGCCCCTGATCGGCAGCCAGCTTTTGAATGATGGCCTGCACGACGTGGCGGCTGCCGCCTTCCTTTTTCACGACGTTCACGAACAAGCCGAGCGTGTCATCCACCTCAGCGAACGTGTGGTCCAACTGGCCGAAAACCTTGGTGGCCTGACCCGCGGCGCCGTTGAGATTCTGAATGGCGCTCTGAAGTCCATTGCTGCTCGCACTGATGATTCCGGGGGCTTTCGCCAAGAGATTGGCTTTGTTGACGGCTAGTTCAGCGACGAGGGCGTTGTAGAGATTGTTCACCACCGGATCCAGTGCCGGTTCGAGCACGGGGCGGAAAAAGCCCTCGGGGTTTTCGCGCAGCGCGGTTTGCAGGCTGCGGAAGCCGCTGGTCAGGCCGCTGGTATTGAACGTCGCGCCGAGTTGCGAACGGATAGCGCCAGAAAGCGAGTCCAGCGGGGCATTAAATTCATTCAAGGCATCGTTGGCGAAATCCAGAACCTTGACGCGGGGCAATTTCAGGTTGAGGTCCTGATCGAAATCGAAGTCCACCTTGCCGGGCGTGAGTTGCTTGAGCTGGCTGTTCACGTCAATCACCGGCAACACAACCGTCGCCGGAGCAAAGCCGGAAAATTGGTGCAGCAGCGGATTCCACGCGAGCGGATAATCAAAAAATGCCACGTCAATCCAGTTCTGTTGGGCGCGCGGATGGTAATTATCGTCCACTGTATTATTGCGGTAGCTGCCTATGGGACCCCCTGGCCAGCCATCGTGGTTGCGGTCAAAATCGGCCTTGTTGAAATAATTCTCGACGCCGTTGGTCCAGCCCCGGTTCACGCCACGGCCTTCTTCCGCAGGCCAGCCGCCCATGACATCAACCTGTGCCGTCGTCGCCGAGGTAGGCGTGATGTGCAATTGCACCTTCACATCGCGAAAGAACGGCACGCGGACGCGACCCACGATGTTGTAGAATCCGTGCTCGGGCTTGTTGGGTGTCTCCCAATTGTTGAAGTAGGCCTCGGCAGCCGTCGTGAGCGGATACGAACTGCCATCAGGCCTTTGCAAACTGAGATTGGCGGGAACGGGGAATCGTGGATCCACGCCTTCCACAGCGGTGATCTCGGTAGCCAGGTTACCCGTCTTCTCGATGGCGAGCGCCGCGTGTAAAGCCTGCGGGATGAAAGGCAACTTGGTTTCGACGCCGAGTACGAGAAAGCGTTTCGTGAGGCTGCACGGGTCCCCCACTTGCGGTTTGAATTGCAGGCTTAGCGGTTTGAGATCCGTGTTCCAATACGCCAAATGCTTCGTCCCGATGTTCGCTGGCAAGCGCGCTGAATCCAGATTGCCGCGACAGAGAAAAGTCATGCGCTCGAATTCCACCGGAAAGGCGGATGGGAAGGGCAACGCGATCACGCCGTCCGTGCGCGACTCGCGATTGGCGCTGTCGAGATAGGAGAGGCGGTAACTCTGGAATGTGAACCCATAACCATAGAGCGTGAGGTTCGCCGGGAAACTTGCTGATTCGTGAATGCCGTTCACCCCGCCGTACCGCACGTAATACTTCGCGCGCGGCGTGAGCGGATAGAACCCGGTGTTGATGCCGGCGATTATGCTCCGTCCCTGCGCGGGCGCGCGGAAATTCAGCCCCGCGTAATTCGCGAGGCCATCA
The DNA here is from genome assembly GCA_903828255.1 of uncultured Verrucomicrobiota bacterium. Taxonomy (GTDB): domain Bacteria; phylum Verrucomicrobiota; class Verrucomicrobiia; order Limisphaerales; family JADLHS01; genus CAIKLQ01. The sequence continues at coordinate 15,490 of CAIKLQ010000129.1, forward strand.
TTGTAGTTTGCCTGATCCGTTCGCTCGACGTACGCAACATCGTTGCTGCTCCCACGGCCGGTGAGCAACAGGCGCGCGGGACGTTGCGCATCCTGATCGCCCGCAAGATCGTCGGCCTTCAGAAAAGTCCCGGAGATGTAATAGTGGCCACTCGACACGTCGCTCGTTCGGAGGGCGTATTCGCCGCCGCCCACGAATCCCCAGGTCAGATTTTCCGCCGATATGGTCCCGGCTGCTAGCAATCCACCCTCGGAGGTAAAGCCGAGTTCACCCACCGCGGCATGTCCGGGCGGAGCGGAGAAGGACAGGACGCGCGGCCCGTTCGTTGGCGAACCAGCGCAAGCGACTTCCGGCGGACAATCGCGCGCGTACGGCACGGGCACGGGGCCGCTCAGCGACACGTAACTCGCGGCGATGTCAATCAAGTCGTTGGTGATGGCCAACGCGCCACCGGCCACCGGAATGTTGCCGCCAAGGTTGCGGTTCATGTACGGGAAATGCGGCCGGTATTCACTCGCCCCCAAGGCGGCCTGCATGGTGAGGAGTGATGCGCCGTTGGTGTCGGGGCGAATGTACACTGGCACGCCCGCGACCGCGGCGGCGTTGCGATAGTAACCGTCGTTGGAAATCCGATCCGCCGCCAGCGGCACCACGAGGGTCGCCTGTTGCGCGGTTAAATCATCGTCCTCCTCTTGCCGGACGAATTTCAACGCGTCGGCTTGCGCGATGTAAAATTCTCCCTGCTGGATGCGCCATTCGATCTGCGAGGCGCCGATGAAAAGTGGTTTGGTGTCATCCGCGAAGTAAAGCCACGGCGTGCCAAAAGATGCCGCAGTGAACGTGACTGTTGGAGTCGTGGGAAGAAGATCACTGCCGAGTACGATGTTGGTTTTCGACGCGAACGGCGTCATCGCGCGGACGTTCGTGCTGGTCGCCATGCCGAAGCCGGTGGGAAACCACGCTTCCAGCAGTGTGGCCGTCAATCCCGACGCATTGAGTGCCGCACCGGGAAGGCGATAGCGAATGCCGTTGGTCTCGAAGAACTGCGTGGCGTTGGCGAGGCTGAACGAGCCGTTCAGGTTCGTGGCAAAACCATTCGCGCCGAGGTTCACGTTGAAGGCTGCGCCGCCGCCGAACTTGAAGCCCGGAGCGCTCACGAGTTGCGCGCCAACCGGGCCGATTTGCAGTTGCGACGCCACATGTGTCGGCAGGGTGTTCGTGCTGGCCGTGGGCGTGTTGATGACGTCGGTGAGAATCGTTTCGATGTTGCCGAAAAAGACGTGCCCGTTGAAGTGCAGGAGGCGCGCGGCGTCCGTGACCTCCGTGCCGTCAACCCCGAATGGACCGCCATTTTCGCTGTGCGACAGGGTGGCGGTCAATTGGTGGAGCGTGTTGACCGAATCCAGTTGCACGCCGGTGTCCGGCGCGACGTTCATGGATTGATTGAGGGTGGCCACGCCGCCGGAAGCGCCGAAGCTCATCGGCGCGGAGGCGTTGTAGGCGCCGAAACTGTAGGCGTTGGAATAAGTGTTTGGCTTCACGGCGAGCGGCGTGCCGGACGGTGCGACCTGCAACCCGGCGTCGAAGTTGAAAGCGATGAGCGAATTCGGGGGCGCCGTTCCGAAGTCGTAGAATCGCCAGATCGTGGCATTGGCTTTCACGCCGAATGCGCTCTGAGTGCTGCTGCTCACGGCGAAGTTCCGCTCGTTGAGCGGAATGTCCGTAGCCGCGAGCAGATGCACACTTCCATCGCCGAGATACGCCGTCGAACCGGTCCAGGCGGGCGTGCTGACGAACGCGCCGTCGTAGCCGTGCCCCGTGGCGTCGCCCGCCGTCGTGCCGAGGCCTTCATCAAGCCGCCAGTAGGCCAGCAGATTCGCCTCGTTGCCGGTGAGCGGGAGGTTCTTGAGCGATTGGATTTCGTTGGTCGTCAGCGCGCGATTCCAGAGAGAGATTTCATCCAGCGCGCCTTGGAAGCGTTGCGTGTAAAGCGTGGGATAGTAGCCCCCGACCAGAAGCGGTTCGCTATTCGTCGTCACTCCAGGGACGGCCCAGAAACCGGCGCCGACCACTGCGCCATCGAGCCACAATTTTCCGCCGCCGGCGTCCACCGTCAGCCCCGCGTGATGCCAGCCGCCATCGGCCACGGTTGCAACTGACGTGGCGTCAATCGCCGCGACGAATCCCGGGCGATAATAGAATCCGCGCAACTTCCCGCTTTGAACAAAGAGACTCCAGCCGTTGCCGCTGGCGTCGGCGTATTTGCTGACGATGCCTTGGACGGAAGCGACGGTGTTGGTGGTGCGAAACCAGCCGGTGGCGGTGAGCGGAAACGCGTTCAGGTTCGCATTGTGCGGCACTTGCACGTAACCGTTCGTGCCATCGAAGCGCAGGCAGTTGGTCGCGACCGTGGAGAGCGCAAGCGGCGCGGCGGAAGGGGTCCAGGCGACGTTGCCATTCAAAGTGGCCGTGCGCGCGGCGGGCGTTGCATCGGCGCTCGTGGGGTTGAGGCCTTCATCGAAATGCCAGAGGCTCAACAGGCCATCCTCGTTGCCCTTGAGCCGGCGGTGTTTGAGGTAACTGAGTTCGCTCAAACTCAGCGCCCGATTCCAGACGCTGACTTCGTCCATGTCGCCGGCCAACGTGTTTGTGGCGAACGCAGCCGTGGCGTAGCGGCCGATTGTGATGGGGGTGTTGGTCGTCACCGGGCCCGCCGTGCCGGTCCACCCCTGCGGCGTGCCGCGGGAAACGCCATCAATGTAGATCGTCCCGCCGCTCGGGGCGATGACCAGCGCGACGTGGTGCCACTGCCCGTCCGCGACGAAGCCGCCATCGAATCCCGGATCGCCGGGATAAATGTAACTTGAGCCGTTGCGGAAATACCATGCGCGCAAACGGCCGTTGTAGAGGTGAAACGAATACCCGTTCAGCGAACCGGGCGTGTATTTGTTCACGATGCCGTCGTAGAGCGGCGCTGTTCGTGAGGTGCGAACCCAAGCGGTGACGGTGAGGGGAAAGGCGTTCAGCGCGGCGTCATGTGGGACACTGACGTAACCGTTCGTGCCGTTGAAGCGAAGACCGTTGCCCGGCGCAACTTGCGATTCCGCCGATGCCGCCACCAGCAGCAGTAACCCGACCAGGCGCACAAGGCGGCAAACAGACATAATGCTTTCG
>CAIKLQ010000130.1 GCA_903828255.1 uncultured Verrucomicrobiota bacterium
ATTCGCGGCCTCCAATGCTTTCCGAACCTCGGCGAGTTTGGTGGCGTCCTCGGCGGCGGGCGCGAGCTTGTCGAGTTGGCGCTGAAGAATTTGCTTTTCGGAAGCCAGCGCATCGGCGCGCCGCGATTCTTCCTTGAGCTTACGATTCGCCTCGGCCAGGGCGCCGCGGGTTTCTTCGAGCGGCTTGGAGTCGGGCGCGGGTTTGGCGGTTTCGGGCGGGACTACGGCCTTGAGCAATTCGTTTTCCTTCATCAGGTCCTGGAGTTGTTGCTGCGCCTTGGCGAGTTCGCGCGGGTCGAGGGCGGCGGGTTGGGCGGCCAGGGCTTCTTTCAGCTTGGCCTCCAGCGTGGACTTGTCGGCCTGCGCGCGGCGCACGTCCTCCTGCAACGCGGCGACCTGGCTGGCAAGCTGGCGCTCTGGTTCGGATGGCTTGGCGGGCGGCGGCGCGACGGGTGCGGGCGGGGGTGCGGGCGTTGACTTTGGGGCCGGTGCGGGGGCCGGTGCGGCGGTGGTTGCGGGCGGAGATAGGGACGGCAGCGTTGGCTTTGACTCCGCCGGCGCGGGGCCCGAAACCGCGAGGATTTTCGCGGCGACGTAGTTGAGCCGGAAGTTCACCACCTTGGGATTCCAGTCCGGGTTGATCTTTTGGAATTGTTGCAGCGCGGTCTGGGCGGCGAGGTAATTGGGCAGCGCGGCACTGGGTTGCGCGGATGCGGACAGTTTTTCACCTGCCTGGATCAGCCCGTAGATGTTGACGTATTGGTCATCCGGCCCGTCAGCTTGCGCGGGCAACAGTCCGGCGGCCAGCCATAGAAACAGCAACAGGAAAAGGCGCTTCATCCGGCGCAAGGTAACGACCCGCCGCGCCGCTTGGCAACGCAAAGGTCGGAAATCGTGCGGCGGAGCGGGCCGGAATCTCGTGCCAAAGCGCACGCCGCGTTTGGAGTGCGTGCCGCTTGCTCCCGCTTTTGCGCCCGGCGGCAGGGGACAGCGGCAGCAAGCGACACGCACTCCAAACGCTTCGCGGCGAAGTGTTACCCGCAGCAGTTTCCGGGACTTTTTCCGATGCGGCGGCGTTTTCCGCTTCGCCTCCGAGCCCCGCATCTTTCGGGGGCCAGCGTTTTGCGGCAAGGCCCAGCTTGCGGGCGCGGAAAAATCCGCTAGGCAGACGCCAACGGCTCGCTACACTTCGGCGCATGGCAAACGTCCGGCTCGGCATTATTGGTTTGGGAAACATCGGGAAGTACCATGCCGATTATCTCCAGAGCAAGAAGGTGAGCCGGTGCGAACTGGTCGCTGTGTGCGACGCCGTGGCCCCGCTGGAGCGCTACGCCCCGCTGAAGATTTTCACCGACGGCGAAGCCCTCATCCGGTCCGGCGCGGTGGACGCGGTCATCATCGCCACGCCGCATTTTCAACACACCACGCTGGGCATCGCGGCGCTCGAAACCGGGGTGCATGTCATGGTGGAAAAACCGATTTCCTCGCACAAAGCTGATGCCGAGCGGCTCATCGCGGCCAGCCGGAAGCATCCCCAAGTCGTTTTCAGCGGCATGTTTCAGATGCGCACCGAACCGCGCTATCAGAAGGTGCAGAAGCTCATCCAAGCGGGCGAACTTGGCGAGATTGTCCGCGTCAACTGGATCAACACCGACTGGTATCGCACGGAGGCCTATTACGCGAGCGGGGGCTGGCGGGCCACCTGGAAGGGCGAGGGCGGCGGCGTGTTGCTCAATCAATGCCTGCACAATCTCGACACGTTGCAATGGCTCGTGGGCATGCCCCGGAGCGTGCGCGGGTTCTGCCAGCTCGGGCGTTTTCACCAGATCGAAGTCGAGGACAACGTGACGGCCTATCTGGAATGGGCGAATGGCGCGACCGGAGTGTTCGTTAGCTCGACCGGCGAAGCCCCCGGCACGAACCGCTTCGAGATCGCCGGCACGCGCGGCCGGCTCGTGATGGAGAATAACCAGATTGGGTTCACCCGCAACGAAGCGGATATGATCCAGTTCAGCCAGACAGCGAAGCAGGGGTTTGTGAAGCCGGACGTTTGGAACGTGGCCATTCCCTCGTCAGATGCCATGCTGCCGCACGCCATCATGCTGCAAAATTTCGTGAATGCGATCCTCGACGGGGAGCCACTCATTGCGCCGGGTGCGGAGGGCATTCACTCGGTCGAACTGGCGAACGTGATGGTCTATTCCTCGCTGTTGAACCAGACGATTGAGTTGCCGATGGAGAGCGCGGGCTGGGAGCGGAAGTTGAACCAGTTGATCGCCGAATCGAAAGGGCAGAAGAAAGTCGTGCCCGTGGAAGCGACGGACTTCGCGAGTTCGTTCCGGCGGTAAAGGCCACCTATATTATGACCTCATCCAATGGAGTCAAAAGCGAGACGCTGCGCGGCCCCCGGCTGCGGTTCGTCGAGTCGTTCCTCCGTGACCCGTTGTCGGTCGGCTCGTGCTGGCCGAGTTCCTCCGCCTTGTGCCACGCGGTGGTGGACCCTTGTGAATTCCAGCCGGGCGACACGGTGGTGGAACTCGGCCCGGGCACGGGGGCCTTTACCGAGTTGCTGCTCGAACGCATGGACGGGCGCGGGCGATTGCTGGCGATGGAGATCAGCGAAACCAACATTGCCGAGTTGCGCCGGCGGCTGCCGCACTGCCAAACCATCCACGATTCCGCAGAGCACCTGCCCAAATACCTCAGCCCCCGGCGCGCGACGTGCATCATCAGCGGGCTGGCCTGGGGCAACATGTTGGCGGCGACGCAGGACCGGATGCTGGCGGCCGTGCTGAAATCGCTGACGCCGGGCGGGCAGTTCGTGGCGTTTGCCTACGCGCACGCCACCTGGTTTCCCACGTCGCGCCGGTTTCGCCGCCGCCTGCAGGAGAATTTTGCGCGAGTGAAACGAACGCCGATCATCTGGCGCAATTTCCCGCCGGCCTATGTCTATCACTGCTGGCGGAAGTAACGGATTCCTTCCAGCAATAACCCTCGGGGCCCCGAGCCGGGGATGCGATTTGAACAAACTGGCCGAACCCACTGTCTGAACGCTTCAAAATGATCCGGCTGAGACTGAAAGCGACCGTTAGAATCTGCGTCCTTGCCGGGACGATTGCGGGGGCCGGTTGTGGCTCATCGCAAGCCCCCAGCGTAGGCGAGGTGGCGGCGACCAACCGACCGACCGCGACCAACGCGCCGCAAACCATGAACGCCAAAATCACCAAGACCGACGCGGAATGGAAAAAGGAATTGACGCCCGAACAATACAGCGTGCTGCGGGAGAAGGGCACGGAGCGGGCGTTCAGCGGCGCTTACTGGCAGACGAAGACGAAGGGCGTCTATCGCTGCGCGGGGTGTGGCGAGGAGTTGTTTATCTCGGCCGCCAAGTTCGATTCCGGCTGCGGCTGGCCCAGTTTCAGCGCGCCGAAAGATGCCCAGGGCGTGACCGAGTCCCAGGACAACAGTCATTTCATGAAACGCACCGAAGTGCTCTGCTCGAAATGCGGCGGTCACCTGGGCCACGTTTTCGATGACGGCCCGAAGCCCACCGGCTTGCGCTACTGCATCAACTCCGCGTCGCTGAAGTTTGAGGCAAAACCGGAAGCGAAGAAATGACCGACCTCCGATCGCCGACGCGGTGGCATCAGACGGGGCCGCCCGGTGCGAATGCCCACGCGCCCGCAACTCTCCGCTTTGCCAGCACCAGTCCGAAATCACGCGAAGTCCGGTGACTGAGGCCCCACGTTCACTGCGAAATCTGAATCAGCTTTACGCGCTGACCTTCGTGGATCCGGTCGCCCGGATAAAGAATCACTTCCTCGCCCGCCTTCAAACCGTCCAGAATCTGCATCTCGCTGCCGCTCGTGCGCCCCACCTGCACGCGACGCAACTCCGCCCGACCGCCGGCTAGCACATAGGCCCCCCAGTTCTGCCCGCGGCGGAACAAGGCGCCCGCGGGAACTTTGAGCGCCTGAGCCGCCTCCCAAACGATGATGCGCGCCTCGACGCGGAAGTTGTCGCCCAGGTTGCGGCGTTGCTCGAAGGGCGTTAGCAAATCCACCACCACGTTCACGCGCTGCTCTTCGACGCCCAGCGCGGAGATTTTCAGAAACGCCGCCGGTTCGACGAGCCGCACGCGGGCGGCGAGCGGTTCGCCGCTGCCCCATTGTTCCAGTTCGACCTTCGTGCCCGGCACAATCGCCGCCCCGTCGCGCGAGAGAACCTCAATGACTGCCTCCAAATCCGCCGGATCGCCGACATCCAGGAGCGCGGTGCCAGCGCTCACCACGCGCGTGCTTTCCTCGAACACATGCAGGATTCGTCCGCTGGCCGGCGCCGTGACTTCGACCGGCGCCCGGCTGGCGTTCGGTGCCGCACCGGCGCCCGCCGGGAACTCTTTCAACTCGGTTTCGACCTGGCGCAGCGCGCTTTCGGCGCCGGTCAAATCCTTTGCGGCGGCGGTCTCCCGCCACTGCGCGTTCTCCAGGTCCTGTTGGGAAACGGATTTGTCCGCGAAGAGTTTTTCAATCCGGCGCAATTCATTCGCCGCGAAGCGCTGGGCTTCGCGCGCCCGATCCAGATTTGCCGCGACGGTGTCGCGCCGCGCCTCGGCCAGTGCGCGATTCCGGGCGTCCAACAACGCCGGGGAAACCGGATCAATCACCGCCACCACCGTTATGCCCGCCGTCACTTCCGCGCCCGCCTTGAAGGGAATTCGCCGCAAGTGACCGGTGACTGGCGCGGACAGGACGTAGCGTTGCTTGATGCGGGTCTTGCCTTCCTCATTCACGGTGGCGCGGAGGGCGCCTTGCGTGACGCGCGCCGTTTCCACGGGCAGCGGTTGCGGCAAAAAGCCGAAGACGATCAGCGTCCCCAGCACGACCGCGCCGAGCCAGGGTAGCCAGCGTCTGGGGCGCCGGCGTTGGGGGCGCGGTTTCGCGGCGGTTGGCGGGGCGGGATTTTCGGGAGTTGGAGGATTCATGGTCAACGAAGAAAGGCGATGTCGCCAGCCCGAGAGCGAATCTCAAGTTCCTGCAAATTTGGCGACGGTCGGGGTTGTGGATTCGGGAGCGACGGTTGGACGGACGACTCTCCCTCACCCCTGCCCTCTCCCGCTGGGAGAGGGAGAATCGCCCGCCAGCGTAGGTGGGAACCTGGGGCGGAGTTTGCGGGGTGGCGCAGAAAAGGTTTGAGTGTCCGCCCGTTGTTTCCCTCTCCCAGCGGGAGAGGGATCAAGGGTGAGGGAGAGTGGCACGTTGAAGCGGCTGCCCCGATTCGCCCGCAAGCTGGACGTGGAAGCAGGGATTGTTGCAACGCGCCAAGCGCGAATCGCGTCCAAGGCCGTCGCGCTGCGCTGACTGCGAAGTCGGCGACACAGCAGACTTGGAAGTCTGCGCTACGTTGCTCAGTCGTTTTCATTCCGGTGCCTTCAACGCGCTGACGAGATTCAGTTCTTTCAACCGCCGCAACACAATCAGCGCGGAAATCGCCGAAGCCAGCGTCACAATCATCGTGGCGAAGGCGTAATTGTGCAGCGTGAAAATCACCGGCAGCCGCACGGTTTCCGTGTTCACGGCGCTCACGATGCCCGTGGCGAAACCCGTGCCCAGCAACAGCCCCAGCGGCAGCGCAATCAGCGCCAGGATGGTCAGTTCGGTGATCAACACCGCGCCCACTTCGCGTTCGGAGAAGCCGATCACCCGCAACGTGGCCAATTCGCGCGCCCGCTCGGCCAACGCAATGCGGGCGTTGTTATACACCACCCCGAACGCCACGACGATGGCAAACACGAGGTAGATGCGCTGGATGAGGTTGATGCTCGCCGCCGTGGTCGCGCGAAAATTCTCGCGCAAGGATTTCTTGATGCCCACCCAACTGATGCGCGGAATCCCCTTCAGCGCGTGCAGGAATTCGCCGCGCCGCGCCATGTCAATCGTGAAGCTCGCGCCGTTGATCACGTCGCCCTCGCCCAGCAACCGATTCAGCGCCCGCAAATCCATGTGCGCCGCGATGCCCGTGAGGTCGTCCGAGATCGCCATGAGTGGCACGGTGCGCACGAGCCGGCGGCCTTCCAGAATTTCCACCGTGAGCTCGTCCCCGACCCGCGCGTCCAAGACCTCGGCGAGTTTGGAGGAAATCACCAAGCCCTCCGGCGGCAACACGATCTCCCGGTAATATGCGTCCACCACGCGGCTGTGCTGCGTGTCCGGGGGCGTGCCTTGAATGCCGATCTGCCGGCTGCGATGCCCAGAGCGAACCCGTGCCGCCGCGCCGCGAAAGGGCTCAACTGCGAGCACGCCGGGCAGTTGCCGCAAGAGATCGCGCACTTGCAGGCTCGCGGGTTCGACGAGGCCAACATTCATGTCCTGTCGCTGGATGACGTCCCACTGAAATCCGAGGATCTCCTCCACGCTGTCGTGAAAACAATTCGGCACGATCAAAATGGCGGTGGCGAGCATCAGCCCGGCGACGGTGAAAAAAGCCTGCGCAGGCTTCCGCTCGAGATTTCGCACGGCGATGCGAAACGAATGGGAGAACAAGTGGCCAATGCCGGTTCGCTCGATGAGCGCCGGCCGGAAATTCGCCGGGGGCTCGGGCCGCATGGCTTCGGCGGGCGGGAGTCTCGCCGCGCGCCGCACCGAACTCAGCACGCCCAGCAGCGCCGCGCCCGCACCGACGCCCAGCGCCAGCACCACCGCCGAGCGGTCGAACCGGAAATACAAATTCGGAAAGCGGAAGAACAGGTGATACATCACGACGAGCCGATGCCCCAACGCTACGCCGCCCAGGGTGCCGACGAACGCGCCACCCATGACCATCACGAACGCGAACTTGAGGTAGTGCAGAACGATCTGCCGGTTCGCAAAGCCAAACGCCTTGAGGATGGCGATCTGTTCGCGCTGCAAGGTCAGCAGCCGCGACAAAACGGCATTGGTCATGAACGCCGCCACGCTCAGGAACACGACCGGGAAACCGATGGAAAGCGTTTGCAGGATGCGGATCTCGTCCGAGACACGGATGTGCGACGGATGATCCGCCCGGCTGAACGCCCCGCGTCCGCCGTAAGGTGCGAGCAGGCGGTCCACCTCGGCAATCACCGGCCGGGGCAGCGCGCCGGGGGCGAGCTTGAGCGTGAGATAATTGAACGCGCCGTAAAGGTCGAACGCCGTGGCGATTTCCTTGTAGGGCAGCCAGAACGTGCCGTAGGTGCGGTTGTCCGGCAGCGACGCGCCGGGCCGCGCTTCAAAAATAATTTCCGGCGAGAGCACGATCCCGGCGATGCGGAATTCCTTCCGCCGGCCGTTCAACAACAGCGCCAACGGGTCGCCGGGATGCAGTCGGTTGGCCTCCGCGAACGCTTCGCTCACGAGCACTTCGCCGCGGCTGCCCGGCGGCAACCAGCTTCCCGTGCGCAAGAACAGGCGGTTCAATTCCGGCGGGCCGAAATCCGGCAGCGAGCACACCAGGCCGCTGGCCGGTTCGTCGAGGCCCGCCATGTCCAACGTCACCTGCACCGAGACCCCTGCCTGCGCCGTGCCCACGCCGGGGATCTCCGCGAGCCGCGCGGCCAGCACGTTCGGGGCGCGCTTCAAATGCGCGAACACGTCGGCAAACCGGTGCGCCTCGTAATACTCCTGCCGCGTCGTCTCCAGCGAATGGATCAAGCTGCGCGCCATGACGAGCATCGCCAGTCCGCACGCCATGACGAGGGCGACCGCGACCACCTGCCCTTTCATCCGGTTCAGGTCGCGCAAAAGTTTGCGATCAAGGTTCGGGAGCATCAGCGAGGTAGCGGCGCCCTCGGCGCATGGTGTCTTGCGCTGAACCGCCACCCCGTAACGCCGGTTCCCCAACCTGCGGTAGCGCCGACTTCCAAGTCGCCAGTGCTGGAGAACTCAGTCGCCCCGCCGGTTTGGAAACCCGCGATCCCGCAGCCTTGGAAGTCGGCGCTACGCACGCGCGCCGCGGCAGCAACTTGGATTTCTAGCGGACGCCTCATCGCTTCACCAGTTCAAGCTGCTCGGAGCCGCACGCTTGGAATTGCGGTACTCGTGATGCACGCGGCCATCGAGAAAATGGATCACGCGGTCGGCCATGTCCGCCATGACGGCGTTGTGCGTGATGACGACCGTGAGCGTGCCGAGTTCGCGGTTCGCGCGCTCGATGGCTTCCAGCACGACGATGCCCGTCCGCACATCCAGCGCGCCGGTCGGCTCATCACACAGCAAAACTTCCGGCCGCTTGGCAATGGCCCGGGCGATGGCCACGCGCTGCTGTTCGCCCCCGGAAAGTTGCGCGGGAAAATGATCGAGCCGCGCGCCAAGATTGACCATGTTCAAGGCGTCCTCCGGCGGCATCGGGTCGCGCGCGATCTCGGTGATAAGCGCCACGTTCTCGCGCGCCGTGAGGCTGGGGATCAGATTGTAAAACTGGAAGATGAAGCCCACCGAGTCGCGCCGGTAACGCGTGAGGTCCGCTTCCTCCGCCGTTGTGAGGTCGAAATCCTGATAGCGCAATTCGCCAGCGGTGGGCAGGTCCAACCCGCCGAGATTGTTCAGCAAGGTCGTCTTCCCGCTGCCCGACGGGCCGAGCAGGACGACGAGTTCCCCCGCGTATAGGTCCAGGTCCACGCCCGCCAGCGCATGGACCTCCGCCGCGTCCATGCCGTAAACCTTCGTCAACCCGCGCACATGGAAAATTTTCCGCCGCGTGCCGGGGTCTGGAGTTTCGGGAGTGATTGGTGCCATCGCCAAGGGTGTTAGATAACAGCCACGCCCGCCGCCAGCAAGCCTGCGGTGTCGAGCGGTCACCCGGGGCCCGGAACATTTGCGCCCCCAAATCTCGCCTTGTTTTCGCGCCGCAGGTCGCTTAATTCTCTGCGGGCTTGCAACCATGGAAAAGACGCTGATCGTTATGCCGACTTACAATGAGCGGGAAAATCTCCCGCGCATGGTGGGCCGACTGCTCGGGTTGCCAGTCAAAATAGACCTGCTGGTCGTGGACGATAATTCGCCCGACGGCACCGGCAAACTCGCCGACGAGCTGGCCGCAAAACATCTGAACATTCACGTCCTGCACCGCCAGGCAAAGAACGGCTTGGGGCGCGCCTACCTCGCGGGTTTCCAGTGGGCACTAGAGCGCGGCTACGAATTTGTGTTCGAGATGGACGGCGATTTTTCTCACAACCCGGACGACATCCCCATCCTGCTCGCCGCCGCCCAGAATGCCGACCTCGTGCTCGGCTCGCGCTACCTCAACGGCATCCGTATCATCAACTGGCCATTGAGCCGGCTGATGCTAAGCAAGGGCGCGGCCACCTACGTCTCGATCATCACCGGCATGCCGTTCACCGACCCGACCGGGGGCTTCAAGTGTTTTCGCCGCCGCGCCCTGCAAGCCTTGAATCTTGAGGACGTCCGTTCCAACGGTTACAGCTTTCAGATCGAGTTGACGCACAAGCTCTGGCGGCAAGGGATGAGAATTCTCGAAGTGCCGATCATCTTCACTGAACGTGCGCAAGGGCACTCGAAAATGTCCGGCCATATCATTCGCGAGGCGGTCGTCATGGTTTGGCGGTTGTGGCTTCAAAACGGCTGCCGCCGCAAGCCGCGGACGTAGGGCGCGCACTCTGGGCGGGCGCCCCGATCCGTCCGCCGTCTTGAAACTTATGGCCGGCCCGCAAGCCAACGACTCTCCACAACTGCCAAGTCCTGCGCCCGCACCAAACCTCCCGCATGATCACCTTGGTTGACCGATGTGCAGGGAAATGTCGTCAAGGCGTTGATTGCGTGAAGTCATCGGGGTGAACCTATAACCACCAACAGCGAACTCCGAACCTCCGATGCGCTCGCGTTCCTCGGAGCGTTGGAGGTTCGATGTTGGAGGCTGGGTGGAGCTTCGGTCACAAACTCCAAATCGGAAATCCTGGAACGCTGGCGAGCAGGGATTGACGCTCGCCCTTACCCCGGCCCCGGGGTGAGGGGACGTTTCGGTTGCACCCTCACGGGTCAAATCACCTTTTCCTCGTCGCGCAGTTTGGCAAGCAATTCATCGAGACTGCCGACACGCACGGTTTTGCGTCGCGAGGGGACGGCTTCGAGGCCGAGCAATTCCATCCGGGGTTCAATGGCCCCACCGAGTTCAGCCGTGGGGATGCGCGCGATGGTTTTCTTGCGCGCCTTCATGATGCTCGTCATCGAGGCGTAGCGTGGTTCGTTAAGGCGGAGGTCGGCGGTAACGACGGCCGGCAGACCGACGCGAACTATCTCCAGTCCGGCGTCGGTTTCACGAGTTACTCGCAGGCGCTTGTCGAGGAATTCGATCTTTGAAGCAAAGGTCGCTTGCGGCCAGTCGAGAAGGGCGGCGAGCATCTGGCCGGTTTGGCCGTGATCATCGTCCACGCCTTGTTTACCGAGCAGGATCAAGTCGGGTTGGAATCGCACCGCGAACGCCTTCAGGAGGCGCGCCACGTTCCAAGGATCGAGCGGGGCATCGCAAAGGATCAGCGTCGCGTTGTCCGCGCCCATCGCCAGCGCCGTGCGGAGCTGTGGCTCGCAAGTCTCCGTGCCGATGCTCACGGCCAGCACTTCGGTTGCTTCAGTAGAGTTTTCCCGAATCCGCAGCGCTTCTTCGACGGCGATCGCATCAAAGGGATTGATCACGAAAGGCATCCCGTCGGTCTCGATGCCGGAGCCATCGGGCAGGACCTGGATTCTCTGGTCGGTGTCGGGAACGCGTTTGATGGGGACGAGAATTTTCAAAGGGTTGGCCAGTCCTGGTCGCGGTGATTCAGTCCGGCGGCTCCGACGGGGGCCGCCCCCCCGGTTTTTCCGCCTGCCCATAGTAGCTGGCGTTCGAGGACCATAACGCGCTGGCCCCGCATGGCCAGTTGCATGGCCGTGCTCCAGCCCGCCCCGCCGCCACCGATGATAATAACGTCCGTTGTGTGGTTGGTTTCGTTCACAGGTTTCCTTTTGTATCCGAAGCGGGGTAGTGATGCAATTGTTCTGGCCGCGCGATTCATCATGTGAATGATCGGCGATTCCTTTGTCAGCAACACTTCGATCAGGCCGGCAACTAGCAGGGGCTGCACCTCAGGCCATGGCAGGACGAACTCCGGCCCCAGTCCCGCAGGCACGGCCGAGAATAGCCCAGTGCTTTAGCACTGAGTTGCCCAGCGCGGGATGGAGTCTCGCTGGGACGTCAGAATCCTTGGCTCCATTCTTTCGACCGTGACGGCACTTGTCCCGCCGCCCTCCGAACCCAGCAATGTAGTGCGGGGCTATTTTCGGTCGTCCCTAGCGGACGACGTCGGTTGTCACCGGCGTTTTCAGCGCCGAACGCGAGTCCGGATATCCAAGAGTGTGTCAGAATAAGTTGAGATTCGCCTGAGCCCAGAGCCCCGCGCAAATTCGGCGTGACTCGCGCCGGCTTTTCCGCAGACTTCCGCGCGCCGAATGAAACGTCCGCTTGTGCCCGTGGCTCTGTGTTACGCCGCCGGACTTTTGCTGGCTGAATTTTTCCGACCGTCGCTCGTTCTTTTGTTTTTCCTCTCGTTCGCGCTGCTGCTCACGGCTTTGGCTTGGTCCCGCCGCCGAATGATTTTGCTCTGGCCGTTGTTGGTGCTGGTGGGCTGGACCAATCTCACCTCCCGCACCGCCGTGCTCGCGCCGCAGGACTTGCGCGTCGTGCTCGGCACGAACGCGGCGTTCGTGGCGGTGCGCGGAACGCTCGCGGAGACGCCCAGTCAGCGCGTGTTCGAGCGCGACGAGCAGGAACTGTGGCGCTCGCTCGCGCAGGTGGAGGTCACAGCGCTCCAACGCGGATCGGATTGGTCGCCCGTGGTGGGGCGCATCATGACCAGCACCACCGGGCAATTGCCGGCGGAATTCTTTTCCGGTCAGCCGGTGGAAATCACCGGCATCCTCGCGCCGCCTCCCGCGCCCGTCGCGGAAGGGTTGTTCGACTACCGGGCTTATCTCGCGCGGCAGGGAATTCATTTTCAACTCAAGGCGGCCGCGACCAACGCGTGGCAACTCACGGCCGGGGCGAAAACTTCCCTACCGCTCGCGGATCGTTTCCTGGCGTGGGCGCAAGTCACGTTGGCCCACGGCTTACCGGTCGAGCCGAAAGATCAACCGCTGCGGTTGCTGTGGGCGATGACGCTCGGCTGGCGTCCGGCGCTCACCAACGAAGTCAACGAGCCGTTCATGCGCTCGGGCACAATGCACATTTTCGCCATCAGTGGACTACACATCGCGCTCATTGCGGGAATTCTGGTGAGCCTGCTGCGCGTGCTGCGGGTCTCGCGCGCGTGGTGCGGGTTGGTGGTGATCCCCTTGATTTGGTTTTACACGGCGGCGACGGGTTGGCAGCCATCGGCCATCCGCTCGACGGTGATGATGACGATCATCATCGGTGGCTGGTCGTTGCGCCGGCCGACCGATCTGGTGAACTCGCTCGCGGCAGCGGCGTTCATCATCCTGATCTGGGAGCCACAGCAATTGTTTCAAGCCAGCTTTCAACTTTCGTTCTTCGTCGTGTTGAGCATCGCGCTATTTATGCCACCGCTGGAAACGGTCCGCGACCGGTTGCTGCAACCCGATCCACTCCTGCCGGCGTCGCTGATCCCGCGGTGGCAGCGTTGGCTTGGCACCCCGTTGCGCTGGTTGGGGACGGCGCTGGCAACTTCGGTGGCCGCGTGGCTTGGGTCGCTGCCGCTGACGGCGTATTACTTTCACCTGTTCAGTCCCGTCACGCTGCTGGCGAACCTGGTCGTCGTGCCGCTGAGCAGCGCCGCGCTGGCTTGTAACTTGGGCAGCCTGATTTGCGGCGATTGGCTGCCGTGGGCGACGGAACTATTCAATCACAGCGGCTGGTTTTGGATGCTTTGCATGACGTGCGCGAGCCAGTGGGCGACGGAAATTCCGGGCGCGTTTCTCTACGTGCCGGCCCCGGGCGTCTGGGATTTTGTCATCTACTACGCAGTGCTGATTGGCACGCTGAGTGGTTGGCTGTTGGCGAAATCGCGGCGCGCGGGGGCGGTGGCTGGCGTGGCTGTGGTTGCGGCGTTGTATTTGTGGCGCTGGCAGGCCGCGCGGAGTGAACTCCAGATCACGGTGCTGCCGTTGGCGGGCGCGCATAGCGTGTTCGTGGCCGGTGCGGGGCGGCAAAATGACTGGCTGATTGACTGCGGCAATACGAATTCGGTCGAGTTCGTGATGAAGCCGTTCTTGCGCGCGCAGGGGGTGAATCACCTGCCGCGCCTGCTGCTGACCCACGGGGATGTGAAACACATCGGCGGCACGGAAGTCATCGAACAGCTTTTCGGGGTGGACGAAATTTTCACCAGCCCGTTGCGGTTTCGCTCGCCGACTTACCGGCGGATTTTGGGTGGCTTGGGTGAATTCCAGAAGCGGCATCGCGTTGTCCAACGCGGCGATGAGGCCGGACTCTGGCGGGTGTTGCATCCGCAAGCTGATGACAAGTTTCCACAAGCCGACGACAACGCGATCATCTTGCTCGGCACGCTTCACGGCACGCGGATTCTGTTGCTGTCGGATTTGGGCCGACCGGGGCAGGAAGCGTTGATGGCCCGGGAGAAAGATTTGCGGGCGGACATCGTCGTGGCGGGATTGCCGGAACAAACCGAACCCCTGTGCGAGGCATTGCTGGAGCGCATCCAACCGCGCGTGGTGGTCCTGGCGGATTCGGAATTTCCGGCAACGAAGCGCGCCAGCCCAGCATTGCGGCAGCGCTTGGAACGGCATCCGGCAAAGGTACTCTACACGAGGTTTTCCGGCGCGGTGACTATGACAATCGGTAAGTCAGGCTGGGCGTTGCGGACGATGGATGGGGCGCGCCTTGCTTCCGAGATGAGCGACTTCCAAGCTCCAACCTCAGTGCCGCTGGACAATCTCCAGCCGCAAACAATGGACGAGGAGCGTTGATGGCAGACTCTTGCCACCGCTGATCGCTATACCTTCTCGGAATATAGCAGCGGAATGTTTGGCAGGGGAATCTAACCGGAGGATCAGCGTACCCACCAACTCATCCGTCAGCTTTGGACAACTTTCGATCCCGCCACCGTAAAGGCGGCCACGCGCAGGTCGCCGGCGACCACATCCGCCCGAGTCATGTTGGAAATGAGGGCCGTGCCCGCGGCATCGGAACCCTGGTAGCCTTGCACGGCGGCGAGACGATACCATTTGTAGGCTTCGATCCGTGCTTCCGGCGCATCCTTCGCCAAGCCCCCGAAGCTGGCGCGGTGACAACTCTTTCCCAAGTTGAACTGCGCGCCGGCGTCACCCAAGTGCGCGGCCTTGTCAAACCAAACCGCTGACTGCGCCTTATCTTGGGCCACCCCTTGGCCAGTGGCATACATGGTCCCGAGGTTGAATTGCGCGAGCGCATGGCTTTGCTCCGCCGCCTTGCGATACCAATTCGCGGCCTGGACATAATCCTGCGCCACGCCTTTGCCATTGGCGAATTTCAGGCCCAGGCCGAACTGCGCCTCAGCATTCACAGGGTCGGTGCTCGGGGCGACGACGTCCCGTTCAGTTTTGCGCGGACGCGAAAAGAAGTTTCGACACCAAGATTTATCCATGTTTCCTAGCATGGACCGATTCCGGGAGAACACAAGAAACGTTTAGCCGTGCCAGAATTGTTTCGTTGCGGGTGGCGTTACTAGGGAGCGGGTGAAGCGCGGAGGCCGGCGGTCGGACCACCCTAACCGCCAAGCCCGGGGGACTTGCTGCGCCCGAGGAGGGTTGCAGTCCGCCCTCCCGGGGCAGGAGCTCCGCGGACGGTCTCAGTGCTGCGGTGGGTGTATCCGTTTCCAGCGGTAGGGTCACGGCCTAGCTCCGTTAGTCCACCCCAGTCGGCTACGAGGCTGGCCTGGTATGATTACAAATCCAACGGATAGTTCCGCTCTTCAATTGGTCGCAGGATTTCCCCGTTCACGGCGGCGTGATGCGGAGGCGATAGAACTTACGGGGCTCGATGGCATTCGTATCGGTGAGGGTGACTTGGTTACCGTTGGTTTGCGGACCACTGACGGTCGCAAGCGTGGACCAAACCGCCCCCACCAGGTTGCTGGTAAACTGCGGGGTATAGCTGCGGTTGATATTCATCGGTTCGTAGCTGAGTTTTCGCTGGCGCGGTTGGCCGTTCACGGCGGTAATCTTCAGCGTGGGGACGTTTGCGGGATCAATCCGCGACACCACAACATGGACGGCCGCAGTTGTGGTGAGTCCGCCACGGTCCGTCGCCACCACCGTCACCCGATGGGAACCTTCCGTGAGTGCCGTGGCCGTCAGCGATAACGCCTCCCCCTGGCCCAAGGTTCCCTGAATGCTCGAGAACCACTTGAGGCTGGCACCAGAAAGATAGCCATCCTCCTGGTCGCGGGCGTCGGCAACCAAGGGAACGAGCTGACTGCCGCTGAACAATTGGCCGTCCGCCGGCCGGGAGATCGTCACCCGGGGCGCGTGGTTGGCCACAGTGAACAAGCCGGTGGATTCGGCGGTGGCCGTCTGGAAACCATCGCTGGCAATGACCTTGAACCGCCCTTGAAGCGTCCCTTTCAAGTAGTCGGTGCTGACCACAAACTGTTGGTTGGTCAGGTCCACCGCCAGGGCCTGCCAGGTGGCGCTGGCGTCCGTGCTATAGAGCACCGCGTAGGTCAGCGCGTCGCCATCCATGTCGCTGGCGGTCCATTGCACTGTCACCGAACCGCCGGCCAGGTTCTCGCCACCATTGGGCGAGAGGATGGTGACTTGCGGCGGATGAGGACTCGCCGCGCGGGACGCCAGAACAGTGGTGTTGTGGAAAATGACCGCCAGTTTGATGGCCGGATTTGCTGGCACCGGGATGAGAAAGGAGGCGAACGCAGCTTGCCCGCCCACGGTATCGGACCAGGCGCGCGGCTGGAAAGCCACCTGCTGAATAATCCCGCCGGCTCCGTCCAGCAATTGCAGGAGATAGTTGCCCCCAGGTAGCAAGGAAGGCGGGGTCGTGGAAGTAATGGCGCCGAACGGAAGCAAGGTGGTCGCATCCGTGGTTTGGTCAATGATGCCCCGTATCAGCAAGTAAGGCTGGGGCGGTTCCGGCGGCGGAGGGGGCCGAGCCGGAGGCGGAGACGGGAAGCGAGCCTGCATCGCATTCCATAGATTCGTGTAGGTGAACGAGGAGATCCATTGAGAAATACTTGCATCGCTACCACAGTAGCTCATCAATTCAAAATGCTCGGTGGGAGCGACGATTGTCGGCGGGGAATTGTTGGTGGACGTGCTGGTATCCAGCCCAAACATCAGCTTGTCTTTGCCTTGGTCCATCGGCCCGAGGACCGCGTTGTTAGACCCACTGGGCACTATGAAATAGAACGGAAACTTAGGCCAATCTCCGCTCTTTACCTCTACCGTTTCTCCCCAGGTGCCAAGCTGGCAACCCTCGCAAACAGGATCCGCAGGAGCAGGGCAGCCGGGGTCGCAGTACCGACGGACCGCATCGGACGGGTGAGGTCGGCCAAGCAGATGCCCCAGTTCGTGTGCGTGGTTATTGCGCATGTACACCCAGGGATTGGGGCTTAGCGCTCCCATCGTCACCGAACCGCCGATAACTCCGCCGCCGCCCCACGGCGGCCCCTTCCACACCGCGTAATACAGCTCCGGTGGGCTGAGGGAGTTCGTATAGAGCAGGTTCACTCTTTCATTGATGAGCGTCATAAATGTGCCTTCGTCGAGGTTGGGACCGTTCATCGGCACTGGGTATAGCCACTGCGTTGGCTTGACGGTCACGCCGTTATCCCGCCCCCAACTCCTGGCCAAAGGATAGATGGCCCGGAGCCGGTTCACGAGTTCTTCAATGTCGGCGTCTGAGACAGAGTGTGTCGTTTGCGTGACCGGATCAAAGAACCCAAAGGGAACAAAGGTGACTCGGCAATAGGCGGAGGAGCGGAATGACACCTTGACCTGACCGTCGCACGGGCTTCCGTTTGGTTCGGCGGGTTCGCCGCAGGCTTGAAACGGGACGCCCGCGGTCGTCTCTAGGGTCAGGACCACTGCGCCAGTACACCACTCCGGTGGAAGCTGGAAATTGAGCGTGCTGCTTAGATCAGCCCGGACGGCGGAATCCGCGGCATTCGTCTTGGCGAGGAGCAAGGACCACGGATCGCAAAACGCGGGACTAAGATCCCCGTTCGAGAGGTCGGTGCCGTGCAACCGTGCGTTGACTAGGACGTTATTGGTCGCTCCCATCGCCTGGATATGCGCCCGCACCCAAGTCTCCTTGCCCGCCGCCAGCGGCACGCTGTTTTGCCAATCCTGAACCACCTGCGTGACTTCGAGCCCGATCAATTTGACCGGCGCGGGGGTGAGCAGGAAAGCGCGCTCGTTGCCGTTATGATAACCCCGGCCCACGATCTGCCCAGCCTCATTGATAGCGGTGGCCCAGATCAACGTCCATCCCGAGCAGGAGGGAATCAGATTGTTCAAGTCGGTCATCCCTTGGGCATCTTCCCATACAAAAGCATGAACGCCCGCCGCGACTGTATCGGCAAAGCCCACGACCTGTCCGGCCTTGTTGATCGAGAGAGCAGTGCTACTGACGCCGCCCAAGGTGCCGAGGAGGTCGGTGGCGGAGAGAATCGGACTGTTGGCGGCCGTACGAAACGCCTGCCCTGGGCCGCTACCAGGATCGTTAGGGTTGGTGTACGCCCGCCCCACCACCTGCCCCACGCTGTTGATGCCCCAGGCGATGCTCGAACCGCTCCAGAACACATTCAAATCGTCGGTGGCGGGAGCGATCGGGCTGCCGGGGACGGTGCGGAAGGCGTGCAGGGCGCCGGAGGCAGAGTTTATCTGGCCCACGACTTGGCCCGCATCGTTGATGTTAAAGGCTTGATGAACGCCCCAGGACGCTCCGACCACTTTCAGATCGTCCGTGGCCGGATTGATCGGGCTATTGGGGGCGGTGCGAAAAGCGTGCATGTCCCAAGAGCCACCATAATACTCGCTGTCGGAATAGCCTGCTACCTGTCCGAGGCTGTTAATCGCCACGGCCTCGCTGGCGGGGCCGCCCAAGGTGAGCAGGTCATCGGTGGCGGAATTGATCGCGCTGTTGGGCGCGGTGCGGAACCCGTGCTGGGCGCCCGCCGCCGTATAGGCGTAGCCCACGACCTGCCCACTATCGTTGATGCCCTTCGCCACACTGGTGGAGCCGCCCAGCGTGCCCAGGTCATCCGTGGCCGGATTGATCGGCCGACTAGCGGCGGTGCGAAAGGCGCGCTTGTCGCCGGTGGCCGTCATTGCATAGCCCACCACTTGGCCGGCATTGTTGATCCAATAGGCTCTGCTGACATTGCCACCCAGCGTGCCCAGATCAATGATGGAATAATACTCCCGCGGCGGGCTGGCCGCGTGGCCCGTGCCGATTACACAAACCGCTGTGATGGCGGCGAGGAGCAGGCTGAATTGGAAGCGATGAACTTTCATTGGTTTTTCCTTTGTTCGGGGACGTTTATTCGTAGTGATGACATAGAGAAGGGCTAGGATCCAGAAGCCGTGCGACGACCGGTAGCAATCCAACTAAGCAGGCGCTGATTTGATTTGTGTAGGCGCATAGCTGAGGGCGCCGGCGGTAGAAGCGTTGGGACTGTCCGGCAACATCGAGGTCGGTCAGCGTCAGTGGTTGGCCGGTCCCGCTGCCGGGCGTCGGATGCACCGGCTGCCAGTGGCTGGACAAGGTCCGGTTCGTAGTGAATTCCAACTGAAAGGTTATGTCCACCGCCGTCGGAAAGGAAACCGTCAAGGTGTCGTTGGCCATCGCGACCGACGAAATGACCGTGCGAAAAACCACCGTGACGGATGCCAATGGAGACTCGTTCAGGATGGATTGCTTTTGCGTCGCGTCCATTGACGGCGACGCTACGCCTTTCTCCGCAGGTGGCAAGCGGCTTTTTTCCAGGCTTTGAAAGCCCGCAGGGGGTGCCGAGCGGATGCTGCCCGGAGTTGGGAAACCGGGGAAAATCAGGTCGGGTGCTGGCTGTCCTCGGGCCGTTCGTCACGCGCGAGGATCAGTTCAGAAGACCGGGGCAACTCCGCCGGTCTCCCATGCGCAGGAGTGTGACCCGGCACGGATAGGCGAGTGCTTTCGCTGGGTTCGCACGAGCGACGCGGCCCCGCTTGCAATCGCCGAGCGCAATTCCCGACCAGTTCGCCGTTGTTGAGTAGGGCGGTCGCGGACGGATCGGCGGCGGTTCAAACGCGAACTAGACTGGAGGAGCAAGTGGGGGAAAATGAACCTGGAAAACGTAAGGCTGGCGTGGGCGTATCTACCAACTGATCACTATCACTGACTTGCGGTCCACTGACACTGACAACCAACATTCACGCCCACGTCAGCCACTGGAAGCGTAAGCCGGATTTGCTTGCGGTCAAGGGCCGCAATGAAGATTTTCGAAAAATCTGGAAGGAAGCTGGCGAGTCGGCTGCGGCTGCGGTCTTTCTGGCCGCAAATTTCATCTGAGATTTTCTAGCGCGCGGCGGTTCGTCAGCCGCGTGTTCAGATTGTCGAGCACAACGGCGACGATCACCACGCTGCCGATGATGATCTGGCTGTAATTCTGATCAATCCCCAGAATGACAATGCCGCTGCTGATCATCTGGATGACGAGCGCCCCGAGCACCGCGCCCAGCGCGGAGCCTTTGCCGCCAGTCAAGCTGGCCCCGCCCACCACCGCCGCGGCAATGACGTTGAGTTCGTATCCCTGGCCGTCGCCCGAGGTGGCGGCCCCGTAGTAGCCAAGCGAGAGCAGCGCGGCGATGCCGGCCGTGAAACCGGACAGCAGATACACGCCCACTTTCACGCGCCAGATCGGAATGCCGCTGAACCGGGCCGCCAGTTCATTGCCGCCAATCGCGTAGATGTGGCGTCCGAATACGAGCCGTTTCAGAAAGACGCTGCCGCCAAGCGTCACCAGCAGCATGACGGTCAGCGGGACGATGCTCAGGCTGTTGCCCGCTTCGTAGCGGACCAACCCGCGAAACGCGGGCGGAAATCCGCCGATGGACTGGCCC
This sequence comes from uncultured Verrucomicrobiota bacterium, assembly GCA_903828255.1. Lineage (GTDB taxonomy): Bacteria > Verrucomicrobiota > Verrucomicrobiia > Limisphaerales > JADLHS01 > CAIKLQ01. Next base: position 20,079 of record CAIKLQ010000130.1, read on the forward strand.
TTGGTCGCGACGAAAGCGATGCCCCGAATGATGGCCATGGCCCCGAGCGTGATGATGAAAGGATGCACGCGCAGCGCGACGATCAATCCGCCGTTGACCAACCCGCAGAGCGCGGCTGTTCCCAAAGCGGCCATGGCCCCGAGTCCGATCCCCAGCCAGACCGGCCCGCCGCTCGCCGCCCCGCCCGGGCCGTAGTGGTGAAACACCAGCGCTCCGATGACCGAAGCGAGCGCATAGATCGCGCCCACGGAAAGGTCTATGCCACCGGCGATGATCACGATGGACATGCCCACCGCCATGATGGCGATGAAGCTCGTGTCCTTGGCGAGTTGGGCGAGGTTTTGCACGTTGAGGAACTTGTTCTTCTCGATCATCAGCGGCACTCGTTCACCGGCGGCGTCGGTGGTGAAGACGCGCTGCGGCGTGCCGTCCGGCCCGGGCGCGAAGACCGGGACCGACACGCGACCGCTGAACCAAGTGAGTAACGCGGCGAGGGCGAGGATGACGAGCAACAGCCCGCTCTCTTGCAGGCGCAGCGCGGAACGGAGCGGCAGGGACATCAACTTATTTGGCCAGCCATTTTTCCCAGTTCTTGGCGAAGGCGTCCACGTTTGCCAGGGTCACGGGCGTCAACGGACTGTTCTCGATTGGCGCGGGCGGGGTTTTCTTGAGATGGAGTTTTTCGATCAGCCGCGCGACGGAGTTATAGCCGTAACCGTAAACGTCCTGCGAAAGCAGCAACTGCACATGCTTGCTCCGGATGTAGGCAAGTTCCGGCGGCAGGGCATCCACCGAGACGCACTGGATGGAACCGGGCGGCCAGTTCAACGCCTTGTCCGTGAATAGCGGCCAGCCGCCGAGCAGTCCCCAGCCGGTGATTTCGGGATGCGCCTGCATGACCTGCTCAATCTTGGCGACGGCGTCCTGCGGCGTCTCCTTGTGGTAATAGATGTCCAGCACCTTGATCCCGGGGAATTGCTTGGCCGCGCTGCGAAACCCGGCCGCGCGCTGCTGAAGATTCGCCGCATTGGGATTGCCGTCAATCGCAGCCACGACGCCCTTGCCCTTCAGGAGTTTTGCGAGTTCCAAAAACGTCTGCTCGCCGCACTTGAAGTCATCCACGCCGAGCGCGAGGAAGCGCCGGCTCCCCGGCACGTCGCCGGAAAACGTGATCACCGGAATGCCCCGCGCGTCCGCCCGGTCAATGGCATCGGTGAGTTTGTTGGCGTCGGAACTGGAGATGATAATTCCGTCCACGCCACCCAGAACCAACTGCTCGACGAACTCGGCTTGCTTCTGGGCGTCCTCTTCGTTAGGCGTGCGCCAATCAATCTTGATCGTGAGGCCATGCTTGGCGCCCAGTTCGCGCGCGGCAGCGTTCGCCCCGGCACGGGCGGCCTCGAAGAATTGATTGCCCTGAGATTTCGCGATCATGCCCAGGGTGTAGGTTTTTTTCTCGGCGGCCCGGCTGGCGTCGGGGCCAGCGAGGACCAAGCCGAGGGCGAACCAAAGGGCGAGGCGGGCAGGCATATTGATGAAGGATAGAAATTGTTTCTTGATCGGTTGCACGGGCGGTGACGTTACGCCGTCGGGGCCGAGCGGCAAGCATTTTCGCCAGTGGGTGTGAGTCCCCACAGATCATCCGCCGACGGAGTGGCCGGTTGTAGCGGTGGGGCTATTCTCCGGCCGATTCCCGGCCCAGGTATTTCTTTCCGGCGGTGTCCACGCGGACCATTTCGCCGTTGGCGATGAACAGCGGCACCATGACTTGGAGGCCCGTTTCGAGTTTTGCTTCCTTCCATTCCGAGTTCAAACCGCCCCGACTGGGCGGCGTAGTGTCCACCACCTTGAGCGCAATTTGGGGCGGCAGCACAATGTCGAGGAGCCGGCCATCGAGCCGCAGGGCTTTGTATTCCGCGTTCTCCTTGAGAAACCAGCGGCGCTCGCCGAGTTGTTCGTTGCTGAACTCGAACTCCTCGTATGTCTCGGCATCAATGAAAAACTGGCTCTCGGCCTGCGCGTAGCTGTAGGTGACGGGGCGGGTTTCGAGCGCAGCCACGGCCACGCGTTCGTTTTCGGCGAACACGCGCTCAATCACATGGCCGCGGATGAGATGGCGCAGGCGGGTATGGAGCCGGTGGCGGGTCTGGGCGGTGCCGCTGGTGTGCATATCTTCGACGATGTGCGGGGCGCCGTCCAGAATCAGCACCATCTGGCGTTTGAATTCGGAGGGTAGGATTGTTTGCATAATTTGGTTAACGTAGTTTCTGGAAAATGTCGGGTTATTGGGGCGGTGACGTTGGTGGGCGATCAGGCAATGCTTTGTTCGCCGCAAGCGCCCGCAAAAACGCCACGCCCCGGTCGGTCTGGTCAGTGAACACGCCGTCGGCTCCCGCCTCGACGAGGCAAGCGTGGAACAATTCCTCACCCGACTTGACGCCCGAGGGCAGGGCATCGGTGCGAATGGTGTAGGGATGCACCTGGAGTTTGAACTCGTGCGCCGTTTTCACCAGGTCAGTGATGTTGAACTTGCCGTCACGCTTGCCAGCGATCACCTGGCCCAACGACGGGCCAATGCCGTCGGCAACTTTCGCAAGCTCCTCCAGGCCGGCGCGGCCGGTCAGGAACGCGAAGTCGGTCCCGGACTGGCTCGCTTTCGGATCGGCGACCAATTGGATCAGCCGCCCGCGGTATCCCAGCTCCACGCGCAGGCGCTTGAGTTCCGGATACTCGAAGCATTGGAGAAACACTTTGTCGGTTTTCGTCCGGTAGCCGTAGCGGTCCAACACTGCGAGGACGATGCGGGACAAATCCTGTCCTTGTTCCCGATGCCACGACGGCGCTTTGATCTCCGGGTAGATGCCCGCCTCGCGCCCCGTGGTCCGGTTGAGGCCCTGGATGAACTGCAATTCCTCTTCAAACGTCGGGATTTGAAAGCTTCCTTGCCAAAGCGGAAACCGCGTCGCGAAAACCGGTTTGCCCGTTCGCTGATCGAACCGCTCGGTCACTTGGAGCTTTTTCAACTCCGCCACCGAAAAATCCAACGCGTAGAAACGACCATCCGCCCGCTTGCGCTCAGGAAACTGCTTTGCCACATCGGTCACGGTATCAATGAAAATATCGTGCAATACCACCGGGATGCCGTCCTTGCTCAACACGAGATCCTGTTCGAGGTAATCCGCGCCCATTGCGTGCGCCAGCGCCTTCGCCGGCAGCGTGTGCTCGGGCAGGTACCCGCTGGCCCCACGGTGGGCGATGATGATTCTCGGCGGGGCGACGGCAGCGGTAGCGGATAGTAGCCCAGCCAAGAACCCGATAATCGTCCAGAGCTTCAGAATCGGGCGGCGCGGCGCCGAGCCGGTTGGAAAATTCGCCCACCGGAGCGCCCCCGTCCTCGGGCGCCGCGGGGGGAGTATTTCCGGTGCACGCGAGAGGACCACGTCGGAGGTCTTTCCGGAGTGGTTACGCGCGCGGACGGACGCGCTCCGGCGCCGCCACCGGCCCCGAGTCCAAAGCGCTATTTCCACCAGGCTCCGAGAACCTTCCCCGCCGAAGGGAAGCGGGTTCTTGGACGCAGCCCGGTTCGGGAAAAAGCGTACATATTGAACTGCCATCTGCCCAGCGTGCGCCGGGGCGTTTTGCAGGTCAAGCGCCGGGTATGTTGCCCCCGTCGCTTGGGTGTGACTAAAAGCGGGTGAGGCCCGGAGGGTAGCCGTCCTCGGCCACAGCGAGGTGGCCCGAAGGCTGGCGGTCGGAACTAGCCAAACCGGCAAGCGTAGGTGACCAGCGACGCCCGAGGTCGAGGGCCCTCCGCGCGGGATTTCTCCAACAGCCTCTCAGGGAACTATGTGGAGGTTGGCGGGCGGGTTTGAGATCGCCGCGCGGAAGACCAAGTTAGTCCCGCCGGTGGGAACGAAGGCGGAGATGAAATGCCCCGTTCCGATCAGGGAAGTATTCGTGGCCTGACCTTGTGGGCTGCTGGCAAACAAAGCCGGATTCCAGATCGTGGTATCCCCAGTGAGCTGCCCCACCTCCAGGTGGTAACTTTTTGAAGGGACGCTGAAGAAATTCAACCGGGCGACGTTGGGAACTCCGGAACCCGAGATGGTAACCTGGAAGACATCGGAGGCATTGGCCGGATCGGTTCCCGCCAGGTATTCATTGAGATTGCTGACCCCATCTCCGTCCGAATCATCGCTGGCTTTGATCTTTGTGGGATCAAACGCTCCTGACAAACCCAGGCTTTGCCAGATCCAGAATCGCAATTCATCAGGCAGGCCGTCGCCCACGGAATCGGTGCTGGTGGCCAGATTGAGGTTCAGCACTGTGCCGGGCGCCACCGTCACCGTCTGGGTGCGTTGAATCAACACCTTGCCGGAATCGGCGGCGGCCACGGTGATAGTGATGACATCGCCGGCAGTTACGGAAGCCGAGGAGTAATCCACGACCCCGGTGTCATAGGGCAGGCGGAAGATGAAGTTGTAGTTCCGCCCGGTCGCGGGTTGCAGGGGCTGGGACAGCACCACCAGCCCATTGGCAGTGACGGTCACTTTAACATTGTCCGCGTACGGCCAGCCGAACTCATCGGTTAACATGCCGTAAAATGTGAGCGAAGGCGCCGGCGCCGCCAGGACGCGGACCAGGCTGGCCGGGGTCAACGCCAGAAGACCCGCGAGAGAGTAGGATAAGAGGCGCATAAGTTAGAGTCTAGTTGCCGGAGTAGGAGTAGGTTTCGAGCATCAGCTTGATGTCTTTCACGCCCTGGATGAAGGTGTCGAGAGCCGTGGTGGTGGAGGCCGAAAGGCTGGAGGCCGGGATGATCAGGCACCATCCGGTATTCCAGATAGATCTTCCCACCAGTCGCGCGTCGTAGGGAACGGGGCGCATCGCGGCTAACTCACCATCGTCATAGGCCAGCAGGGCGGGGAATTTGCGAATGACATGGACATTGTCGGTGCCAAGGTTTTGCAGAGACAAGTCCACGTTGCCAGCCGCGGACGGGTAAGGTATCGGCCACACCTGATCCACCACCTGCCAATCCCGAACCTGGGTTCCGCCGGAGATCGGGGTGCGCTGCCGGTCAATGCCGACAGGGAAGAGATAAGCCCGCGGCGTTTTGGTAAGGCTGGCCCCGGTGTTCTGGTTGTAGGAAACCAGGCTCAAGGCGCAGCCACGAACCTTCGTCGTGAAATGGGTGGGGTCGTAGAAGGTGTCGCCCGCAGACAGTGGCAGACCAAACAGGTTTTTGCCGGCGTTAATTTCGGTGGCGAACCGGATTACCAAAGCCGGCTCGTTTGTTTGCATCGGGCTGTAAACCTGGCAAAAGTTCTTGAATTCCGGTACCTGGCGAATGTCAGGGACCTTACAGGTATAAAGTTTGTTCTGCCAGGTGGTGTCTAATTCCTGCTGGACAGCCGAGTTCGTGGGGGAAGAGCCGATGCGGAAGAGCTCCCAGCGGAGGGAGATGGCATGGGCTTCCAGGGTTGGATTGTTGATGCTGAAGCGGCCTTTGATCGCCGCCCAGTTGGCCTTCATCTGCCCCAGGACATTGGCAAGGGTGTGGCCACCTGCCGCTCCGAGTGCCGGCTCCCCGTTGGCCATATCGCCGAGTTGTTCGGACAACATCGTGGCCCCGAGAAAATCCCCAACCTGACCGCTGACCACCGCGGGATCCAGCAAGCCGGTTTCATAGTCGTAAACTTTGGCGGCGGCGAAAGTATAGCGGGCCGCCAGGTTGAACGATCTGTTGTACTGTTCCAGATCCTCATTGCGGAAGGTGCGGAAGATCGTTTCCGCATAGCGCGCCTCCTGAATCTGGGAGGCGTTCCGGGCGCGAAAGGCTGTCAGGTCCGCTTGGATTTGATTCCCTTTGGCGATCAGGCTCACGTAGTTCTGCCAGGCGCGCTTGAGAGCAACGGCGGCGGCATAGACGGAATCGCGGTCGGCGTTTACCTGGCTGAGAAGAATAGAGGTCTGCAGGGCGCTCTGCGATTGATACTCCGCCGCCGCCAGGCTGGCATCGTTATTAGCGATCTGGCTGTTCAACTGATCAGAGAGCTTCCCAGCGGCAAAACTAGCGAAGGAGGCCGCATCCTTGGCGCTGCCGATACTGCTCTCGCCGATAAGCCGCGTAATGGCCAGTCCGATGCGGCCTGGGAAGGAGAGATCGCCGCCAACGGCCACGCCCGCGATAAAGGATTGGGGGATGGGATCCTTGGAGGTTTCGTATGCGGCCTTTACTTCGGCATCCAACGTGTCCAAAAAGCTGAGAGTTCCATCCAAACCTTGCTGGACGAGTAGAACGCTGAGTAATTGACTGGAGAGGCTGTCACCGATAGCGCCGTAGTGGTCCGAGTAAGCATTGTGATCCTGAAGCCGTTGCAACTGGGCGCTGAGCTGTTGTTTGTGGTTCTGCTGGTTGGCGACCACGCCGCGCAGGGAAACCCAGGCATG